>JAABSZ010000049.1:0-21429 GCA_011390135.1 Desulfobacteraceae bacterium | reverse complement strand
TTACCTTTGTTACCTTCAAAAGGGCGGTCAAACGCGTTTGTGCTGCCGGACCCAACCCGAAGCGGGTAGGAATATCGGGGAAAGAAGATCGGCGCTTTCAAAGGCCCTGCCCGATCTATCCCCTGTCCGGTCTTCCCGTGAATGTCGCTGTAGATCAGCCGGAAAGATTTCTCTTGAACCTCCAGTACGGTTCCCCAGTCGTTGTCGTTATATGCGCCGTCCGCATGGTCGGCTCCCACGGCTTTGGGGATCTCCTCCCAGATCAGGCCTTCGAACGCGTTCTCCTTTTCCTGCAGGCCATCCTTTCTGACCACCCCGAAACTGAGGCTCTCCGGCAGCCGAATCGGGGAGGATATCTCCTCAAACCCTTGCAGATCGAGCCGATCGGAAATATCTTTCAGGACGAGCCTGTCCCGGGTGCTGGCCAGCCCCACAAAGACAAGCTTCCGGTGCTTTCTGCGGATCTCTTCCAAAACCGGCAGGGCAGCCGCATCGATGGCCGAAAACGCACTCCCCCACGGAGAGAGGCGTTCAATATGATCCGCGATCACCATTCCCGGACGGATCTTTTCCAGAATGGGCAGAACCGTCTCTTTCCGGTTTTCAAAGGCCAGGGACTTGAAGGAGAGAAAGGAGATTTTCAAAGAGCCGCTCCGGATACGGGCCAGAAAGGGTCTCTGTTCGATGATCTTCAAGGCTGCGTTTTCGACTCTGATCCACTGGCATCGGTCTGTGATGATGATGATTTCTTTGGAGATGGCGCCTGCCGGCAGGATCAAAGAGAGCTTTTCCCGGCTCTCCATCCGGACCAGCAGGCGCCCGCCCTTTGGAACTCTCACGGGATGAGGATGCGCCGGGGATGGTTTTACCGTAATGAAATGGTGGGAAAATGTCTGGGACACCGGCTGTATGGAAAGCCGTTCGAGCCATTGTTCATCCGGTGGGAAGCGTCTTATCTCCAGCAGCAAGGAAATCTCCTGTACACAGGTCAACTGTTTTCGAATCCGATCCTAAAGGGGTACTCCATTCCGGGGAGGAGATCAAGGAAATCTGTGACATTTTTTTGTTTTACAATCTTTCCGTGAAGGGTTATAATCCGGTAAAGTATGCAAAATAATGGTAAAATAATATAGCCTGTAATAAATGCAAAAGAAAGGACGGAATAGAGATGGCTTATGAATTCAACGCGGATGAGATCTTTGAGATGGCAAAGCAGATCGAGCGGAACGGCTCCAAGTTCTACCGGGATGCGGCCGGAGGCATCGGAAATGCCGAAGAGGAGAAGATGCTTTTAGAGCTTGCGGAGATGGAGGATGACCACGAGAAGCGGTTTGCAAAGATGCAGTCCGATCTGACGCCCAAGGAGAAGGAGCAGAACGTCTTTGACCCCCAGGGGGACGCGATGCAGTATTTAAAGGCTCTGGCCGATCACCGTGTCTTTTTCGAAAAGGAGATCGACACCTCCTCGATGCGGGATATCCTGAAGGCCGCGATCACAGCCGAAAAGGACTCGATCGTCTTCTATCTGGGGATGAAGGATGTGGTGGCCGAGTCATTGGGTAAAGAGCGGATCGACGGGATCATCAAAGAGGAGATGAGCCATATCACCACTCTGACCCGGAAGCTGGTGGCGTTGAAGCGGTAGATGCGGAATTCTCACTTTAGCCGGGGGAGGGGTAATGCCCTCCATCCCGGTTTTACCGAAAACGGAATCGTGGAAGCTTATGATAAAGGAATTTTTTGACAAAGCCCGGGCCAATCTCTCTGCTGCTCAACTCTGTTATGATAATGATCTCTTTGATGCCTCTGCAAACAGGGCCTATTACGCCGCGTTTCAGGCGGCAGTGGCTGCATTGGCTCATAAGGGAATAAAGCGGAAGGATCGGCTGGATCATGAATGGGTGCAGGCACAGTTTAACGGAAGGCTGATCAGAAGAGATAAACTCTTCCCCGGAAAAATACGGTCTTATCTACCAGACATTCAGGCGATTCGTAACATTGCCGATTACCGGAACGACAGCGTAAGCAAAAAAGAGACGGCCCGGCAGCTTGCAAAAGCAAAGGAATTTATTCTGTTGATATCAAAGGAAATAGATTATGAACTTTAAACAGGAAGAATTGATTGGAAGGTTGATGGATCAGATCCGGGAGATATATCCGGAGGTGGAACTGATCCGGGTGGGAGAAAGCCCTGAGAATCCTGCTACTCTTTGGATTGAAGTTACTGCTCCTGAAGATGATGATCGGCGGATTGAAATGCGGGAATTTGCGTCCGAAAAGGTTGCCGATATCCACCTGGACTATGGTTATCATATGCTAATGATGCCGGTGCGGCAGGTGGCAGAAGCCTCCTGATTCAAAGCCGTAATTTCAGGAGACGGCCGAATCCGTCAGCAACTTCCCCTGTTCCGCAAGATCCGTAAGCCCCAGCCGGTCCAGCAGCCGGATCTGGGGCCCATCGACTTGGATAAGCCCTTCCCCGGACATCTTCCCGAAGATCCGGGAGAGGGTCTCCGGAACGGTTCCTAAAAGGTTGGCCAGCTCCCGCTTGGAGATGTTGAGCCGCACCTCATCCTTTTTTTCCCTCGTCTCTTCGGCACTTTGGTCCAGGTAGAGCAGATAGGCCGCAAGCCTCCCCGGAACCTCCTTCAACGTCAGGTTTTCGATCTGAACCGTAAACTGGCGCAGGCGCATTGAGAGGACCCCGAGCATGTTGAGGGCAAGTGGCGGGTTCTTTTCGATGAGTTGCACGAACGCGGCGCGGGGCAGAAATAGAAGCCTGCTTTTGACCAAGGTCTGGGCCCCTGCCGGATAGGACTTTCCGATGAAGACGGGAACTTCGCCAAAGGGCTCGCCGGGGCCGAAGATGTGCAGGATCTGCTCCCGTCCTTCGGCCGATACCTTGAATATCTTCACTCTTCCCGAGGCGACCACATAAAAGCCCCTGGCCTCTTCCCCTTCAAAGAAGACCATCTCCCGCTTTACATAATCCCGGCCCACCGCAATCGCCCCGATCTTTTCCAGTTGATCCTGCGGAAGACCTCCGAAAAGCGGTGTTCCGGAAAGGATGTCAACGGCCGATGCTTTCATTTACTCGATTCCGTAGCGGGATCTGAGGCGGCCCGAAAGCTTTCTCAATCTTTTAAAGGACGCCTCCACGGTCTTCTCCCCGTCCTTGTTGACGAGGCAGCAGGTGGCCGGAGAGAGGAGACTCTGGGAGAGAAGAAGATCCATCGGAACTCCCCTTTTTTCAAGATCGGCCCAGAGGTTGACCAGCCCTCTTTCCAAAGAATCGACATCGCTCAGGCCAAAGGGCTCGGCATTGGTGGGAACGATGCCCCAGACGAGTACCGCGCCCTTTTCCAGAAAGGCTCTGATCGCGCCGTGGTTGGAGACAAAGATCTCGCCGTTGGAGAAGACGTCCAGAGAGAGGATATCCAGATCCAGCCCCAGCAGAAAGCTCCAGTCCGGATTTCCGCAGAGGTGAATCCCCCGGGGCCGGTCGATGAGGGAGAGGAAGGTATCGAGATCGGCCTTTGCCGTCATGTCGTTGTAGCCGGACATCGCGCTGAAGACATACTGCAGCCCCGGCTCGTCAATGAACATGAACGCGTTTTCGTTCATCCTCTTGAGCTTCTGGAGCTGGATGTTGATCCGGCCCGCCATGAACTCCAGCATAAAGGGCCGCACCGTGTCGTTGAAGAGGATGGGCCGCTCCTCCTCGTCCAGCACATTGAAGCCGAAGCTGACAGGCCCCTCCAACTGTCCCCGGATCGCGGGTCTGTCCTTCAGATCCATCCCTAAAAAACGGTGGTAAACCTCGGAATATTCCGGGCTGATGTCGAGATACTCGGGCTCGGCCATCCGGTTCATGGCCTCTTCCAGCTCCAGCGCGAACTTGTCGGTGGAGAAGCGCAGGTTCCGGTTCTCCATGTCTAAGATGATCCCCGGAAAGTGCTCGGCCGCCTGGACGTACATGTCCTCATAATAGCTCAGCAGCGGGAGTTGGGGCCAGAAGGGGATGTTCAGCGAAAGCGCGGCATCCAGAGCCCTCTCCGCATCCTTGTGGGGCATGACGGCCATGGCCGTGGTGAGCAGATTTCCGGGGATCGGCATCGGTTCTTTCCTATCCTGTTTCTGTTCTTTTCCTGTTCCTCTCTTATTCCTCTCTTATTCAGCTCTTATTCCGGGGTTTTCCCGAAGATGACCTCCGGCCTGGTGGTGTCCCCGGTGGCATTGGGGAAGTCCGGATACTTGTAAGCCTTCTCGTTGTGCTCGATAAGCTTCCGGGCCTCTTCCATATACTTGTTGTAACGGTTCTTGCACTCGTAGAAGCCGTGCCACCAGGCATAGTCCGGGGCCATCATGGCAGAGCCCATCCGGGCCCTACGGCCCTCATGATGCCACAGCTCGTAGAACTCCACCTCCAGGTGCTCGTCAAAGAATCTGGTCTTGTCCAGCAGATTCTTGTTGTAGAGGTCGTCGAGCATCTGCTTGGCCGGTTTGAAATAGACCTCGTTGTACTCCTCGATCACCCGATCCTGTTTGTCGAAATGGCCGTCCACCCAGGTCTTTCCGTGGCACTGTTTGCAGACCTCCTTCATCTTGGCCCGCTCGTTCTCCCAGTTGGTCTTTGCCGGGAATGGCTTGAAATCCTGGGGCCGGACCGTCAGCGGGGCCTGAAGCTCCCAGGCGAGGCGCTCGGTCACGTCGTGGGAGGTGAGGACTTTCCCGGTTCCGGACATGTGACAGGAGGCACAGGTGGGGCCCCGAAAGTCGACTCCCGCGCTCCAGGTTCCTGGGGCTGCAGTCCAGTTGTACTCGTCACCGAACGCGGTGTAGATGTCGCCGTGCTTCGACTCCATATAGATCTCGATCTGGGGATGGTCCGGGCCAAGATGGCACTGGCCGCAGGCTTCGGGCTTTCGAGCCTCCATCAGGGAGAAGCGGTGGCGGGTGTGGCAGCTCGTGCAGCTCCCCTTGCTGCCGTCGAGGTTGATCCGCCCCACGCCGACGTTGGGCCATGTGTCCGGGTCGAGCTGGCCGTCCTTCATCTTCAGCACCGTGCCGTGGCAGTAGTAGCAGCCCGAGGCCCGCTCCAAATCGCTGTTCATGCCGTCATTGAGCCACGGGTCGATCTTCCAGATGATCTCCATGGTGTTGGCGTGCTTGCTGACGCTGTACTGTTTGGCCTCGTCCGGATGGCACCGGGAGCAGTCTTTGGGGGTCACGACGCCGGAGATGGGAACCTTGTAGAAATCCTTGTCCCCGTATTTCCGGGTGTACTCGTCATAATACTTGAAATGCTCCTTGTCCACATCCGGGTCCGTCTCGTCGGCCTTGTGGCAGTCATAGCAGGTGATGTTGGCGTTTGCATGGCGGCTGGCGGCCCAGTCCGCAAAGATGCCGGGATGTTCGGCCTTGTGGCATTCGATGCAGATGGACGCCTCCCGGGGCATGCTCCGTTCGATCCGGAACTCTTTGTCCTTGGGCATGTTCTGCCCTTGTGACTGACTCAGTGCATTGGTGCAGACCAACAGCAGAATGGTGCATGAAACCGCGCATGCGGCCTTCCAGATCCGTTTCATCACAGGCCTCCTTTTTTTTCGCGTTGCCGGTTATATTGCCAAGCCCCGATAGGGCTCTTTGGAGTGGATGTAGTCGTACTGCTTACGGGTTTTTTCGCGTTGCCGGTTATATTCCCAGGCCTCGATACGGCTCTTTGGACTGGATATAATCGTACTGCTCCCGGGGAACATGGACCAGGTTCCGGTGGCAGTCCACGCACTTCTTCTCATAGCCGGGCCGGGCATAGACCACGGAGCGGTGCGCGAGCATTGCCCCCCGCTTGTAGGGCATGTAGAGGATGTTCAGGTGGCACTTCTGGCACTGGTCGTTCTTGATCGAGGCATAGGCCTTTTTCCGGTTCTTCTCCCGATCGTACTCTTCCATGGTGAAGTGCGCGATGACATCCTTGATGCCGTGCATGGTCTTGGCATAGAAGAAGTTGAAGGTATCGTGGGGCGCGGGCAGATGGCAGTCCATGCAGTCGGCAACGAACCCGTGGCTGTTGTTGGTGTGGGAGGAGGTCTTCCAGGTGTTGTACGCGAACTCGATCTCGTGGCAGGAGGCGCAGAATTGGGGGGTGGAGGTGCGGACCATTGTGTAATAGGTGAGGCTGAAGAGGGGAAAGGCGACCAGAAGGCCGAGAACGATGAAGATCAGGGGTTTCAGATAGCGTCGCTGCATGAGAAGCCTCCTTGGTTGCCGGTGGTTACGCAGAGTCCGGAAAAGGTTCCCGGGGCTTAAGGAATACCGCACCTTTTGCGTTGATCAGGGCATGGTGATCCTCTTTGAACTGTTTTTTATTGTAGAAAAAAACGACGCTACCGGTCAAGGGAAATTTATTGTAACTAAAAATATCAGAAACTTTTATTCAATCAGTCCCAGAGCCCGGACCTCCTTGAGCAGCTTCTCCTTGTCGATGGGTTTGACCAGATAGGCGGTGGCGCCTCCGTCGTAAAATGCCCGGACCACCGATTTCGGGTCATCCAGTGCCGATACCATGATGACCCGGACCTCCCTTTCGGCCGGAACCCCCAGCTTCTTTTCGACCTTCCGGATCTCCGCAAGGGACTGATGGCCATCCAGGTTGGGCATCATGATGTCCATGCAGATCAGATCATAGCGCGCTCCGTCATGCCAGGCCATCTCAAATGCCTGGAGCGCCTCTTTTCCATCCACTACGATGTCGCAGTCTCCGTAGGGGGAGAGAAGATCCTTCAGGATCCGGCGGGAAATGAAATCATCTTCTACGATCAATGTCTTCATGATGGCTTCTCCTTTTATCGATGATTGTCCGATTCCGATCTGTTCTTTCCGGCCTCTTCCGGGGAAAAGGAGGCGCTGAGGCGCTCTAACAGAATTTGGCACTGCTGGGTATCTCCCTTGCGCAGAGCAAGAAGGAATCGGAAAGCTGTCTTTGCGGTCTCCTCTGCTCCGGTCTCTTCTGCAACGGTTTTCAGGGTCTGTGCATGAGATTCTGCCGCGCTCGCTTCGTTATTTTGGAGTGCTTCCGCCATTCCCGCCAGATGTCGTGAAAGATCGGGGGCCGGGGGCGGGCAGAGGATTGCAGGCGCTTTTCTCTCCGGCGGTTGCGGCCATTTTTCCTCTTGGGAGATTCTGGATACCGTCGATCCATTCGGGGCATCTCCTCTCTCATGGAGAAATGCCCGCAGATAGTTGAGAAAGCGGTCTCTGCCCACCGGCTTTGCAAGATATCCCTGCATTCCCGCGGCTCGACAGCGCTGCCGATCCTCCTTGAAAGCATGGGCCGTCAACGCGATAATCGGGATTTTTCTGGCCTCGGCCGAGAGCCGCCGGATCTTTTTGGCCGCTTCGATTCCATTCAATGTCGGCATTCGCAGATCCATCAGCACCAGATCAAAATGGCTCTCTTCCATGGCCTGAACAGCGGCCGGGCCATCGGAGACAGCGGTGACCTGGTATCCGCCGTGCCGGAGATAGTGGGTAAAAACCCGCTGGTTGAGGGAATCATCCTCGGCCAGCAGCACCCGGATCTGCTGATTCGGAAAAGGGGAGGGGATCGTCGGTTCCGGTTCCGGGGATTCTTTTGCAACCGGTTTCTGAGCCTTTTTAAAGGGGATCCGGAAATGGAATGTGCTTCCCTTTTCGATCCGGCTCTCTACCCAGATCTCTCCGCCCATCATCTCCACCAGTTTTTTGCAGATGTTCAGGCCGAGACCGGCCCCGCCGTGGCTCCGGGTGATGGAGCTGTCAGCCTGGACAAAAGAATCGAAGATGATATGGAGCTTCTCCGGGGGAATCCCGATGCCCGTATCTTTTACGGAAAAATGGAGCTGGATATGCTCGGCCCACTGCTCTTCGGATACAGCCTGAAGCCGGATTTCTCCCATCGGGGTGAACTTGACCGCATTGCGCACCAGATTGACGAGAATCTGGCGAAGCCTTCCCGGATCACCCATCAGCTTTTGGGGAATCTCTTCCGCGATCTCCCAGCCGATCTCGGGCCCCTTCTCCTGGGTTCTCAGCTTCATGGGAACCATCACGGAACGGATCACGGCCTCCAGGTCAAAGGGCGTGGTCTCTATGGTCATCTTTCCGGCCTCGATCCTGGAAAAATCGAGGATGTCGTTGAGCAGATGGAGAAGGGTATCTGCGGAATGGCGAACCAGGGTCATATACTCCTGCTGCATCTCATCCAGCCGGGTGTCGGACAGCAGGTCGAGAATTCCGATGATCCCGTTCATGGGGGTCCGGATCTCATGGCTCATGTTGGCCAGAAATTCGCTTTTGGCCCGGTTGGCAGACTGCGCGTTTCTGGCCAGTTGATTCGCGCAGGCGATGGCATTCTTCAGCTTCTGGTTGGCCTCTTCATACTGGCGCGTTCGCTCATCCACCCTTCTTTCCAGGTAAGCATTGAGTTCCTGAAATGCGTTTTCCGCCTCCCTCTGCCGGGTGATGTCTTTGGCAAAGACCGCCACCCGGTCCACCCGGCCGTCCGGCTCCCGGATCGGAAAGATATGATTGTCGTAATACCGGCCATTGTTCTGATCCTTGAAGCGGACCGGCAGAGCGGTTTCGAAGGACTCCCATACATATCGCTTTCTCCGCTTTGCTGTCGATTCCGGTAGATGATCATAGATACTCTTGCCGATGAGGGTCTCCCTCGACTTACCGATCTGTTCAGCCGCAATCTCATTGATGGCAAGAACCCTTCCCTCGGTATCCAGAAGGATAGCGACCTCCGGGAAAGCATTCAGGAGCGCCTGTTCGTTTTTAGAAAGTTCTCTCATCCTATCTGGCTCAACTGCAGACCCGAATTACCATTGAAGCGATATTCCCCAGGGGAAGCACCTTTTCGGCCGCGCCCAGCTTGATGGCCTCGTTCGGCATGCCAAAGACCACGGAAGTGGCCTCATCCTGTGCAATGGTGAACGCCCCTACATCCTTCATCTCCCGCATTCCCTTCGCGCCGTCATCACCCATGCCGGTCATGATCACCCCCACCGCATTGGGCCCCGCATACCGGGCCCCGGAACGGAAGAGGACATCCACAGAGGGCCGGTGTCGGCAGACCAGGGGCCCATCCCGCACCTCCACATAATACCGGGTTCCGCTCCTTTTTAAAAGGGTATGCCGGTTGCCCGGAGCGATCAATGCCCGACCCCGGATCACCGTGTCGTTGTTCTCGGCCTCCTTCACCGATACCCGGCAGAGGGTGTCGAGCCGCTTGGCAAAGGCCGCGGTGAACTGCTCCGGCATGTGCTGGACGATGACGATGCCGGGCGCGTCCATGGGCATCCCCTCGAGAAAGATCCGCAGAGCCTCGGTGCCGCCGGTGGAGGCTCCCACCAGCACCACCTTTTCCGTGGTGTGGAACATTGTCCGGCCCGTGGGTTTGGGGATGACGGCATCCGCGGTCAGCTTCGGGTCCACGGACCGGATCCTGGGCAGGGGCCGGCGCCGGGCCATCGCGGCCGCCCGGACCGCATCGCAGATCCGCATCCGGGACTCCTCCAGAAACCGCTTGGTCCCGAGCCGAGGCTTCTCGATGATCTCGGCCGCGCCCGCCTCCAGAGCTTTCATGGCCAGATCCGAGTCCTTGGTGGTGAGGCCCGAACAGATCACCACCGGGATGGGATGCTGGGTCATGATCTTCTGTAGAAAGGTGATGCCGTCCATCCGGGGCATCTCCACATCCAGGGTGATCACGTCCGGCACTTCCTTGCGGATCTTGCCGGCCGCGATATAGGGGTCCGACGCGGTCGCTATCACCTCGATATCGGGGTCCGAATCGAGGATCTGCTTCATGGTCTGCCGGACCACCGCGGAATCATCCACCACCAGCACCCGAATCTTCTTCTTGTTGATCACGGCTTTACGATTTCCCCAGTCGCTTGAGCCATACCTCGCCGGTATGGGGGTAGAAATAGATTTTCCGGCCATGATATCCGCCCACATCCTTTGCCGAAACCCGCATCCCCAGCTCCCCGATCCGCCGGAGCGCAGAGGCTGCATTCAGGGAACCCACCGTGGCATAGCGGGTCGGTGGGTTGTCCCCGCCGAACATGTCAGCGCCGCCGAAGACCTTCACCTGAATCCGCGCCGGCGGGGTTCCGCTTCGGAGGATCTTTGCCGCCATCAGGGAGACCGCGCAGTCAACGTATCGTAAGGGATCTTGGCAGTCGGTCCGGCATCCCGAGGGCTCCTGGCATTCGGGCATCAGTGCGTGGCAGATGGCGCCGGTCTCTCTTTGTTCATCGAACATGGTCACCGCGATGCATGAGCCTAGCACCGTGATGATGCGGGCCGGCCGATCCCGATAGATCATGTCTCCGGCCTTGAGATAATCGGCCGGCACCCCCTGAGTGTTCCATGCGGCTCTCATTTCAGTTTCGCCGGTAAACGGTCGAAACGGTCGGGGTGAGGGGAAGGTCGAGCCCGTTCAGGGTTTCGGAATGGCCCATGAAGATGTAGCCCCCGGGCCGGATGTGTCGGCAGATCCCCCGGATCACCCGTTGCTGAGTGGGCCGGTCAAAGTAGATGATCACATTTCGGAAAAAGACCACATCGAATCTCTCCCGGATATTCAGATCCCTTTCCATCAGGTTGATCCGGCGAAAGTTTACCTTGGCCCGAAGTTCGGGAACGATCCGGACCAGCGAGGAGGTTTTGTCCTTGCTCTTCAGCAGATACCGCTTCCGCATGGGCATGGGAACCGGCTCGATCTTCTCGTGCTCATAGATCCCGGCAACCCCTTTTTTCAGTACCTGGGTGGAGATGTCCGAGGCCATGATGGAAAAGTCGAAAGTCTGCGGGAGGATCATATAGTCGCAAAGCACCATGGCCAGGGTATAGGGCTCCTCGCCCGTGGCGCATCCCGCGCTCCAGAAGCGGACCGTGTTTCCCGAAGAGCTGTGTTGCAGGATCTCCGGCAGTACCACATTTATCAGGTGTTCAAAATGCTTCGGCTCCCGAAAGAAGTCGGTCTTGTTGGTGGTGATCGCATCGATCATGGCAAAGGTTTCGCCGGTCAGCCCCTCGGGGCTGAAGACGTAATCATAGTAGGCCTCGAAAGAATCGATTCCCAGCAGGCGCATCCGCTTCTGCAAGCGGGCCTGGAGCATGGTCTTCTTGGCCTCGGTGATGTTGATCCCCAGCTCCTTTCGGATAAACTGGCTGAACTGGTCGAAGGTCTTTGTCGTCATGGGTGGTGCGGTTGACAGAAAAGCGCTGCGTAAGGGAGCCGTCATTGGCCTCATTTCTCCTCGACCTCCTCGGCCGCTTCGGTCTCCGCTTCAGCGTGGGGCTCATGGGAAAGGTCATCCTCCTCCTCTTCCAGATCGAGATCCGCGCCGGTCTTTTCCACAAGTGCCAGCTCCTCTGTGGAGAAGATCCGGTCGATGTCGAGCAGGATGATGAACTTCTCCTCCTGTTTGCCGATCCCCTTGATGAAATCGGTGCGCCACCGCATGCCGATTCTCGGGGGCGGTTCGATGTGCGCGGGGTCCAGTTCGATCACCTCCTCCACCGAGTCGGCCAAAGCCCCCAATACAGTGGTCTCGTCGTCGATGAGGATCTCCATCACAACGATCCGGGTGTCCACGGTGTTCTTTATCCTGGACAGACCGAACTTGAGCCGGAGATCCACCACCGGAACCACTGTCCCCCGGACGTTGATGACCCCCCGCATGAACTCGGGGGCCCGGGGAACCCGGGTGATGGGGCTCAGATCCAGCACCTCCCGCACCTGGGAGACATCGAGGGCAAAGATCTCATCTCCCAGCCGAAAGGTCAGATACTGTGATGTCTCAGATATTCCTGTCTCATTCATTGTCGTTCTCCTCGATGCCGGTTTTCATTTTCTATTCTATCAGTATTTTTCGAATTCATCATCGTTTAGCTCTCCTTCATGCCCCTGGGCAAGCTCGATTGCAATGCCGCGGGAATTCCAGGCCGGTTTCCGATTTGACGGTTTTTGAACCGTTTTCTCTCCTGCTGTCCGGGCAGAGGAAGCGGTCTTTTCCCGATGTTTTCCCTCTGAAAGGCTCCGCACCCGGAAAAAGGAGATCGCGTCCCGCAGTTGCTCCGACTGGGAGGAGAGGGTCTCAGCCGTGGAGGCCATCTGTTCGGCCGTGGACGCGTTCTGCTGGATCACCTGATCGAGCTGGCCGATGGCCTTGTTGATCTGGGAGGCCCCCGCATTCTGCTCGTTGCTCGCGGCCGTGATCTCCTGCACCAGATCCGCAGTCTTTCGGATGTCGGGCACGAGCTGGTTCAGCATATTCCCGGCCTCTTCGGAGATGGAGACGCTCTCGGCCGAGAGCTTGCCGATCTGCCCCGCGGCCCGCTGGCTCCTTTCCGAAAGCTTCCGCACCTCAGAGGCCACCACCGCAAATCCTTTTCCGTGCTCCCCGGCCCGGGCCGCCTCGATGGCTGCATTCAGTGCCAGCAGATCCGTCTGTCTCGCGATCTCCTCGATAATGGTGATCTTCTGGGCGATCTCCTTCATGGCTTTCACTGTCCGGGCAACGGCTTCGCCGCCCTTTTCCGCATCCTCTGCAGATTTCAGCGCAATCCCCTCGGTCTGCATCGCGTTGTCCGCGTTCTGCCGGATATTGGCCGCCATCTGCTGCATGGATGAGGATGCCTGCTCGGCAGATGCCGCCTGTTCCGAGGCCCCTTCCGACATGGCCTCCGCGGTCGCGCTCATCTCCTGGCTGCCGGATGCCACACTTTCGGCCGCATTCCGCACTTCGGCCACCACGGACTGGAGCCGGTTGACCATCTCCTCAAGCGCGTTCATCAGCGCATCCCGGTCCGACCGGGGCTTTACCTGCACGGTCAGATTCCCGGCCGCCATCTCCAAAGCCACCTCGGTCACCTGGCGGGTCGCGTCGATGAGCGCGTTGAGATTCCCTTTGATGCTGTTGAAGTCCCCTTGGTATTCTCTAGTGATCCGCTCCGGGATTTCGCCTTTGGCCACTGCGTCGATGCATGCGGCCGTTACCCGGATCGGGTCCGCAAAGGCTTCGATGAGCCGATTGATCCCTTCCACCAGATTCCGCCATCCGCCGGAATAGCCGGCCGCGTTTCCCCGGGCTTCGAGCCGACCCTCCTGAACCGATCGGATCAGCCCGTCGATTTCGGTCAGGATCACCTCATTCAATCGGCGCACCATCTGCTGTAGGGCCACCATGAGCTGATCCTCCTCGGATCTCGGCTTTACCTCGGCCGAAAGATTGCCGGCCGCGATCTCCCTTGCGGTGTGGGTGATCTCGTTCATCGCGTCGATGAGCCGGTTCAGGTTCTCCTTCAGCCGGTTGAAATCTCCGTGGTACTCGTCGGTAATCCGGTCCGGAACCCGGCCCCCGGCAATCTTTTCCATTGTGGCCGCGGCCGTTTTAAAGGGAAGGACGAACGCGTCGATGAGCCGGTTGGTGGAGGTGATCAGCTCGGCCCATTGGCCCGAAAATTCCCCGGGCTGCCCCCGGAGATCCAGCCGCCCCTCCCGGATCGCGCCGGTCAGCCCGTTCATCTCCGAGAGTACCCGGTTGATGCTCTCCTTCATATTGGAAAAGGCCCTGGCCAGATCTCCGATCTCATCTTTTTGCTCTGTAGGAAGATCGCCGCTCAGATCTCCGTCCGCGATCCGGGAGGCGGTCTTGACCATTCCGGAAAGGGGGCGGTTGATGGTTCGGGTGATGGCCACCGCGATGAAGAGCGCTGCCCCCGCACCGATCAGGGTGAAGATGATTGCCCATAGGATGGCGCTTTTCCGGGTATCGTCAAAGATTTGATCCGCTTCATGGCTCTCCTGAATCAGGGCGTTGACGATCTGGTTCAGCGGCTCCACCACTTCGGATCGGGATTGATCGATCTTTTCATCGATCTTTTGAATGCTTTCCATGTTCCCGGTATTTTTCCAGCCATCCGGGGAACCGATGGCCGGGGCATCGGAATACCGATTCTCTGCAGATTCTTCTCTTTCAAGGATCGGGAGCATCTCCTCTTCAAAAAGATCGAGATATTCATCATACCGGGCGGCAAATGCCTCGGCCCATCTCTGTTCGGCTTCGGTATCGGCAAGCTGCCGGGTCGTGATGATATCCTGTGCGGCCGCGGTTTTTATCGCTGCAAATTCCTGCCGGCTTTCCGCCAGGTTCCGGTTGATCACCGCATCCGCAACCACTGCATAGACGCCGTCCAGTCGTCTGGCGATCTCCTGGATCGCGATGGCGTCCTCTGCCCGCTTTGCGCCCTTGTCCTGGAGTTCGGCAAGGGTATTCATTCTCAGGATCTGAAAGATGGCCACTCCGCCGAGAATGGCCACGACGATGACAAAGCCGGCTATCAGCCTCGGTCCGATGCGGATATCGGTGATCTTCATGGTACATCTCCTGTTTGTAAATAGTAATAATGAATATTGTCTGAAAAGTCAATTTCAATAGTTCTCGAAAGCATCATCATCTTCGGGATTCTCATCCGGCTCCAGTGTCAGCGGAACCCTCCTGGAGGGCGTTGGATTCCGCTTTCGATCCGCTCTCTCCTCTCCGATGTGCGAAGATCTTTTCTCCTGCACACGCCGGCCCTGTTGCAGGGGGCGGGGCAGGGTGAAGAAGGCCGCAGTGCGCTGAAGGGTTTCCCCATATCCGGCCAGTTGTTCGGCTGTGGCAGCGGTCTCTTCGGCCACTGATGCGTTCTGCTGAATGACCTGGTCGAGCTGCTGCATGGCTGAATTGATCTGATCCGCGCCCGAGTTCTGCTCACTGCTGGCCGCAGAGATCTCCTGCACCAGATCCGCGGTCTTCCGGATATCGGGCACGAGCTGGGCCAGCCTTTCACCGGCCTTTTCCGCGACTTCCACACTCGATCCGGAAACGCGGCCGATCTCGGCCGCGGCCTTCTGGCTCCTTTCGGCCAGCTTTCGGACCTCCGAGGCCACCACCGCAAATCCGCGCCCCCCCTCTCCGGCCCGGGCCGCTTCGATGGCCGCATTCAGCGCCAGCAGGTCGGTCTGCCTTGCGATATCTTCGATGATGGTGATCTTCTTCGCGATCTTTTTCATGGCCGAGACCGTATCGGCCACCGCGTCTCCGCTGGACTGGGCATCCTCTGCAGAGCGGATCGCGATCTTTTCGGTCTGTTCGGCATTCTCCGCATTCTGGCGGATGTTTGCCGCCATCTGTTCCATCGATGCCGTGGCCTCCTCTGCTGAAGCGGCCTGTTCCGATGATCCCTGGGACATCTCCTGGGCGCTGGAACTGAGCTGCCCGCTGGCCCAACCTATCCGGTTCGACAGATCCTGCAGCTCCTGAACAAAGCGGGCAAGGTTGTCGATCAGGGTGTTTAGGCTGACCTTGATCTCGTTAAAGTCGCCTTTGTAATCGTCCTGCATCGGCTCCGGGATTTTCCCGGCCGCGATTCTTTGCAGATAGTCGGAAGTGGTGGCAATGGGCCCGGTAAATGCATCCACAAGACCGTTGACGCCGGCCATCAGGATTTCCCACTGGCCCTGGAAGTGTGCAGTCTGCCCCCGGACATCGAGCCGCCCCTCCCGGACCCCCTCCACCAGCCCCCGGATCTCCTCCATAAACGTTCGGACCGTCTCCTGAACCATCCGAAAGCCGTCTGCGACCTGCCCCATCTCGTCTTTTCGATGGATGTCGATATTTTGATCGAGTTCTCCTTTGACCATATCGCCGGAGACCCGGAGCAGTCCACGCATGGGCCGAACAATGGCCATGGTGATGAGGACGGCAAAGAGGATTCCGGCCATCACGGCCGCAATTCCCACCCCCACTGCAAGGTTCGACAGAAAGCCGGCCTGTTCTGCGGCCGACCGGACCCTGGCATCGGCATCTGCCATCGCATCCGCGTGAAGTCGCTCCACAGCCGGTTCGATCTGGTGAACCGCATTCCGCATGATCTGGGTCCGCTCCCGGATGATTTCATCTTCTCCTGCCAGCGCGTCAAAGGCTTTTCGATATGCAATGAGCTGGGCTTGGATCCTCTCCCGATATCGGGGGAGGATGTTCGATTGTTCCGCGGCTTTTTCGATATTGGCTATGGATTGGTGGGTCATTTGCACATATTTTTCATCCCCCCGCAGCAGGTAATCCTTCTCATCCCTTCGGAGCTGGAGGGCCAGGGCCTTGATTTCGGGAACATAGATCCCCTCAAGGGCGGTTCGGATAGCGTCGGCTGCCGGTATGGCGTCGGCCGCGCCGGTCAGATCGATAGAGGTCATTTGATCCGCGGCAAATGCCCTGCGATATCGGGCAAGAGCCCCTCTGATCCGCTCCATTGCGGATGCGTCGATCTTCGATGTCTCCACCTTTCTTTCAAACCCATCGATCGCCTTTTGGAGTTCCTCAAGCACGGAAAGGGAAGGAGTTAACCGATATTCCAGCCCCTGAAGCCGCATCCGCTGATAGGCTACATAGAGTTCTCCAACGCTCAACCCATCGGCATCGGCCAGCAGTTCGTGAACCGCGTTTCGAAAGGCCCCCTGAAGGCCGCTGTTGTGATCCAGCCCCCGCTCCTCCCAGGCTTCAGCCACTGCATTGAAATTCTTCAGATAGGTTTCGGCATGTCCGATAATCGCCTCGGCCGAGGCCGCCATCTTCCCGTCACCGGTATCATGTGCCAGGGCTGCAATGCTCTTTGCCGATTTCTTCAGCGCGGCCGTATGCTCGGCTGCCTGCTTTGCATATTTCTTCTCCTTGCGCAGCAGAAAATCTTTTTCGCTCCGGCGTGCCTGAAGCATAAAGGTCTGCACATCGGCCGCGTGATTGGCAATGGCGATCTGATGATCCATCAGATCCTGAAATTCGGTGATGGTCGTCTCCACGGCATTGCGATAGATGAGGATCACGCCGCACAGCAGAAGGAGAACAATACCGAATCCCAACAGCAGCTTCGTTCGGATCTTCAGGTTTTTCAGCATTATGGATCTCCTTGTTTGAGAATGGCTCTGGTTCTTGGATCAGGGATCAATATTTCTCGAACATCTCATCATCCGGATCGAGTTTTTTCCGGGAATCCCCCAGTTTCAGCCGATATCCTTTGGGCTGTTTTGAAAGTTTGCTTATCGGTTTCGGCTCTTTTCCCTCATTATTTATTTCCCTCCCGGTTTTTCGGCCGGCCCGCTCGGGGTTTCACATCTGAATCAGTAGGGGACGAACTCATCCCCCTCTTCTTCCACCAGTTCGATGCCGAAGCCATCTGTCTTCTGATCGGTATCTGCTTTGGCTGATGATTGCCCTTTCGATTGCCTTTTGGAGCCCTTTTTTCCGGTTCGTAAAGGTCGTTTCCCCTCTTCTGCGCCGCGGCTTTTTCGACCGGTTCCGTAGCGCGAGGCTGCGGCCTCTGAGATCCTGAAGAAGCCCGCGGTCTTCTTCAGGGTATCCCCCTGGTCGTCGAGCTGTTCGGCCGTGGCCGCAACCTCCTCGGCCAGCGCGGAGTTCTGCTGGATCACCTGGTCGAGCTGCTGCATGGCCGAGTTGATCTGATCCGCGCCCGAGTTCTGCTCGTTGCTCGCGGCCGAGATCTCCTGCACGAGCTGGGTGGTGCTACGGATGTCCGGGACCAGCCGGGCCAGCATATCCCCGCCCTTTTCGGAGATCCCCACGCTCTTGGATGAGAGGGTGCTGATCGATACGGCCGCCTTCTGGCTCCGCTCTGCCAGTTTCCGAACTTCAGAGGCAACCACCGCAAAGCCTCTGCCGGTATCTCCGGCTCTTGCTGCCTCGATCGCGGCATTGAGCGCCAGCAGATCGGTCTGCCGCGCGATCTCTTCGATGATGCTGATCTTTTCCGCGATCTCCTTCATGGCCCTTACGGTCTCCGAGACGGCTCTGCCGCTCTCTTCGGCATCTTCCGCGGCCTTGACCGCGATCTGCTCGGTCTGAGAGGCATTGTCCGCGTTCTGGCGGATATTGGCCGACATCTGCTCCATAGAGGCCGTGGCCTCTTGCGCGGACGCGGCCTGCTCCGATGATCCCTGAGACATCTCCTCCGCGCTGGTGCGAAGCTGGGCGCTCGCGGCCACCACCCGGTCAGTGGCATCCTGGAGATCAAGGGTGAAGACCGTCAGGTTTTCGATCATGGTGTTGAGGTTGTCCCGGATGCGGTTGAAATCCCCCCGGTACTCATCGGTGATTTTATCAGGAATATCGCCCCCCGCGATCCGGTCGATGCAGCCGGCCGCCATATGGAATGGAGCGACAAAGGCATCCACCACTTCATTGATCCCCTTGACCAGCTCTTTCCAGTCCCCCTGGAAGGGCGCGGGATCTCCCCGCTGGTCCAGTCGGCCGTCCCGGATCGACCGGATCAACCCGTTGGTCTCGGCCAGGACCCGGTTCATGTTCCGGATCAGGGTGTTGAGATTCTCCCGAATGCGGTCGAAATCTCCCTCATAGGTCTCGGTGATCTCGGCTGGGATCTCCCCTTTTGCGATCCGATCGATGTTTTCCGCGGTCATGTTCAACGGGGCTCCATACGCGTCCGCAAGGGCATTGACACCGGAGACGAGCTGTTGCCATGCCCCGGGAAAGTTGTCGGGATTGCCCCGGGTGCCGAGTCTGCCCTGACGGATGGCCTCCACAAGGGTGTTGGTCTCGTCGATGACATTTCCGATCCGCTCTTTCATCCTCCGGAAGGCCTCGGCCAGGTCCCCGATCTCATCCTTCTGACGGATATCGATCTCCCGATCCAGATCCCCCTGAGCCACGCCGTCAGCAATGCCGACAATCTTGGCAATGGGATGGCTGATGCTTCTGGCCACAAAGAAAGCAAAAACGGCAACCACAAGCGCTATGATGCCGGCGATGATGAGAATCAGCCAGATAAGCCCCCGGATCGGCTCTCGTACCTCGGCCCTGTCGATTTCAGCCAGAATGGCCCAGGTGATCTCATCGGAGATCTTCACCGTGGTATAGGCTGACAGCACCGGATTGCCGTTGTAGTCGATGATTATCGCCTCTCCAGTCTCTCCGGAAAAAGCGGCCTCTGTCGCCTCGGTCTTGACGCTGCCCTTGCTGGGGTTGGCAAAGGAGGCTTTGACCGTATGATTTATCCTGTCCAGATAGGAGTCGGATCGCATGAGCCGATTCGGGCCCACCAGATAGGTCTCTCCGCTCTCTCCCATGCCTGAGCGCTCCTGCATGATCTCGTTGATGGATTCGAGGGAGAGTTGAAGTGCAACAACGGTCTCCACGGCTCCGGCATCGTTTATGACCGGCTGTGCTATGAACATGGCCGGCTCTCCGTTGCTCGGGGCATAGGGCGCGAAGTCGGCAATGCCAAAGCGCCTGGTCCGCAGAACCCCGCGGACCAGCTCGCCGAAGCTTGTGTCCGAATACCGCCCCTCAACGATGTTGGTGTTGTAATCGTCCTCATGTAGGACAGTAGCGTAGATCCTCCCCTCGGGGGAGATCAGAAAGAGATCATAGTAGTGATACTGGCGGATATAGTTTTCAAAATAGGATTCCAGGGTTTCGGCCTCGATCCCGGAGCGCTGAAGAAGCATGACATTGTCCGTCAGAACCGAGATATCACCTTTGCGCTCGTCAAAGAAGCGCTGGAGCTGGTTTTTTTTGATGTCCCGAACGCTTTCGAGCTGGTTGAAGGATTGTTCCATCATCGCATCCGATGTGAGCCATGCGATGATGATACCGATCAGGGCAAGGGGCAGGAGGCCGACCGCCAGGAAAAGGCCGATCAGCTTGGGCTTCATTCGAATGTCCCGATATCGTTTCATCGTATGTTTTCTCCTGTTGGATTTTGCATTTATTCGGTTTTCTCTCTGCGCCGGTCTCCTTCAACGGTTTCCAGAATCTGATGCAGATCGAGGATCAGGGCTACGCTTCCGTCTCCTAAAATGGTGGCCCCGGAGATTCCCCGGATATCTTTGTAGAGTTTTCCGATCGGCTTGATCACGGTCTGGTGCTGGCCCACCACGCCGTCCAGACCAAAGCCGACCGTCTCTCCCTTGAGCCGGGAGATGACCACCCGTTCGATGGGCGGCGGAAGACTTTCGGTATGGAAGATCCGGCGAAGGTTGATGTAGAGGATTCGGCTTCCCCGGTAGTCCATCATGTCCCGATCTTCGGAGCGGTCCGCACTCTTTCGATCCATCTCCACACACTCCTCCACCGCGGATAAGGGCAGGATATAATCCCCGTCGCCGATCTGAACCAGCAGGCCGTCGATGATGGCCAGTGTCAGGGGCAGTTTCAGGGTGACGGCGGTCCCTTTGCCGAGGCTGCTGGCGATATGAACCGTCCCCTGAAGGGCTTCGATGCGGCGTTTGACCACATCCATCCCCACTCCCCGGCCCGAAACATCCGAGAGTCTCTTTGCCGTGGAGAAGCCCGGAAGGAAGAGCAGGTTGTAGATCTCATCCTCCTCCAGGATCATGTCCGGGGGGATCAGGTTTCTTTCCACAGCACATTTCCGGATTTGTTCGGGATCGATTCCCGCACCATCCCCGGAGATCCGGATCAGCACGCTGGTCCCGGCATGTTCGGCCGAAAGGCGAATGGTTCCCTGCCGCGGCTTTCCGAGCCGTTCCCGGACATCGGGCCGCTCGATGCCGTGGTCGATCGCATTCCGGATGATATGGATCAGCGGGTCCCCAAGCTGCTCGATCACGGTCTTGTCCAGCTCGGTCTCCCCGCCCTCTGTCTCCATCCTCACTTCCTTGCCCAGCTCCTTGGAAAGATCCCGCACCAGCCGCTGATACCGCTGAAAGGTGGTGCCGATAGGGATCATCCGGATGCTCATGGTGACATCCCGGAGTGAGCCGGTGAGCCGCTCCACCGATTCCGAGATGGAGACCAGCTCCGCATCGGCCCCGACACCGGCCTTCCGGCTCAGGTTGGCCTGCACCGTCACCAGCTCTCCGACCAGATCGACCAGGGTGTCGAGTTTCTCCGCGGGAACCCGGATGCTGGCTCTGTTCTCCCTTCTGCTCTCTTTCCGCTGAAGGGGCGCACTCTCTTTCTCCGTATCCGGCTGCGGCTTTTCCGGTTCAACGGTTCTCTTTTCCATCTCCCCATCCCCTGAGATCCGGATATCGAGATCACAGGCATCGGCTGCAAAGATGAAGACATCCTCTACGGCATTGATGCCCCGGTCCGTCAGTAGATCGATCCGCCACCGGAGCCTGCACTCTTCGGGGTCCAGGGCGTCCAACTGCGGAATTCCGTGAAGATCGGGCTGAATCCGGCATTCTCCCATATCCTGAAGCTCCTTGAGCAGCAGAATCGGGTTGGAGCCGGTGGCGAAAAAGGTGGTGTGGGGGGAAAAGTCTATCCTGTAAAGGGTGGAAATCCCTTCATGATTCTCCGGGGCGGCCGGCGATTCCGGCACCGGCTC
>JAABSZ010000048.1:0-22241 GCA_011390135.1 Desulfobacteraceae bacterium | reverse complement strand
TCATGGGCCGCTCTCCGCTGCCGGAGCCGGAGCCGGAATGGCTAAAAGGGATTTCCGATCCCGGGGCCGTCAAGCGGGCCATTCTGGAAAACGAATTCTCCGGCTCGCCGCCCTCGCCCAAGGATCTCGAAGCGCTATATCAACGGTACATGGCCGCGCGGGAGATCGGGGAAAACCTCCAACGGATGCGGGCCGCCGGCGCAACGGTCCGGTATTACACCGGCGACGTCCGGGATGAAAGGGCCGTCAAAGAGATCTTCGGAAGCATCAGGCAGGAATTCGGGCCGATTTGCGGGCTGATTCACGGCGCCGGCTATCTCCAGGACCGTTTGATCACCGACAAGACCGACGAACAGTTCGAAGCGGTCTTCTCCACAAAGGTGAAGGGCCTCGAAGTTCTTCTCTCGGCCGCTGGAAATGATCCCCTGAAATACCTGATCCTCTTCTCCTCTGTTGCCGGCCGGATGGGCAACCGAGGCCAGGCCGATTATGCGATGGCCAACGAGGTCATCGGCAAAATGGCGCAGAACGAGGCCGCAAATCGCCCCGACTGCCGGGTGATCTCCGTGGCCTGGGGGCCCTGGGACGGCGGAATGGTCTCCGATGGACTGAAAAAGGAGTTCCGGCAAAAAGGTATCGGCCTGATTCCCATCGAGGCCGGGGCCAATGCCCTGCTTAGGGAGATGGTTGTTCCAGCAGGAAATCGGGGAGTCAAAGCACCGGTCGAGGTGGTCATCGGGGCCGGCTTCGGAGACCAGGCCAAGTGGGATCTGCCAGAGGAGGTCGTTACCGCAGCTCCGATTCAAGCTCCGATTCAGGCTCCGATTCAGGCTCCGATTCAGGCTCCGATTCAGGCTCCGATTCAGGCTCCGGCCCACCCCCCTTCCCTCTCTCTGACCTTCAAACGGGAGATCGACCAAACCGGGTATCCGATCCTCGATTCCCACCGGATCGCAGGCCGTCCCGTAGTACCCTTTGCCCTGATGACCGAATGGCTCGGCTGCGGCGCGCTCCATGAGAATCCGGGACTCTTTCTGCAAGGGCTGGACCAGATCCGCCTGCTCAACGGCATCAGGATCGACGAGGAGAAGAAGCTGATCCGTTTGATGGCCGGAAAGGCGCGCAAGAACGGATCATCCTTTGAAGTGGATGTGGAGATCAGAGACGGGGTTCAGGAGGGGATCGAGGTGATCCACTACCGGGCCAAGGCCATCCTCGGCAGCAGCCAGCCCTCACCTCCCCGGTTCGACGCCTCTGTCTTCATGAAGGGGAACGGCTACCCCCGCACCATCGACGAGATATATGAAAACGTCCTCTTCCACGGCGCGGAACTCCGGGGGATCAAAAAGGTGATCACCCTTACGGATCGGTTCATGACCGCGAAACTGGCGGCCGCGCCCGCGCCGGACCAGTGGATGAAGGAGCCGGTCCGGAGCCGCTGGATCGGGGACCCGCTGGTGTTAGATTCGGCCTTCCAGATGGCCATCCTCTGGACCTATGAGCAGAAAGGGCAGACCTGCCTGCCGAGCTATGCCGAAAGCTACCGGCAGTTCACCCGCCGCTTCCCAAAGGAAGGGGTCACCGCGATCCTTGAAGTCCGGGAGGTGACGAACCACAAGATGAAGGGCGACTTCACGTTTCTGAACGACCGCAGCGAGATGGTGGCCCGGCTGACCGGATACGAGGCCGTTATGGACCCGTCGCTGATCCGGGCATTCAAAAAGTCGGCATGACCCCGAAAAGGTGCGCGTCGCCCCGGCGCGCACCTTTTTCACTTTTTCCGAAAAAAGTCTTGACAGGACCATTCCGTCGGTTTATATTCGTTAAGTTTTGTTTACAAGGTGCAAATCAAGGGTTTGGGAGTCATTTTCTCTCAGACCTTTTTTTTGAATAAAAAAAATGTCCAAAGGGGATGAGAAAATGATTTGTGAAACCGTAAGAAAAGGGCAGGACTGCCCGTTCATGAGCAAGAAGGGCTGCACCTTCAACGGCGGAAGCTGCAAAGAGGTGGTGGAGATGTGCAACGGCTGCAACCGGATGACCGAGTACGGCGAAGGCTGGTACTGCACCGCAAGCCCCCAGCCTTCCATGAAGTGGAAGCTCGGCAACTGCAATCTTGCCACCCATATCGTTGCTGAAGCGGCCGCTGCCCAGGCCAAGGTCAACCCGCTGAAAGCCTCCAAGCGCGCCAAAAAAGGAAAATAAGCCCTTATCCGGCTTTTCCATCTATAGTAAAACCCCGCTTATGACAGCAATGTCGAGCGGGGTTTTTTTTATTGCTTCATCCGTTCTTCAAGCCTGAGCTTCTAAGTCTGTTCTGCAAGACTGATCTTCAAGACTGTTCTGCAAGACTGATCGCCCTGAGTTGAAACTTCATTCTTGAAATGCACCTAACTCTCCATCTGGTCGATCCGGGCCAGCCGATCTTCAAAGGCTGCCTGCTCAAGGTTCAACTGATCCGTAAACTTCTCCAGATCCTCGAAGAGCCGGTCGATCTCGGTCTGGCAGTTGTGGATGGACTGTGACAGGGCAACGATCTTCGTCCCCTCCCCTTCTTCGCTTGCGGCCTGCATCTTTGTGTTGAGCCTTTCCAGCTCCTTTTCGAGCCGCTCGATCTCGTCTTCGGCCTTCTCGATCTTCTTCTCGATGGGCCGGGTCAGCTTGGCCCGCTCTGTCACGATCTCCGAGCGCCTGCGCCGGGCCTCCTTTTTGCTCAACTTTGTTTCGGCCCCATCCGCCTCCGGTTCAGCCGATTTCCCGTGCCTCTCCTCGGCCTCCTCCTCCCATCCGACCTTCTCCAGAAACTCGCTGTATCCACCTTCAAAGAGCTGTATCCCATCCCTTTGAAAGACCACCAGCCGGTCCGCGACCGCATGGAGGAACATCTCGTTATGGGTCACCATCACCACCGTGCCCGCAAAATTGTCGATCGCGGCCAGCAGCGCATCATTGGCATCCATATCCAGATGGTTGGTGGGCTCATCCAGCAGCAGCAAGTTTAAAGGCGTCACCAGCAGCTTGCCCAGCATCACCCGGCTCTTCTCCCCGCCCGAAAGCACCCCGATCTTCTTCAATGCCCCTTCACCTTCGAACATCATGGCCCCGCAGATGTTTCTCGCCTGCTGCCGGTCCACATCGGGCGCGGACAGGATCAGCTCCTCCTCCACAGTGCGGCCATCCACAAGGCTTTTGATGTTGGTCTGCTCGTAGAATCCCTTTTCCACGTTGGGATTATAGGAGATTTCCCCGGACTGCGGGGGCAGATCCCCGGCCAGCAGCTTCAAGAGGGTGGTCTTGCCCTTGCCGTTCCGGCCCACCACGCAGATCCGCTCTCCCGCGCCGGCCGTGATGCTGAAATCCTCGATCAACCGGGGACCGCCCTCATACCCGAAGGAGAGCCCTTCGGCCTGAAACATCTGCTTCCCTTTGAAGGGCTTCTGCCGAAAGGAGAAATCGAGGGTTTTCATCCCCTCCAGCTTCTCCTTCTTCTCCATCTTCGAAAGGGTCTTGATCCGGGACTGCACCATGTTGGCCAGCCGCGCCTTGGCCCGGAACCGGTTGATGAAGGTCTCCACCTCCTTGCGTTTCCGCTCGTCGTTCTGCCGGGTCTTCTCGTAGATCTCCTCCTCCTGCGCGATCTGCCCATAGAGCTTTCCCGTATCCCCTTCGATCTTCTTCATCTTCCTTCTGTGGATCGCGAGGGTATGGGTCACAACCTTGTCCATGAAGCCGCGGTCGTGGGTGATGAGGAGAAGCTCCCGGGGCCAGGCCCAAAGGAACCGCTCGATCCAGCGGATCGCGGTGATGTCGAGGTAGTTGGTCGGCTCGTCCAGCAGCAGCAGATCCGGCTCCGAGACGAGCACCTTGGCAAGGTTCAGGCGCACCTGAAATCCGCCGGAAAAATCGGACGGGGGGCGCTCGAAATCGGCCTGGGAAAAGCCGAGCCCCGCCAGGATCTTCTCCACATCCCAGTGGTTCTCCCGCCGGTCGGCCGGCAGCCCCTTCATCCCCTCTTTCAGGATCGTATTTTCAGTAAAATCGAGGTGCTGGGTCACATAGCCGATCCGGTAGCTCTTGGGCATGTTGACGATCCCGTCGTCGTAGGACTCCTCCCCCACAATGATCCGGAAAAGGGTGGTCTTGCCGTGGCCGTTTCGGCCCACCATCCCCACCCGCTCTCTGGGATTGATCTTGAAGCTGATCTCATCGAACAGGGTCTGAGGGCCGAAGGTTTTGGTCAGGTTTTCAATGCTGATCATTGTTTGTCTATCATTGTCGGTCTAATTGATCTCCTGGAAAAAGAACGGATTGCCAATAATAAATCTGCTGATCACCAACATTGAATCCTATCAAAAATCTGCTCCTCAAGTCGAGAAAAATAGGGGCTCATGATGAAGATAATCATTATGCCAAAGATATTGTCTGCCCCTTCTATGGGGATCGTGGCAGGGAAGCATCAGAGGCCGGCAAATAATTGATGGAACCGCTTCCAAAGACTTTAAAATAAAGGCGGAAAAGCTTTGACACATCCCCCTGACCTATAGTAAATCCACGAATATAAGGGGCGTTTATCAGATAAAACGCCCATATTTTTTACCTTTCAAGGAGATGGACTATTGAAGATCGTCATTGTCGGCGCGGGTGAAGTCGGATTTCACATCGCGAACCGTCTGGCCTATGAGAACAAGGAAGTGGTGGTGATCGACCGTGATCCGGAGGCGCTCAAGCGGGTTTCGGAATCGATCGACGTGCAGGTGGTGCAGGGGTCCGGAGGAAGCCCGGTTGCGCTGAATGAGGCCGGCATCAAAGAGGCCGAGATCCTTCTTGCGGTGACAGACAGCGACGAGACGAATCTCGTGGCCTGCCTGATGGCCGATACCCTCTCCCACAATACCAAAAAGCTCGCGCGGATTCGGGATGCCGATTACGACCCGTATCACGAAACCTTTAAAGACGGGCCTCCTCATATCGATACCATCATCAACCCCGAAATCGAGGTGGTCAAGACCATCGACCGGCTCATGAGCGTTCCCGGAGCCATCGATGTGGGGGAGTTTGCCGACGGAAAGGTCAAGTTCGTGGGGGTGCGTCTGGACGAAAAATCCCCTCTTGCCGACATTCAACTGATAGACATCCCCAAGCAGATCGGGCCTGATCATCGGCTGCTGATTGCCGCGGTGCTGAGAAACGAGAAAATGATCATCCCCCGGGGCGACGACCGGCTCCACTCCGGGGACGTTGTCTATTTCATCAGCGAAGAGAAGGATCTGGCCTCAACCCTGAAGCTCTTCAACAAGCCGGATATGACCATCAAAAATGTGCTGATCGTCGGCGGCGGACGGGTCGGGGCACGTCTGGCGGCTCTGCTGGAAAAGCGATCGATCCACACAAAGATTATCGAAAAATCCGGAGAACGGTGCAAAGAACTCGCAGATCATCTCAACAGTGTTGTGGTGCTCTGCGGGGACGGTTCCGACCAGCAGCTCCTGACCGAGGAGAACATCCAAAACATGGATTTGGTGGTGACGCTGACCAATGATGAGGAGACGAATATCCTCACCTCTCTGCTGGCCCGGCGCCTGGGCGCGAAAAAGGTGATCACCAAGATCAGCAAGTTCAGCTATTTCCCATTGATGCTCGCGATCGGCATGGAGCAGGTGGTCAATACCCGGCTGTCTGCGATCAACTCGATTCTTCAGCATGTGCGCCGGGGAAAGGTTATCTCGGCCATCTCTTTGAAGGATGAGCAGGCCGAAGTGATCGAGGCTGTTGCCCTGGAGACTTCCGAGATCGTGGAGAAGCCTCTGCGGAAGATCTCCTTTCCCAAGGGGGCCCTGGTGGCCGCGATTCTGCGAAAAGACCATGTGATCATTCCATCGGGCGAGACCGTGATTCTGCCCGGGGACCGGATCGTGATATTTGCCAGAAGAGAGGCCGTGGCCAGGATCGAAAAGATCCTCTCGGTCAAACTGGAGTATTTTTAACCATGCGCTGGCGATATGTCCTCTATGTGGTGGGAATTCTGGTTCTCTTTCTGGGGCTTTCCATGACCCTGCCCCTGCTGGTGGGGCTCATCTACAGGGATCAGAGCGTCTATTCACTGCTCTGGTCCATCGGGATTACCATCGGCGCCGGCGGGGGGCTTGCCCTGATCTGCCGTTCCGAGGGGACAGAACATATCAGCCAGCGGGAGGGAATGGCCGTCGTCGCGTTCGGATGGAGTGCGATCGGTCTTTTCGGCGCGCTCCCCTTCTACATCGGCGGCGAGTTCCCCAGTTTTACCGATGCCTTTTTCGAATCGGTATCCGGATTCACCACCACCGGTTCATCGGTGCTGACCGATATCGAGGCCGTCTCCAAGGGGCTTCTCTTCTGGCGGAGTCTGATCCAGTGGCTCGGCGGCATGGGGATCATCGTCCTCTCCCTGGCGATTCTGCCCTTTCTGGGGGTCGGCGGGATGCAGCTCTACAAGGCCGAAGTCCCCAGCCCGGTTCCGGATAAGCTCAAGCCCCGCATCCGGGATACGGCCATGATTCTCTGGAAGGTCTATGCCCTTTTCTCCGCAACCCAAGTAGTGCTGCTGATGTTCGGGGGTATGAGCCTCTTCGATGCCCTCTGCCACGCGTTCACCACCATGCCCACGGGCGGCTTCTCCACTCAGAACGCCTCGGTCGCGCAGTTCGACAGCCTCTATTTCGATATCATCATCATCATCTTCATGCTGCTGGCCGGGATCAACTTTTCGCTCCATTACCAGATGCTCAGGGGGCGGCCTCTAACCCTGTGGCGGGATTCGGAATGCCGCTTCTTTCTCGCGGGCGTTCTGGTGCTGACCGTTGCCGTCACTGCAGATACCTGGCTATGGGGAATCTATGAGAGCATCTGGACGGCGCTTAGGTACGGATCGTTTCAGGTGATCTCCATCCTGACGACCACCGGATATGCCACCTATGATTACGAGCAGTGGCCCGCGATGTCCCAGATCATTCTGCTCCTCTGCATGTTTCTGGGGGCATCTGCGGGATCGACCGGCGGCGGCATGAAGTGCCTTCGGATCATGCTATGCATCAAATACTGCTATAAGGAACTATTCTCTCTGATCCATCCTCATGCAGTGACCCACGTCAAGATCGGCGGCAAGAGCGTTCCCGAAGATGTGATGCGCAGTGTTTTAGGATTTTTGGCCCTTTACATGCTTCTTTTTGCGGCCTGCTCGGTGATCCTTGCCGGCATGGGGGTCGATTTCCTCACCGCATTCGGCGCGGTGGCCGCGACCATCGGCAACATCGGTCCGGGATTCGGAACCGTGGGGCCGGTGGAGAACTTCGCGCATATCCCGGCCACAGGCAAATGGCTGCTCATCTGGTGCATGCTCTTGGGACGGCTGGAGATCTATACAGTCATTATCCTTCTGGTGCCGGAATTCTGGCGGAAATAGTGCCCTTTCTCCTGAAAAGCCTTGCAGGAGTCGGGGAATGGGGGTTCCAAATAGATGAATTACGGGGTTTGCCTCATTTGATCTTCATGTGAAGAAGGTTATTATTGAAAACAACATGAACATAAACGGGGGGTTTTTTCAACCCGTTTACAGATTAAAGGAGTGAAACCATGAGTTTAAAAGATTATTGTCGAATCGAAGTCCCGGCCAATCTCGGCGTCGGAATCTTTCTGCTGATTTTGGGATTGGGCCTGCTGGCCGTCTCATTCACCATTATGCCGGTGGTGGGAATCGTCTTTGCGGTCCCGGTGCTGTTTCTCTCCAGCATCTTTCTCAGAGCCAAACGGAGCGAGGAGTGTATTATCGAGAACTGATCATGAAGGTTTGATGTTGATCAGGCACCTTAAAAAAGGAGCAGTCTTTACGGCTGTTCCTTTTTGCATTTCGGTCCATTCTCTCCTCCATAATGGCCATCCGGCCCCGGCCCGCGGACCGATCAAGAGAAAAGCATAAAAACGAATCGATTCCTTTGCTTGACCTTTCCCAGGAGAAAGGATAAGAATGATCTATGAAACATTTACTTCAAATCCTTACGGCAATTCTGGTGCTGCTCTGTTGCAGCGCCTGCATCTCGCCCCAGATCAAGCTCTTTTCCGACAGCCGGGATGCGCTTCAGGAATTCGTCCTCCAGGGGGAGGGAGAGCAGAAGATCCTGCTCATTCCGGTGGAGGGCATGATCTCCGATGCGGCCGATCAGGGGCTGCTCCGCTCTCAGCCATCCATGGTTCAGGAGATCGTCTCACGGCTGGAGAAGGCGAAAAAGGACCCCGATATCAAGGCGCTGCTGTTGAAGATCGACTCTCCGGGGGGAACTGTTACCGCAAGCGACCTGATCTACCATGAGATCCAAAAATACAAAGAGGAGACAGATGTGGTGGTGGTGGCCGTACTCATGAATCTGGCCGCTTCCGGAGGCTATTATGTCAGCCTGCCAGCGGATCTGATCATGGCGCACCCGACAACCGTCACCGGCTCCGTGGGGGTGATCATGATGCGTCCCGGCGTGGTGGGGTTGATGGATAAGGCCGGTGTGACGGTCGATACAAAGGTCTCCGGGGTTCACAAGGACATGGGCTCCCCCTTTCGGAAACCCACAGAGACCGAATCGACGATCTTTCAGGAGATGATCACCAGCCTTGCCAACCGCTTTGTCGATCTTGTCAGGGAGCATCGCGATCCAAGTCGGGCAGCCCTGGAACGGATTACCACGGGCCGGATCTTTTTGGCTGATGAAGCCCTGGAGCTGGGGATGGTGGATGGGATCGGCTATCTCTCCGATGCCATCGACGGGGCAAAAAAACAGGGAAACCTTCCTTCCGATGCGCAGGTGGTGGTCTATCGGCGCAACGAATATGTAAATGATACGCTCTACAACGACGCGGCCGTCAGCCGGGAGTTCGATCTTCTGGGGATAGGTTCCGGAATCGGAAGAATTCTTCCTTCCCCCAAGAGCGGATTCTATTATCTCTGGACACCGGGTGCGGAATAGCGGCAGGGTAAGGAGAAGGGAACATGGGAGATAAGATCCGAATCGGCGCGCTGATCTCGGGCGGCGGAACCAACCTGCAGGCCATCATCGACGGATGCGAGTCGGGAAAGATAGACGGGGAGATGGTCTTTGTGGGAACCGACAATCCCGAGGCCAAGGGGCTGGACCGGGCCCGGAAGCACGGTATTCCCCGCTTTGTGGTCGATTATCGGACCATCATGAGAGGCGTAAAGGATGACCCCGAAGGCGCTATACTGCCGCCGGGCTTTGATCTCAAGGAGTTGATGGAAAAGCAGAATCTCTACCCCAGGGGAGCTGATCCGAAAAAAATCGGGATCGCGCTCAAGGCCCGGGCAACTGCAGAGGCCGCACTCATCGAGGCCATGAAGCCGGACCCTTTTGATCTGCTGGTTCTGGCCGGGTTCATGCGGAACCTCACTCCCTACTTCATCGACCGGATCAACATCGACCCCCATGTGCCCCGGATCATGAACATCCATCCCGCACTGCTGCCGGCCTTTCCCGGCGTGGACGGCTACGGCGACACCTACCGGTACGGCTGCAAAGTGGGCGGCTGCACCGTCCATTTCATCGACTATGGCGAGGATTCAGGCCCCATCATCGGCCAGCGCTCTTTTCCGATTACGGAATCGGATACTTTGGATGAGATCAAAAAAAAGGGGCTGGAGGAGGAGTGGAAGCTCTACCCGGCCTGCATTCAGCTCTTTGCGGAGAACCGTCTCCAGCTTGTCATCCGGCGCTCCAAGCTGCCGGACCGGATGGTTTCGGACCGGATGGTTTCGGAGCGGACAGTGGTGAAGATCAAAGAGAAAGATAAAGGATAGGGAGTAGCGGCTTTCAATTCTCAGGGTGCTTATGCTTAGACCCTTAGACCTTGTCGTAGATTTCGGCAGTGGAGAGGGCGCAGCCTAGGCACTCCAGTTGAATCTCGGAATGCTCTTCATCGGTTTCGGTAAGAGTCCAGAGCCCCTGTTCGTTTTTGAAGAACCGCTCCATCTTCTCCTGATGCTGTGCGATGAGCAGGTATTCCCGAAGAGATTCGATCCTGCGGTAGTGGCCGAACTTCTCCCCCCGATCGTACCGCTCCGTTGAATCGGAGAGAACCTCGACGATTACCAGAGGGTTGAGGAGCGTATCCATCTTCTCGTCGGCAAACAGCTCCTCACCGCAGACCACCGTCACATCCGGATAGGTGTAAAGCCCTGTGGCTTCGATCTTCAGGCGCATGTCCGAAGGATAGACCCGGCAGGGGCGGTTTTTGAGCCGGGAACCCAGCTCACGGATGAGATTTGCCACGATCAGGTTGTGCTTTCTGGAGGCTCCCGCCATGGCGAAGATCTCGCCCCGCCAGTACTGGCTTTTGGTCGCGGAAGATCTTTCGAGTTGGAGGTATTGCGCCTCTGAGATTCTCTGCTGCTGTTCCTCAGATTTCATTTCCGCTTCGGCATTCCATAAAGATAATGATCATGGTTCTCCGCGAGATCTTCTATGCCGGTATCAAAGGCATATTCATCAATATTTTCCAAGAATTCAAACCATCCCACAGTGCCTTCATCCACATTCATAAAAGATTGGCCATGAACGTCATCTTCTCCTGATGAGGTCTTCATTTTTCTTGCTTTCAATGCTTTCAGTTATTTCTGATTAAAAGGTAGAGCGCTCAGACCCTCCCCCGGCTTTCCCCCCTTGCCATCCTGCCTGCAAAGACCGCACCCACCAAGGGCACATCGCCGAGGTGGGCGCGGGAAAAGAGCGCGTCATCGAATCCGATGACGTTGGAACAAACTTTGATCAAGACTCGATCCGGAGAATCCGGCTCTTTCTATCGCCGCACCCCCTCGGTCAGGTCCATGCCGAGCTGAAGGGCATGCCGGTTCAGCTCCAGAAATCCTTTGGGAATCCTTCTCTCCAGCACGCTCATGACCGATTCGGGCTTCACCAGCTCCGTCATCCCGATAAAGACGCCGAGCATGCAGATGTTGAAGACGATGGGTTTGCCGATCTTCTCCATCACCGCTTCATACATGGGGATCTCCCGCTGGCGCGCGTCCACCTTCTTTGTAATCTCCACATATTTGGCATCGGTGATGAGCAGCCCTCCGGGACGGATGATGCCGGAGAATTTGTTGTACGCCTCCTGAGTGAGGCATACGAGCACATTAGGCTGCGTCACCTTGGGGAAGTAGATCTCCGAATCGGAGATGATCACATCTGACCGGGTCGAGCCTCCGCGGGCCTCCGCGCCGTAGACCTGTGACTGGACGGCCGTCAGGTTCTCATGGAGTACGGCCGCCTCCGCGAGGATGATGGCGGAGGTGATGACCCCCTGACCTCCGGAGCCTGAAAATACGATTCTGTACCGCTCCATGATTTATGCCCCTCCTTTCGCCCGCTCGATGACCTTCTCATACTCTTCGCAGTACTCCGGCAATTCCTTCTCCACAAAGATCCCCCGCTCGATGAGATCCGGGTTCTCGGCCTTGGCCTTGGAGTCGATGGGCGTGGTCTGGTCTTTCATATACTCGAGCATCTCCACCGCGCCGCCGATCTTGTTCTTTCTGCCGAAATAGGTGGGGCACTGGCTCATGACCTCCACCACGGAAAAGCCCTTGTGCTGAATGGCCTTTTTTATGTATTTGGTGATCTCCTTGGGGTGGTAGGACGTGGTTCGGGCCACGAAGGTCGCGCCCGCGGCCTTGGAGAGTTCCACCACATCAAAGGTATGGTCGATGTTGGAATAGGGGGCCGTGGTCGCGGCCGCGCCATATCCCGACAGCGGGGAATACTGCCCTCCGGTCATGCCGTAGATCCGGTTGTTCATCACGATCGCGGTGATGTCGATGTTGCGCCGGCACGCATGGATGAAATGGTTGCCGCCGATGGCCAGCGCGTCCCCATCGCCCATAGGGACGATCAGGTTGAGTTTGGGCCGGCTCATCTTCACACCCGTTGCAAAGGCCAGTGCCCTGCCGTGGATGGTGTGCAGCGTATGAAAATCGAGATACCCCGAGATCCGGGAGGAGCAGCCGATTCCCGAGACCATCACGATGTCGCTCTTCCGAATCCCCAATTCCTCGATGGCCCGCACCAGACCGTTCAAGACGGTTCCGTGGCCGCAACCGGGACACCAGAGATGCGGGAAGAATCTTTCCCTGAGAAAATCCTTTACCGCCATTTTCTAAATCCCCCTTCCCTGGATCACCCGCAGGAAATTCCGGATATCGGTCGGGTTGATCAGTACGCCGTCCACACGGTTCGCGAGGAAGACCCGCTCCGGAGCCTCCACCGCATGCTTTACCTGTTCGAGAATCTGTCCTTTGTTCATCTCCACCACGGTCACGGACCGGGCGTTCCGGCAACGGTCCCGCACGATCTCTGCGGGAAACGGCCACAATGTCTGCAGTTCCAGAAGACCGAGCTGCTCTCCCCGATTTCTGCGGCTCACCACCACATGAAGCGCGGATCTCGCGGAAGCGCCGTAGGAGATCAGAATCTGTTCGGCATCCTCCAGATAGTATTCCTTGACCATTGCAATCTGGTGCGCGTTGTTCTCGATCTTGTCCATCAGATGGCGGGAAAGGCCATGGACGATCTTCGGGTTGTCCGACGGAAAGCCCCACATATCATGGTAGAGGCCCGTGACATTGTACCGATGAACACTGCCGAAATCGGACATGGGGAGTCTTCCGTCCTCCCGGGGAAGGTAGGGATGGTAATCGACCCCCTCCTTCACCGATGTCCTGAGCCGCTCCACCAGAGGAATCTCCCCGGGCTCGGGAATCACCAGTTTCTCCCGCATATGGCCGATCACCTCGTCAAATAGGAGGATCACCGGGGTCCGGTAGGTCTCTGCGATGTTGAATGCCTCCACGGTCACGGCAAAGACATCCTGATGGTTGGATGCGGTGAGCGCGACGATGGCATGGTCTCCGTGGGTTCCCCAGCGGGCCTGGTTCACATCTCCCTGGGATACATGGGTCGGGTTGCCCGTGGAGGGGCCCCCCCGCTGCACATTGACGATGACGCAGGGGATCTCGGCCATGACCGCATATCCGAGGGCCTCCTGCATCAGCGAGAAGCCGGGGCCGCTGGTGGCCGTCATCACCTTGTGACCTGTCAGCGACGCGCCGATGATCGCGCAGAGAGAGGCGATCTCATCCTCCATCTGCAGAAAGCTCCCTCCGATCTTCGGCAACTGCACCGACATCTGCTCGGCAACCTCTGTTGAGGGGGTGATGGGATATCCTGCAAAAAAATCGAGCCCCGCATACAGGGCTCCCTCCACACACGCCTCGTTCCCCTGAACGAACTTTATGTTTTCTGTCATAATGATCCTACTCCGTTTCCGTCTCCGTCTCGATTTCGATGGCAAGGTCCGGACATCTCAGCTCGCACAGCCGGCAGACAATGCACGCCTCGGTATCGCCGGCAACCGCCTTCTCCTCGGCATCGAGTTCGAGAACCTTTTTGGGGCAGAAATGGACGCAGATCCCGCATCCCTTGCACCAATCCCTGTTGATATTGTGGCTTTTCAGCTTCTTTTTGGCCATTTGGCATACCTCATGATGAAAAATTGCCCTTTACGCAAACAGTTCTGCAAAATCTAGTGAGGGTAACAATTCTGAAGGAAAAGTCAAGCCGGGATTTTCGATTTCAATGACATTGCTCGTAGTGGAAAAAAGATAATGCCGTGGGTCAATCATGGGAAAATGTCGGCTGGATCGCTTTGTTGGGCCAATCTTCATCGACCGTAAAGGATTGTCCCGTACTTTTTAAATGATCGAACTCATGCTTTCGCAGCTTCCGCCGGATTTCCTCAAAAGATTGTACCACATCTTTTGAGTACAATCTTTCGCCGCAACGCAAACAGACTTCAGCAAAAACCATCAGCGAGGCTGCATTTCCGCCTCCCCGAAGCATTTTTTCAACTTTTTTATACTGAAATTCTCCGCCACATACCGGACATAGATCAAACGGCTTCATTTTCTCACCCTCATCCTAAAATCGATCCATCGTTCCGGGGACGGTCTATAGACCGTAATCAAAAAAGCCCAGCGGCCTTCAGAATTATATCCCCAAACGGAATGAATCGGTTCTCCGGAAAAATTTCTTCCGGAAATCAAACAGCTTGGATACGGTTTATCCTTCGGATAATCTTCAATCACTTCACCATTCATCAGTGAATTATAGATTTCATCATACGTCAGATCATCTGCCAATCTTTCTTCATCCGCATGATCTGAGATTCGGATTCGGTGATTCCGAATGGCTTCGATGATTCGTTCTTTATCCATCAATAATCGTTTTTCAGATAAACCGCTTCATCAACTCATCGATCACCTGATCCGCGTTCTCCGGCGTGATCCCCAGATCCCGGCAGGTCTTCTCGGCCCGTTCCACCCGCCGGGGGCTCTCCATGTCCGACAGGCGGGAGAAGTACCCGAGGCGGCGGCCCACCTGATAGAGGCACTGCTGCTCCGGTTCCATATCCAGAAACGTCCGAAGGGCCCCGATAATCTTCGGCTTATCCTCGGGAAGATTTCCCTCCACCTCCTGGATCAGGTTAAGAATATGATCGCTTTTGATGCTGCTCCGGATGCCCTCGAGACTCTCGATGAAGAGCAGGATCTCCTCGGCCATCTCCCGGTCCGTGCATTTTTCGAAGCGGCCCTCCATATATTCCTTGTAGAGGGGAATCGAATTGGGGATGGCAAGGGTGCGCAGGCGGATGAATTCCGGATCGATCCGGTTGAGCGCATCTGCGGTCTCCAGCGCATGCTCTCTGGATAATGGCCTGCCCCCCAGCCCCGGCATCACATATTCGGAAAGCTCGATGCCGGCCTTTTTGACCTTTTGACCCGCCTTGATCTGGGTCGCCTTGTCAGACCCCTTCTTGATCATCTTCAACACCTTGTCCGAGCCCGTTTCCATGCCGATATGAATCCGGTTCAATCCAGCATCCGCGATCGCGGCCAAGTCCTCGTCCGAGATCCTCGCGATGGTGTGAGACCTTGCATAGGAGGTGATCCGCTCGATCCAGGGAAAGCGGCTTTTGAGGTGCTTCAAGATATCGACGAGATCTCCGGGCCTGATGATCAGGCTGTTGGCATCCTGGAGAAAGACAGATTTGAGGCCGCCTGCAAACCATCCTAGCGCGGCCTGAAATGGGGCATGGTCATCGGCCCCCACCTGCGCCGAAAGATCCTGCACATCGGCCCTGTCGATCCGGCCGTCACCATCAGCCCTTTGACGGATCGCTTCCACATGGCGATGCACCGCATCGATGTCCTTTTTGACATGCTCCGGGGGCCGAAGGGAGAAGGAGGTTCCTTTATAGACCGGGCAGAATGCGCACCGGTTCCAGGGGCAGTTGCGGGTGACGCGGATCAGCAGGCTGTCGGCTTCGCTCGGGGGGCGAATAGGACCCTGCTCGAATCCTCGGTACGGTTCTTCTTTCCGATTTTTCTCGCTCATTATATAATCAATCTATCCCAAAAAATCATTTCATATGAACCGATGCTTCATAGAGGGGCATCAAAACCATAAACAGAGAGGAGATATCATCTGCGATTTTCTCTTTCCTTTCAAGGACTTCTTCTTTCTTTATCCTTTTGGCGATCTGAAGATTGAGCCAATGCTCCTCCGGCAGCCTGTCGATAAAAGCATATAAGGAGTCCAGATCCTCTTCCTCATCTTCTCTACGCCTTTTCCATTCTCCCTGAACCGCTTCGATGGTTCCTTCAAACCGATTCTCTTTATCGAAGATCAGAAGCCCGTTCCCCTCGGCAATGGTTTTCAGCCACCCCTCATTTTCCGGGTTTTTAAGCCATTCCAGGAAACGTTTCCATTCCTGGCTTTCCAGGCCTTTATCATCAGGTCGTTCGATATAGAAGCCGTAAAAAAGAGAGTGCTCATCCACCTGAGCAAAGAACTTCGCCTGCCGCCAGATATCTTCACTGCTGTCCCGGTGGGCCGCATCGGCCCAATGAACTGAAGGGATCCGATAGACCGCCCAGGAATTGAAGGTATATCGATCCGAGTCCAGCTTCTGGGTAACGGCTCCGCCCAGCGCTGGACGGCCCCGCCACTTTGTCTTTGTAATATTGTTTTTAAAATCACCCTCGGAAAGACCCTTGAATTTCGAAACCTTTCTTGAAGAACTCTTCTTTTTCGGCGGCAATTTTTTCTCTTCCTTCACTTTCTTCTCAAACCGCATGCCTTCAATGATTCTTCTTTGAAATTCGACGGAGGTCTCAACCTTTTCTCCATCCTCCCATTGGATGACCATCTTGTCTCCGCGGCGGGAAATGACCTCATAGAGACCTTTTCGGTTCCGGTATTTTTCTCCGACCGCAAATTCGATTTTCTCAATCATAACAGGACATGTCCAATCTTATATTAGATTATCCGGTATATTGTCCGGCAACAATATGATCTGCAGCATCATAAAGATCATTTGCAATATGATCGATGCGGATCTCTTTTCGGGCCAGTTCCACCTCTGCCGCGGGCCCATTGCCCGTCATCACCAGAAGGGAACGACACCCCGCGTTTATCGCACACTCGATATCCTTTGCGCTGTCGCCCACCATCCAGGCATCTGCGGGGTCGATGCCATATTTATCGCAGGCCATACGGATCATATCGGTCCTGGGCTTTCGGCAACTGCACCCTTCATCGGGCCTGTGGGGACAGAAAAAGATATCGGTGATCTCTCCTCCCCTTTCCCGAAGGGCCTCCCGCATCCTCTCATGCATCTTTGCAAGATCTTGGGGCCGGATGATTCCCCTGCCGATTCCGGACTGGTTGGTGATCACGATGATCCTGAAGCCGGCTTCAGTGAGACGGGCCACAGCCTCAGGACTTTTCCCGATAAACCGGAACTCGGCCCAGGTTTTGACGTATTCCCGGGAATCCTCGTTGATCACCCCGTCCCGGTCGAGGAAAACGGTCACTCTATTCGAACGCAACGGTAAATGCGCCGGAAAATCCCTTCTCCCGGAGGAGATCGGCATATTTCAACGCCTCGTCCAGATTGTCACATTTGCCCACCAGCACCCGGTGGAGCTTCTGAGAGCTTTGATGATCCAGCTCCGACAGGACTTTGGCGTGTCCGTAGGCTCCATCCAGCTCCGACGCGAGCTGCTCCGCGTTCTCCCGGCTCGAGAATGCCCCCACCTGAATGGTGAAGTTGCCATGTCGATAGTCAACCGGCTCGTATCTTCGCTTTCCATCTCCTTTTCGGGTCGGCTTTCCCAGGGAGACCACCTTGACTTGGGCCAGCCCCGGCCCCACAAGCCCGAGCAGCTTGGCCGCGCCGTAGGAGAGGTCGATCACCCTCCCCGCGACAAAGGGCCCCCGGTCATTGATCCGGACATCGAGGTACTTCCGGTTTTCGAGATTGTAAACCCGGACCACGGTTCCTATCGGCAGGATCTTGTGCGCGGCCGAAATCCCGTGCATATTGTAGATCTCTCCGTTTGAGGTGGGCCGGCCGTGAAAATCCTCCCCGTACCAGGAGGCGATTCCGAGTTCCCTAAAACCCGCGGCATCGTTAAGAGGATAGTACCACTGGCCAAAGACCTGATAGGGCCGGGTATATCCCTGCTTCGGCGGTGGCGGCGGAACCTTTTTGGGAACTTTTTTCGCCCGGGCCTTTCTTTCCGGATAATCGGCCGGAAGTTCCATCTTGGAAAGGCAGCCGCCGGTAAAGATGAGAACCAGGGCCAGTACAAAGGGTCGGAAACAGCAGCGGTTGACGTCCATTTTTGGTATCCGGTTTTTTTTATTTTTCCAAAGCGAGCTTCAAAACCTCCATCATCGTATCAGCAAAATTAAACTGAATCTCTTTTTGCACATTTTTAGGGATTTCATCAACGTCTTTTTTATTCCGCTTGGGCAAAATAATGGTTTTCACCCCGGCCCGGTGCGCCGCGAGCACCTTCTCCTTGATGCCGCCTACAGGCAGAACCTGCCCCCGCAGGGTGATCTCCCCGGTCATGGCCAGCTCTTTTTTCACGGTCTTTCCCTTGAGCAGCGAGGCCAGCGCCGTCAAAATGGTGACACCGGCCGAAGGGCCGTCTTTTGGGATGGCTCCGGCCGGCACATGGATATGAATGTCATGGCCGGCAAAGAAATCCTCGTCGATGTCGAGCTTTGCCGCATTGGTCCGGATAAAGCTCAGTGCCGCGGATGCGGACTCCTTCATCACGTCGCCGAGCTGGCCCGTCAGGGTCATGCCTTTGTTTCCCTTCATCGCGGTTGCCTCGATAAAGAGGATCTCTCCGCCGACCTGGGTCCAGGCCAGCCCCACCGCGACGCCGGGGGTCTGTGCCCGGTCGAGCATCTCCGAAGTGAAGCGGGTTGCCCCCAGATAGCTGGGGATGTTGACCACCTTCACCGTGACCGACTCGGCCTTCCCCTCTGCGATCTTGGTGGCCACCCCGCGGCAGACGTTGGCGATCTCCCGCTCCAGGTTCCGGAGGCCCGCCTCACGCGTGTAGTCGCTGATGATCCGCTTGACAGCCGCTTTTGTGATGTTGATCTGATCGGCCTTCAGCCCGTTCTCCTTCCGCTGCCGGGGGATGAGATACCGGTTGGCGATCTTGACCTTCTCCTCGTCAGTATAGCCTAAAAGCTTCAGCACCTCCATCCGGTCCCGAAGCGCCGGGGGAATGGTATCCAGAATGTTTGCGGTGGTGATGAACATCACCTTTGAAAGGTCGAAGGCCACATCGAGGTAGTGATCTGAAAAGTAGAAGTTCTGCTCCGGGTCCAGCACCTCCAGCAGCGCAGATGACGGGTCCCCCCGGAAGTCGCTGCCCACCTTGTCGATCTCGTCGAGCATGAAGACCGGGTTGTTTGTCTCGGCCCTCCTGATCCCCTGGATGATCCGGCCCGGCATCGCGCCCACATAGGTGCGCCTGTGGCCCCGGATCTCGGCCTCGTCTCTCACCCCGCCCAGTGATATCCGGACGAACTTCCGGTTCAACGACCTCGCGATGGATCGTCCCAGAGAGGTCTTGCCGGTTCCCGGAGGGCCTGCAAAACAGAGGATGGGCCCTTTGGATTCCGGGTTGAGCTTTCGCACCGCAAGGTATTCTATGATCCGCTGCTTGGCCTTCTCCAGGCCGTAATGATCCTCGTCCAGCACCTTTCTGGCCTTTTCGATGTCCAGCACATCGGGGCTCGACTCGCTCCAGGGAAGGGTCGTGATCCAGTCGAGGTAGGTGGAGACCACCGTATATTCCGAAGAGGATGGGTGCATGCGATCCATCCGCTTCAGCTCACGATCGGCCTCTTTTTTCGCCTCTTCCGGCAGGTTCTTCTCCAAAACCTTGGTCCGGTACTCCTCCACCTCGACCCGGGTCTCCTCCTCCTCCCCCTCCCCCAGCTCATCCTTGATCGCCTTGAGCTGCTGACGGAGATAGAACTCCTTCTGGCGCTGGTCCATGTCGCCCTTGACCTGGCTCTGGATCTTGCTGCCCAGCTCCAGGATCTCCACCTGATGGTTGACCTGCCGGGTCACCTCCCGCAGCCGATCCTTGACATCCATGGTCTCGAGGATCTTCTGCTTCTCATCGGTGGAGGTGTTGATGGTCGATCCGATCATGTCGGCCAGGATGCCCGGCTCGGTGATCGACTTGGCCATCGCGGCCATCTCCTGGGGAAGCCCCGGAGAGAGTTCCACCACCCTGGTGAACTGGGAGAGGAGATTGGAGATCAGCGCCTCGATCTCGGTATCCCTCTTCTCCTCGGTCTTCCGGTGGCTCACCTTTGCCCGGATGTAGGGATCCGTGCCTAGAAACTCTTCGATCTTGAAGCGGCTCAGACCCTGCACCAGGAGTTGGGCCTTGTTCTCGTCGGTCTTTGCCATCTTGAGGATCAATGCGCTTGCGCCCATTTCATAAAGATCCTCATGGCTCACCCCCTCCTCCTGAATCTTCTGCTTCTGTGCATCCTCGACGGTCCGGGCCAGCACCAGCCCGATCATCCGGTCTGCGGCCATCGCATCGTCGATGAGCTGGATCGACTCCCCCTCCATCACCACCAAGGGAAGCACCATCTTCGGAAAGAGGGCCGCATCGAAGAGCGGCAGAATGGACAGGGTTTCAGGGATCTGTTCCGTATCGACAGGCTGCTGCTTTATATCAACTGTGGGCTGAGACATGGATACCTCCGGCGGTATAAGTGAAAGAAGGAATCAATCTTCGGAGATCGAAATTTTGCGAACCCGTTCCCGGGGCTGTTTGGCCATTTGCATGGTCAAAAGCCCATTTTTAAAAGCCGCGGCCACCTTTTCGGTATCGATGGGAACCGGCAGGAAGAGAACCCGCTCGAACCGGCCGTACTGGATCTCCGCAAGGCGGTAGTTGGCATTCTCCACGCGGGGGATGGGCTTGCGATATCCTTGTATCCGGATCGCCTTGCTGTTTATCTCGATATCGAGGTCGTCTTTGCTCACGCCGGAAAGCTCGGCCAGGATATAGATCTCCTCGGGGGTCTCATAGATGTCCATCTGTGGCTTCCACGAGTGTTCCGAGAGCCTGAAGACGGGGCTGATCGATCGGAACATCTCCTCTATACTCTTTCCGAACTGGCACTCCCTGTCGCTGAGTTCGTTGCAAAAGCGGATCTTTATATAGTCCATTTCCGGCTCCTGAAAGATGAATCCTGCTGTTTCACGTCCGAAAAACCTTCCTATTTGAAATGTATCATTCTTTGGCAGCTTTGTAAATAAATCAAGCGATGGCTCAAGCAAACCGTAACCTGCGGCAAAAACGGAATCGGCCTTTTTCTATTGATTCATTCCCTGAATTATCCTATAAATATTAGGAAGCAGGCAAGGGCCAAGGTACAGCCATAAACCCTGAAGAATAGCATCACACGGGAAGATCGCAGATGAAAACAGCCGCTCTCTCTCTTTTTTCAACACTTTGTATATTCCTCCTTCTCTTTTCCGGCTGTCTGTCAAAGCCGGACTACTCCTACGAATCGGTGCAGCGGGAGTATGCCGATACCCTCTACAGGATCGCGCCCCTTGGGGAAAAAGATGCGGCAGTTGATACCTTCATCATCAGGGGCACTATCTCTCTTGCAAAGGCCATCGAGATCGCGCTTTCAAACAATCCGGACAACCTGATGGCCGCGGCCCGGATCGAGCAGGCCGAGGCCGATATCGAGGCCGCGAATGCCTCGTTCTATCCGGGGCTCTCATTTTATACGGAATACACCAAAGGGGATGCACCTTCGGCCTATCTCTTCAAGAAGATCGACCAGCGGGCACTTCCGCCGAATCTGAATTTCAACGATCCGGGAAAGTTTCAAAACTTTGAATCGGGCGTTACTGCCCGGTATAACCTCTACAACGGGGGCCGGGATATTCTCCGTCGAAAAATGGCCGAGACAGGACGGACCGTCTCCCAACTGGACCGGCAGTCGGTGGAGAACGCACTGGTGGCCTCGGTCATTTCAGCCTATTACAACACCCTGGCCGCGCAGGCATTCATCAAGATCGCGCAGGATTCCATCACCACCGTGGATGCCCAGCTCCGGGTGATGCGGGTGCGCTTCGATGCCGGGGGCGCGCTGAAATCGGATCTCCTCTCCCTGGAAGTCCGCCTCGCGCAGGCAAAGGAGGAGGCCGTCAATAGCCGGAATCAGTGGCAGACCTCCCTGGCCGGGCTCGCCAACATCCTAGGCGCAAACCCGGAGCCGCGCCTCCGTCTGAAGGGAAGGCCCGATATCAAAGTTCCGGTTCCCGAACACTACCTCGGCGGCGTGGCCTATGCCGTCATGCACCGCCCCGATCTGGAAAAGATCCGAAAAGAGGTTGTCCGCACCCGGATGTCCGTGGATATGGCCCGGGCCGGATACCTTCCCCGGGTCGATCTTCAGGGAAAATATTACCTGGATGACGAAGATATGGCCTATGAGCTGGATCGGGACAACTGGACCGTGGGCATGGTCTTCAACTGGGACATCTTCACCGGGTTTTCCCGATCCGCACAGGTGAAAAAGGCCGAGGCCATGCTCGAAGAGATGCTCTCTGCGGACCGGAAGACCGCGCTTGGGGTCAAGCTCGACGTGAAAAATGCCTATCTCAATCTGGAGGCGGCACAGGCGCGGCTTGCAGTGGCGCAGAAGAGCACGGTCGCGGCCGAGGAATCCCTGGATCTGGTGAGAAAGCAGTATGAGGGGGGATCGGCCACCATCACGAGATATCTCGAGGCC
>JAABSZ010000047.1:0-22786 GCA_011390135.1 Desulfobacteraceae bacterium | reverse complement strand
AAAATCTTTTTCCATCGAAACACTTGCCGATTTCTTCCATGAGGTGATCGGAAGATATCGCAGATGGGCCGAGATCGCGGTCAACTGGAAGATCGAGCGTGACCGATCCATCAGGGAGCTGGCCTTTCCCTTTCCCGGATACCGGCCCGGACAGCGGGAGATGGCTGTATCGGTCTATCGAACGATCCGGGAGGGGAAACAGCTCATGGTCGGCGCGCCCACCGGCATCGGCAAGACCGCGGCCGCGATCTTTCCCGCAGTAAAAGCAATGGGAGAAGAACACATCGATAAGCTCTTTTTTCTGGCGGCCCGAACCACCGGGAAAGGGGCCGCGGAAAAGAGCGCAGCCCATCTGGAGGAGAATGCCCTCCGCTTCCGATGGCTCACCCTGACAGCAAAGGCGCGGATCTGCTTTTCCGTCGATGGCCCCTGCAATGCTGTCTCCTGCCCCTATGCCATCGGCTACTACGACCGTCTGGATGCGGGGCTTGCAGAACTGCTGGATCTTCCCCGGCTGACCCGGCAGGTCATTGAAACTGCTGCGGAAAAACACCTCCTCTGCCCCTTTGAACTCTCCCTGGAGCTGGTCCTGTGGGCCGACGGGATCATCTGCGACTACAACTACGCGTTCGATCCCAAAGCCTATCTGCGCCGGATCTTCGACGAAAAGGGAAAATACGGACTGCTGATCGACGAGGCGCACAACCTGGTGGATCGCTCCCGGGAGATGTTCTCCGCAGAAATCGATAAAGTTTCGGTAATGGCCGCGAGAAGATCCCTCCGGGGGAAAAGGGATGCCCTGTACAGGACCCTGGGAAAGATCAATTCCTGGATGCTTCAGGAAAAAAAGGGGTTGGATCGAAAAGAGAAAGAGGGCAGGAACGGGAATCGTTTCATTGCCGACAATCCCAGTCCCCCCGAGGATCTCCTCTCCCTTCTGACGGCATTCACAAAGGCAATGGAGCCCCGGCTGTCAGCATCGGCAGCCGATCCGCCTCCCCAGGCCCTGCTCGATCTCTTTTTTGAAGCCCTTGATTTTCTGCGGGTGGCGCAGGGCTTTGACGAAACCTATGCGCTTCTCTATTCGGCCCCGGAAAAAAACCTTTCGGTCCGCCTTTTCTGCATCGATCCCGCACCCCAGATGAGAGCTGCACTCGGCCGATCTCGATCCGCGATCCTCTTTTCGGCCACCCTATCCCCGGCCCCCTACTTCAAAACCGTTCTGGGCCTGGATGAGGATGCCAAGGAACTGTATCTCTCCTCTCCGTTTCCGGAATCTCACCTGAAGGTCCTCTGTGCGAACCGGATCTCCACCCGGTTCAAGGACAGGGACGCGACACTTTCCCGGGTTGCCGAAAGCCTGGCTGCGCTGGTATCGGGAAAAAAGGGAAATTATCTCCTATTCTTCCCCTCCTATGCCTATATGGAAAAGGTTCTGGAACGGTTTTCCGGGATGGTTTCCGATGTAAAGATCCTGGTTCAGGCCCCGGGTATGGGAGAGAGAGAGCGGCTCCAGTTCATGGAACATTTTATGACCGCAAGGGTTTCAGGGGAAAGGGAGGGGACGCTTGCGGGGTTTGCCGTCATGGGCGGTGTCTTCGGAGAGGGGATCGATCTTGTCGGGGATCGGCTCTCCGGTGCGGCGATTGTGGGCGTAGGGCTCCCGGGCATCTCATTGGAGCGGGAGCTGATTCAGCAGCACTTTGAAGGGGAATACGGGGCCGGTTACGCATACGCGTATCAATTTCCCGGGATCAATCGGGTGCTGCAGGCCGCGGGAAGGGTCATCCGGACGGAAATGGATCGGGGCGTGGTGCTGCTCATCGACGACCGGTACTTCTCCTTCCGATACAAGGACCTCCTGCCGAGGGAATGGCGCCCCGCAGGAATTCAAAGCCCGGAGGAATTGAAAAGAGCCCTTTCAAAGTTCTGGAAATCCAACGGAAAGGAGAGCCCCCCGGAACAACAGCATCCATCATGGACCCAGAACCGTCCATCAACATCCACTAACCACTATCCACTAACCACTAACCGTCCACCCAACGGAGAAGACCCTTGTCCGGCTTTCAAGAAATCCTCATCATCGCGCTGATCCTGCTGGCCATCCTCTACCTGCCCCGGCGGACCCGGGATGCACGTTCCATCCGCCGCATCCGGCCCCAAAGAGATCTTTCCCCCGGAATCCGCCTGGCGCTGGTGGCCTCTCTGATCTGGCCAATGGTCTCGGCCTGGTTTCTCCGGCCTTGGGAGGAAGATCCTATCCGATTTCTCTATCTTGGGCTGGTTCCGGTAGCGCTGGGCTGGGCCTTCTGGTGGGTCGCGTCCGGCTACCGGAAAAAAGGCCGATAATGGCCAAAAAAGCGGTAAAGCCAGTGCATCTGCGGCAAAAAAATCTTGATCTTGACATCCGGATACCTCCAAAGCTATAGTGAACTCTTATTCTCACAACCCCAACGGAACAAGGGCCGGTCCATGATCACGAAAAGACCCTTTTGGAACTCAAGCAGCACATCCGCTGAGAAGGGCGTTGAAAATTCGGAACTGAGCAGAGTCTTTACCGATCTCATAGAGGTCATGGACATCGCGCTCTGGGAGCTGGATCTCGAATATCGGGTGGTGGCCCTCAACCGGAAAGCCAAAGAGATCTACGGGGAAGATGTGGTGGGGGATTTCTGCTACCATGCGGCCGCGGGACTGGATACGGTCTGCCCGGGCTGCCCCGCGGAGATGGTCTATGGGGGCATGGATAGCGGCAGATCGATGCACCGGCGGGAGAAGGCAGGCGGCAAGGTCATCTATATCGATCATATTGCAACGCCCATCCGGAATCCTGCAGGTGTTCTCATCGGGGTTCTGGTGCTGATCATCGACATCACCCGCCATAAGGTGATGGAGGAGGAACTCAAGGCCCACCGGGATCTGCTGGAGGAGAAGGTCTCTGAACGGACTTTGGAGTTGAGCGAAAGCGAAGCCCGCTACCGAAAGCTCTATGAGGAATCGAAACGCTCGGAGCAGCTCTACCGCTCCCTGCTCCACTCCTCGGCCGACGCGATCACCATCTATGACATGGAAGGAAAGGTCGTCTATCTTAGTCCCGCCTTCACCCAGACCTTTGGATGGTCCTGTGAAGAGCTGCTGGGAAAGCAGTTTTCCCCGGAATTCGTGCCAAAGCCGGAACAGGAAGAGACCCAGTTCCATCTGAGAAATCTCTTGGAAAGGGGAACCCCGTGCCGGGATTTTCAGACCCGCCGGAAGACAAAAGATGGCCGGATTCTCGAGGTGAACATCAGCGCATCCCGGTATAACGATCACCAGGGCCGGCCCGCGGGTGTTCTGGTGCTGACCCGGGATATCACCCAGCAGAAACAACTGGAAGCACAGGTGAAACATGCCGAGCGGATGGAGGCCATCGGGACACTGGCCGGCGGGATCGCCCATGATTTCAACAACCTGATGATGGGGATCATGGGGCATGTCTCTTTGATGCGCATGGGGATCCCTGATAATCATCCCAACATGCGCCGGGTCGATAAGATCGAAAAGCTGATCCGGCAGGGCTCCTCCCTCACCACGCAACTGCTCGGATATGCGCGGCAGGGGCGGTATGAGATCCGGCCCCTGAGCATAAATTCGATTATCCGGGAGACGGCTGAGATCTTCGGCAGGACCCATAAGGAGATCACGATCCTGCTGGATCTGGCCGATGGGATCAACCCGGTTCGGGCCGACCATGCGCAGATGCAGCAGATATTCTTCAACCTCTTTGTCAATGCCGCGGATGCCATGGCCGATGGCGGCGATATCCGGGTGATCAGCCGGGAAGGAAAGATCGACAAAAACAACGGGGTGTCGGCATCGATGGACGAAAAACAGCATGTCCTGATCGAGGTGGCAGATACCGGAGCCGGAATCGATCCGAAGATTCTGGGCCGGATCTTCGACCCTTTCTTCACCACAAAGACCATGGGCAGAGGCACGGGACTGGGCCTCTCTTCGGTCTATGGCATCGTCAAGAGCCACGGAGGGCATCTTACGGCCGACTCTGTCAAGGGAAAGGGGGCCACCTTTCGAATCTATCTCCCCACGGACCAAAACCAGGATCGGGACCAGAATCGTTACCGGGATCGAAACCAGAATCGGGATCGGGAAATGGCATCCCAATTTCGATTGGAGCGGCAATATACGGAGGAGCAGTAGAAAGGAGGAGCCGCCTCAAAACCTGCGCCATAGAATGGCCCCCAGCAGCCATAACCCAAGGATCGCAGCCGCAGAGAAGAGAAGAATGCCGATAAGGGAAATCCCGTAGATCAGCGGCGGGATCCCCGCGATCACGATGAGCGCAGAGCCGATGATGAGGGCCGCGATGATCACGGAGAAGGCCAGCTTCTCGGCCATCTGGTTGTATGCGGAGAGGGAGCGATCCAGCCCCTGATCCTCGTGCCGGACAAAGAGCCGGCCCCTGCGGATGATCCGGGCGATCTCCAGGGTGTCGGCCGGAAACTGCTGAAGAAAGCCGATCATCTCCTCAGATGCTCTCAGCAGGTCCTTCCGGATGCGGTTGGGGGAGTATCGGGAGAGCTTCACCGCCTCCAGAAAGGGGATCGCATGGGCCACCATGTCGAACTCCGGATCGAGCTGGTGCGCTATGCCCTCGATGGTTCCGAAAGCCTTCATCATAAAGAAAATATCGGGCGGAATCCGGAGCCGGTGCCGGGAGACGATCTCGAAGAGATGCTGCATCAGGGAACCGATGCAAATCTCCCGCAGAGGCTTGTAGAGGTGCAGCTCCAAGAACTCCCCGATCTCCCGCTCCAGGGCCCGCTGATCCGGCTCCTGATCCCAGGTGGTGATGGCCAGCAGGCTCCGGAGAACCCGGGACGGGTCCCGGCGGGCCACCCCTTCCAGCAGATCGGTAAAATCCTCCCTTGTCCGCAGATCGACCATTCCCATAGTGCCGAAATCGAGAAGACAGATCACCTCCCCGGAAAGCACAAAGAGATTGCCCGGATGGGGGTCCGCATGGAAATAGCCGTGGGTGAAGACCTGTTTGAGGAAAAGGGTCGCGCCCCGCCGGGTGAGCCGCTTCCGGTCGGCCCCAAAACGGTCGAGCCGGTCCAGATCCGAGATCTTGATCCCCTCCACATACTCCATGGTGAGCACCCGCTCGGCCGTGAGATGGTGATAGACCCGGGGGACATATACAAAGCTTTCATCCAGAAACTGCCGGGCAAACCGCTCCATGTTCCCGGCCTCGATCCGGTAATCGACCTCCCGCTCCAGACGCCGGGCAAACTCCTCCACGATCCGGGCCGGCTCGTGCAGGGCAAACTCCTCGATGTGGCGCTCCATCAGACCGGCCAGATGGAGCATGATCTCCAAATCCGCCTCCATCATCCGCTGGATGCCGGGCCGCTGGATCTTGACCGCCACCGAGTCCCCGTCCGGAAGGGTTCCCTGATGGACCTGGCCGATGGAGGCCGCGGCAATCGGAATCGGATCGATCTCCTTGAAAAGGGTCTCATGATCAGGAAAGGATTCGGCAAGGATGATCCGGATATCGGAAAAAGGAGAGCAGGGGACATGGTCCTGGAGCCGGGAAAGCTCCTCCATCAGATCCGGGGGGATCAGATCGGCCCGGGTCGAAAGGGCCTGGCCCAGCTTGATGTAGGTGGGCCCCAGTTCCTCCAGGGCCATCCGGAACCGGCGGGCCCGGCTCTTTCGCTCCTGGGGCTTTGGGGGGCCGTCTTTGGTAAAGAGACGCATGCCCGATTCGATATACTGATCGATCTGGAGCCGCTCGATCAGGTCCCCGAAACCGTGTCGGATCAGGATCGTGAGAATCTGCCGGTACCGGTTAAGATGCCGATAAGTCCGGCTCAGAACCGCGATCTTTCGAATGCTGAGCAAATTCTCCCCCTATAAAGGCGTCAGGGCGGCACTGGGGCCGCCCCGATTCATGAAAAACAATTTTTTTTCGGTCTGTAATCTCTTTCTTACTTGATCTTGCCCAGCAGCGCGCTCGCGATGGTGTTCTTCTGGATCTCCTTGGTTCCTTCGTAGAGTTCACAGATCTTGGCATCCCGATAGAAGCGCTCCACCTCGTAGTCGAGCATATAGCCGTAGCCGCCCAGCAACTGGATGGCCTCGTCACAGACCTCGACCGCGGTCCGGCCCGCCACCATCTTGGCCATGGAGGTGAGTTTGGGATCGATCCGGCCCTGGTCGAAGTTCCACGCGGCCTTGTAAACCAGAAGGCGGGCCATCTCGATCTTGGTGGCCATGTCCGCGATCTTGTGCTGGTTCACCTGAAAGGAGGCGATCTTCTTGCCGAACTGCTCCCGGGACTTGATGTAGGCCAATGCCCGATCAAATGCGCCCTGAGCGGTTCCCAGCCCCTGGGCCGCGATCAGAATCCGGCTCTCGTCAAAGAATTCCAGCACCTGATAGAAGCCCTTGCTCTCCTTGCCGATCAGGTTTTCGGCCGGCACCCGCACATCCTTGAAATTGACCTCGGCCGTATGCATCATCCTGATACCCATCTTGGTTCCCACGGAGGCCGTGGAGAGGCCGGGACGGTCTCCTTCCACCAGGAGCAGGCTCATGCCCCGGTGGCTCGGCTGGGCATCGGGATCGGTCTGGCAGAGGACGCTGTAGAAGCCGGCGTAGGGGCCGCCGTTTGTGATGAAGATCTTGGTTCCGTTGATGACCCACTCGTCGCCCTCTTTGACGGCCGTGGTATCCATCCGGGTGATGTCGGAGCCGTGGTCCGGCTCGGTGAACGCGCCGCAGGAGAGAACCTCGCCCTCGGCCACTCTGGGCAGCCATTTCTTCTTCTGGGCATCGGAGCCGAAGTGGAGGACGATCTCGGACGCGAAGTCGGCCAGAATGAGACACGCGCCCACAGAGGAATCTCCCCGGCAGAGTTCCTCGGCCACCAGGATGTTCTCCATCACGCCGAGCCCCTCTCCGCCGTACTCCTCGGGAAAGTGGATGCCGATAAATCCGAGTTCCGCGGCCTTCTTCCAGATGTTGACCGGATACTCGTGCTTCTCCTCCAGCTCCAGGATCACATCCTTTTTAAACTCCCCCTTGACAAACTCCCGGACGGCCTTCTGGATCTCCTTCTGCGACTTGTCCAGCTCAAACTCCATTATGCTAACCTCCTGTTTATTTATATGAAATAAAGACGATCCAGCCAAGGTTAGCATATGCTGGAACCGATTGCAAGGGAATTGAAAAAGGGTATCTCAATCCTTGTAAAAGAGCGTAAAATATGAAATTGTAGAAAAGTGACTTGACTGTTTGATCCAACTGGCCTAATTATTTCACTAACTAATGCTATAAGCAACCCATTGAAAGGAGATTATAATCGATGTCATACTCAATCGCACTGGCGGGCAAGGGGGGCACGGGAAAGACGACCCTTGCCGGCATGCTGATCAAATATTTGAAAGCAAGGGGAAAAACACCGGTGCTGGCCGTAGATGCCGATGCCAACGCCAACCTCAACGAGGTGCTGGGGCTGACGGTCAACGAGACCCTCGGAGATGCACGGGAGGATATGAAGAAGGGGAAGGTCCCGGACGGGATGACCAAGGATGTCTTCATCTCCATGCGGATGGAGGAGGCGATCGCGGAGGCCGAGGGCTATGATCTGCTGGTGATGGGACAGCCCGAAGGCTCCGGCTGCTACTGCGCGGCCAACTCCCTGCTCTCGGGATTTCTGGAGAAGCTGACCGACAACTACCCCTACATCGTGATGGACAATGAGGCCGGGATGGAGCATATCAGCCGCCTCACCACCAAAAACGTCGATCTTCTGCTGATCGTCGCGGACACCTCCCGCCGGGGGCTGCAGGCCGGCATCCGGATCGACAAGCTGGCCAAGGACTTGAACATCGGCGTCAAAAAAAGCGTTCTCGTCATCAATCAGGCAAAAAACGGCGTATCCGAAGCAGCGGCCAGGATCATCGAGGAGGCCGGCATCACCCTTGCCGGAACGGTCCCCGAAGATGAATCGATTTACGAATATGACCTTCAGGGACGGCCCACGGTCGAAATTCCCGAAGAGACCGGGGCAATGAAGGCCGCGTTCGAGATCTTCGACCGGATCATCGGATGATCGGCTGCCCCTGAATTCGAAAGGGTAGGTTTATGAGACGGACAGGGTTTGTATATGATGAACGGTTTCTGCGCCACAAGACCGGGCCATACCATCCGGAGATCCCGGATCGGCTCGTTGCCGGCTACAAAGGGATTCAGGAGGGTGCGCTGCTGGAGCATCTGACGATGATCCCTGCAGTTCCGGCCCGGCAGAAATGGATCGAATCGGTCCACCATGTGGCCTATATCCTCCGGTTCGAAGAGGCGTGTCTGTACGGCATGACCGAGTTCGAGAGCCCGGACAACCAGATGTGTCAGGAGTCCTACGACATCGCGCTGCTGGCCGTTGGCGGGATTCTTGCGGCCGTAAAGGCCGTGATGGAAGGCGAGATCGACAATGCCTTCTGCCCGATAAGGCCCCCGGGCCACCATGCCGAGATCGCAAAGGCAATGGGCTTCTGCTACTTCAACAACATCGCCATTGCCGCGCGCTATCTTCAGCAGGAGTTCGGGGTGGAGCGGGTGGGGATCATCGACTTCGATGTCCACCACGGCAACGGAACCCAGCACATCTTCGAGGAGGACTCGTCGGTCTTCTACTATTCGATCCATGAACACCCCTCTTTTGCCTTTCCGGGAACGGGCCGGGAGTTTGAAAAGGGGGCCAATGCCGGCTTCGGATATACCTTGAACTCCCCGATGCTGCCGGGTCAGGGGGATGATGAATTCAAGATGCTCATCGAACGGGATCTCATCCCCGCATTCGCCACGTTTCAGCCCCAGGTGATCCTCGCCTCCACCGGATTCGACGGGCACAGAGACGATGAAATGTCCGGCATCAATCTCTCCACCGAATGCTTCTCCTGGATCATGGAGCGGATCATGGAGATGGGAGATCAGTATGCAAAGGGCCGGGTGATCTCGATCCTCGAGGGCGGCTACTCTCTGGCCCGCCTTCCGGAGCTGATCCGAAACCATGTCGCGATTCTGATGGGCCGGTAAAGAAACAGCAGTATGGGCCGGTATCCCATACAAGACCGGTATTACACAGTCTTTATTTGGAGAAATCATTATGTTTGTCAATAAATCAATGACCCGGAAGGTGATCACCGGGAACCCGGAGATGAACCTCATTGAGGCCCGGGAGCTGATGAAAGAGCATCAGATCCGCCATCTTCCCATCGTAAATGAGCAGAACCGCCTGGTCGGTATCGTAACTGACCGGGATATCCGCAGCGCCATGCCCTCCATCGTCCTGGATGATTATGACAGCTCTGATGAGCGGAAACGCCTCTCCGGGATCCGGCTGGAAAATATCATGACCTTTGATCCGGTGACGGTTTCGCCCATGTATACGATCCAGGACGCGCTCCTGCTGATCCAGAAGACCCGGGTAGGGGCCTTTCCGGTGGTGGATGATGAGAAGAGGCTCATCGGGATCATCTCCATCCGGGATCTGGTGCGGGCATTTATAAATGTCATGGGGATCGGGGAGCCGGGAACCCTTATCGGGATTCTGGTGGATCAGAAGGTGGGCCAGATGAAGCGGATCGTGGATGCCATCACCGAAGAGCGGATATCCTTCGGCAGCATTCTGGTGGCGCGCTACTGGGAAGAAGAGGATAAGCGGGCTGTATTTCCCTATCTTCTCACCAACAATGTGGCCCGGGTCAAGAAGAAGCTGCAGGATATGGGATACACCCTCCTCGATCCCATGGAGTGGTATATCGATAAACTGCCGGGAAATGAGTGATCCCTCTCCGCCCTATGGGGATCTTCATATCTACTACCTGCAGGGTCAGGTGAAGGAGGATCTCTTTTGGGGCACCAGCAATTTTATCGGCAACTGGCAGGAGGGGGAGAGCGCATTTCTCTTCTTTACCGGGCCCGCGCCCGAAGCCCTGGATCTGCTGCTCCGGTCCCAGCCCGAACTGACCCTCTGCGACCGTTTTCAGATGGGCTATACAGAGTGGCAGGGGGGAGCATTGGAGCCTTTTTGCGCGGGCCGGTTCTCGGTATTCCCGGCATGGGTCGAAGCCGGGAAGCCCTTCGGGGATGAAGAGATCCGGCTGTGCCTGGACCCGGGAGTGGTCTTTGGCGCGGGAACCCACCCCACCACCCGGGACTGCCTTCTGCTGATCGACACCCTTTTTCAATCGGAAAAGGTGCAGTCTGCGCTGGACATCGGAACAGGAACCGGTATTCTGGGGGCCGCGGCCGCAAAGGCCGGCTGCAGCAGAGTGCTTGCGGTGGATCTCAATCTTCTGGCGGCAAAGACCGCCCAAAGAAATTTTGCCTTGAACCGCGTCGAAGAACAGGCCCTTTCGGTCTGCGGCGATGCCACAGATTTTATGGATTATCCATACGATCTTCTCATCGCGAACATCCATTATGAGGTCATGACCCGCCTCATCGACTCCCCCGGTTTCCTCCGGAAGCGCTGGTTCATTCTCTCGGGGCTTCTCCGGAGCCAGGCCCGAAAGATCCGATACCAGCTCGAGAAACTTCCGGTCACGATCATTGAGGAACGGGTCGAAAAAGAGGGCATCTGGCATACGTTTTTCGCTCAGGGGAATAGATGACAAGGACGATCTCAATGAAACCGAAGGGTTGATAATGTTCATCAAGTGCTGGGGCTCTCGCGGGTCCATTCCGGTTTCCGGTAAAATGTACGTCAACCATGGCGGCGATACAACCTGCATGGAGATCCGGGCAGAAAGCGGAGAACTGATCATCGTGGATGCCGGAACCGGTATCCGGCGGCTGGGAAACGATCTGATCCTGAATGGCCCGCACCGGTTTCACATGATCTTCACCCATGTTCACTGGGATCATGTGATGGGATTCCCCTTTTTCAAGCCGATCTACAACCCCCACTTCGAGATCACCATGTACCGCTGCCCCTTCTCCAAATATTTGAAAACGATGCTCGATCAGGTGATGAAGCCTCCCTATTTTCCGGTTCGGGCCAGGGATCTCCAGGCAAAGTTCAAATACAAAGAGGTCTGGCCGGGCCCCTTTAGGATCGGCTCCATCGAGATCACATCCATCCATCTGAGCCACCCGAACACCGGAACCGGCTTCAAGTTCACCGAGAATGGCAGATCCTTTGTCTTCATCACCGACAATGAACTCTTCTTCCCCCACCCCCAGGGACTTTCCTATGAAGAGTATATCCGCTTCTCCCAGGGCGCGGATCTGCTGATCCATGACGGCGAATACACCCGGGAGGAGTATCAGCTCTATAAGGGATTCGGCCACTCAACCTACGAGGATGCCCTCAGGCTCGGCCTGGATGCGGATGTGGCAAGGCTCGGCCTCTTCCACCTCAATCAGGACCGTACCGACACGCAGATGAGACTGATCGTGAAGGAGTGCCGAAAAAGAGTTCGCCAGGCAAAGAGCAGGCTCGACTGCTTCGCGGTCAAATCGAATATGACCTTTCAGCTTTAAGAATCATTCATCACACAAAAAAAACCAACATAGATCATTCAGGATTTATATGAACCCCATCCAAAGAGCGGCCCAAGATCTTCTCGGTTCCCGCTGCGCCGTGGCCCTGACCGGGGCCGGCATCTCTGTGGAGAGCGGTATCCCCCCCTTTCGGGGCAGAGGAGGCGTGTGGGAGAAGATCGACCCTATGGAGTACGCGCACATCGATGCGTTTATGCGAAATCCGGCCAAGGTCTGGGATGTGCTGATCCGGGAGATGAAGAGCGTTATCGATAGCGCAGCCCCCAACGCAGCCCATACGGGCCTGGCCAGGCTCGAGGAACTGGGTATCCTCAAAGGGATCATCACCCAGAATGTGGACGGCCTCCACCAGAAGGCCGGCAGCCTGGAAGTGATCGAATTCCACGGCAACTTCGCGTGGCACTCTTGCCTGATATGCAAAAAACGGTGTGAGACCGGTGCCATCGATATGACCGAAATCCCGCCCCGGTGCGCCTGCGGCGGGATCTGGCGGCCCGATTGCGTCTTTTTCGGCGAGTCGATTCCCCATGAGGCCATGTTCCGCTCCCATAGATTGGCCGAGGAGTGCGATCTTATGCTTGTGATAGGAACCTCTGCGGTGGTGCATCCGGTCGCGGGGATGCCGGTCATCGCAAAAGATAAAGGCGCAAAGGTGATCGAAATCAATCCGGAGCCGACGCCCCTGACCCGGGAGATCAGCGACTATACGGTCAGGGGAAAGGCCGGAGAAGTGGTGCGGGAGATCGTGGCCATCATCGAAAGCAAAAACCCCTCATGACCGGGAAACCGGTGAAGGAACAAGAAAGAGGCTGGATTGAATCGCTCGAACTGCCCCTCCCCTCCCTTTCCGACAATCGGGGGGATGCGGACCGGCTGGCCGAGGCCCTGCGCAGAAAAATCGGGGCTCAGGGGGTGCGGGTGGATTTGGACCTGCTTCAACAGATTCCGGACCGGCTGCGGGAATGGGATTACAGGCTCCGCTGCATCCTCTTCAAGGAGAGGGCCGGCTGGACTCTGGCCGGGATCGTACCCCCGGATAGCGGACGGCCCGCGGGAATCGCGGTAGATCTGGGAACCACCCGGGTGGTGCTGCGCCTCATAGACCTGGCTACAGGGGAAATTCTTGCCCAGGAGGGGATGGACAACCCCCAGATCGAGATCGGCCCCGATATCCTGACCCGGATTCATTATGCCGGAACCGAAGGGGGGCTTGCGGATCTGCACGGCCGGATCATCCGCGGGATCGACGAACGCATCCGCGCGCTCTGCGGTGGACAGGGGATCGACCCGGAGGAGATCTATCTGATGGCCGTGGCCGGCAACACCGCGATGAGCCATCTTTTTCTGGGAATCTCCCCCAAATGGATCATTCGGGAGCCCTATATCCCAGGGGTCAATATGCCGGGTCTGGTGCGGGGACGGGCCCTCGGCCTCGACATCAACCCATGTGCAAGGGTTCTCGTCTTTCCCAACATCGGCAGCTATTTCGGCGGGGATCTCATAGCGGGGATCCTCTATTCGGGTCTTCACAAATCCCCGGAGACTGCACTGCTTGTCGATGTAGGAACCAACGCCGAAGTTGTCATCGGCAATGAGAACTGGATGATGGCCTGCGCGGGTGCGGCAGGTCCTGCGCTGGAGGGCGGCGTGACGCGCATGGGGATGATGGCGAACCCCGGGGTCATCGACCGGGTCGATATCGACCCGGAGACAAGAAATTTTTCCGTCCGCACCATCGAAGATGCCCCCCCAGTCGGGATCTGCGGATCGGGATTGATCGATCTTGCGGCAAATCTCTTTCTGAGCGGGATGATCGATATCCAGGGAAGGTTCGTGCCGGAGAAGTGCAATGACCGTTTGAAAGAGATCGACGAGGTTCGCCATCTGGTAGTCGTTTCCGAAGATCAATCCGGGACCGGCGCGGATCTTTACCTGAGCCAGATCGACCTCGACAGCCTTATCCGCTCCAAAGCCGCCATGTACACCATCCTGGAGACCCTCACCCATACCCTCGGCATCTCATTTGATGAGATCACCCGATTCAATGTCGCGGGAACCTTTGGCGCATTTATCCGTCCCGAATCGGCGATAGCCATCGGGATGATCCCGGATCTTCCCCGGGAGAGGTTCAAGGTTATGGGCAACAGTTCCCTGGAAGGGGCAACTCGATTGCTGCAGTCCCGGGATGCGGTCGATGAGATCTACGCGATCCGTGAGGGGATTACCTACATGGAACTCAATGTGAATCAGGAGTTCATGAACCGATTCAGCGCGGCAAAGTTTCTGCCCCACACGGACCGGTCCCGGTTTCCGTCGGTTAACGCGGCCGGGATATAAGATTGAATCCTATCCCCGAACCGCGGTGACGATGGTATCCACCATTCGGGAGACCCTCTCCCGGACGATGTCGAAGTTGGTGGTTGGAATCGCCTTCTGGAGCTGAGCCTCCAGAAAATCCCCCTGCTCTTGAATTCTTTCCGGAATCGGATAGAAAAATGCCCGAACAACCCCTTCGCCCGAGAGTTTTTTCATCCGTTCGATAAATTCCTCCTGCTTTTCAACTTTGGAGGGATGCGGTTTGAGATAGAGGAAGATGATCTGCCCGGACTTGTTCTCCCCGAATTCCCGGATGGCCTTTTCAGGAAACGGGTACTGCAGGGGGCAGTCGCTGTCCTCGTTGAGAAGATCTGAAAAGATGATGATCCGCCCCCCTTTCCGCTTGGGAAGGACATTCTCCATCATGGCATAGAGCGGCGTTGTCAGCGGAACCGTGGAGGTGGCTTCGATCTTGGGAACCGAGATCTCCGAAATCGGGTCCTCCACCTCATATTTGAAGGCCACCTCCTCCTTTGGAGACTGGGTGGAGACCACGGTCCTGACCGATGCCATGCCGCATCCGGGATTCCCGAAGCTGACCACAGTATAGGAGACAGCCTCGTCGCCTATGAAATTCTTCAGCCTCGAAATGAGGTTGAACTTGAGATCGAAAAGGGTGGCCGTGTCGATGGTGGCCGACACATCTATGGCCACATAGAAAATATTGGGCCGGGGCTGGCGGATCTGCCGAAACTCGTTGGCCACACCCTGGTCCGTAAAGAAGAGATAGGTCACAAAACCCGCTGTAAGTACCAGCAGGATTCCGATAAGGGTAGATAGCTTTTTCAAAAGGATGCCTCGTTGAAATGATTCCCCAGTTGAATCAAAAGATCGTATCGATGGTTTGATCCAATTTTTTGGATCTATTTATATATCTATTTATGGATGAGCTGCATCTTGGCCGAACCGATCTCGATCACGTCGAACTGCTTCAAAGGAACGGAATCCTTTACACTCTCGCCGTTGACCTTGGGCTTTGATATCCCGCCCACATAGCTCAGATAATAACCGTCGGGACGCTTGCTGATGGTGGCCGCGGTCTGCCCTACCGTCAGGCCCGAAACCACGATATCCGAGGAGGCATTCTTACCGATCTTCGTCAGCTTCTTGGTAAGATCCACATCCCCCTGGTTCCCGGAAAGAAAAGTGACCATCCCCATCGGTTCGTTTGCGGCCGCGCCCTGTGAGCCTGTGTTCGATACGTTCTTGGCGAGCATGCTCCGGTATTTTCCGGTATCCATCACCATGGTCTCGCCCATCGCGTCATCTTCCTTTTCATCGGGCTGCGCCTCCTCCTTTCCGTAGGCGAACTCGATGATGTGCTTGCCGATGGTTATCACATCCGCCTGCTTGAGCCAGTGGGAGATGGCCAGTTGATCGTTGACAAACGTTCCGTTTTTGCTCTTCAAATCCGTCAGCAGAAATCCGCTGCCGGTCCAGTCGATCTTGGCATGATGCCCCGACACCGCCAGGTTTTCGATGACGATATCATTGCTCTCCCGTCTTCCGATGGTGATGGACTGCCCTCTCTCCAGCCGGTATTCCTTGATCTTGGAGGAATCCTTTTTGAATTTAAGCGTCAACGTCGGCATCTGAGAAACCCTCTCCTTGTCTTGAGATTTCCTTTTCGGTTTATCTGAACAGGTGCGAGATCAGCTTCATAATCCCGCTTTTTTTCTGCAATATCCGCTTTACCCGCAACACGATTACCGTAATGTTGTCTTCTCCGCCCCGATTGTTGGCCAGTTCCACCAGCAGCCGACAGGCCTTCTGCGGGGAATGGAGCGGGACCATCTCCAGAATCTCCTCCGATGTCACCTTGTTGGTCAGCCCATCGGATGCGAGTACCACAATGTCGTCTTTAAAGCACTGCAACTCGCAGAGATATGGCTCCACGGTCCGATCTATCCCCATGGCCCGGGTGAGGACATGGCCGAACTGTGCCCCCACCTGAAGGGATGCCTCGGGATTGAGAGCCATCTGCTCGGCCAGCAGCGTATGGCTGACAGAGAGGTTCTGGATCTCGCTGTTCCGGATCAGATAGATGGGGCTGTCCCCCACATTGGTGGCGATCATGGTGCTGTCGGAGAAAAAGACGGCCGAGACGGTCGAACCCATCCCCTTGTAGCCGGAGCGGTTGCTTGCGGTCTCATAGACCACCCGGTTGGAGAGATGGATGCTGGAGAGAAGCCGGTTGGCCTCCTTGGAGAGGGATAGATCCACCTCCGCCAGTTCCTCGGCATCCTCATTTTTCCGGATGCGGCTCATATAGTCTTCAATGTTCTTGACCACAAGGCCGCTGGCCACTTCTCCGGCCTGATGCCCCCCCATGCCGTCGGCGACCACAAAGATCTTCAGGTCATTGTCTATGTAGAAGGCATCTTCGTTCCCTTTTCGCTTTTTGCCGACATCGGTCGCGCCGGCCGATTCAATTGCTACCATTGCCCTTCCCTTGATTCTTTAGGTGGCCGCAGGCGGATCTCCATCTTTCAGGATGAGGTTGCCTGCTGCTGTTTCTTCATTGCCGTATGCGCATCGATCTTTTTGCCCAGGGCCCTCAGGTGTGCGGACATCTGTGCGGCCGACTGGTACCGGCCATCCCGTTTCTTGGCCATTGCCTTGTCGATAATGGTGACCAAAGGCTTTACGATCTTCGGATTGATCTTTCGCGGGTCCGGGTGGGGCGTGTTCATGATCTGGTGCATGAGGGCTGCGGGGCTGTCCCCCTTGAAGGGAACCTTGCCGGTGAGCATCTGAAACATCATCGCACCCAATGAGAAGATATCGGATCGGCCGTCCACCTTCTCGCCGGAGATCTGCTCCGGGGACATGTAATGGGGCGTTCCCTTGACCACCCCGGTCTGGGTCTGGGAGGAGGCGGTGATCCGAGCGATGCCGAAGTCGGTGATCTTGATCACCCCGTTTTTGTTCATCATGATATTGGCCGGCTTCACATCCCTGTGGACGATCCCCTTGGAGTGAGCGTAGTCGAGACCTTCCGCGATGTCGGCAATCACGTCGATCACCCGGCGGATCGGCAGAAGAGTGCTCTTTTTCGTATATTTCTGGAGGTCATCCCCCTCCAGATACTCCATTGCAATGTAGGCGACATCCCCCTCATCCCCCGCGTCATAGATGGTGACGATATTGGGATGGGAGAGGGTCCCCGCGCTTTCGGCCTCCCGGAAGAACTTTGCCTTGAGCTTTTCGGCCTCTTCGGGCTCGTGATCCTCGGTAAAGCGGAAGGTCTTGATGGCCGTTGTCCGGTTGATCCTCGGGTCCTGGCCCAGATAGACCACGCCCATCGCGCCCTTTCCGAGCTGCTTCTGGATCTCATAGCGGCCCAAAGTGGGGCGGGTCCCGCCATCTCCTGAGATAAGGTCATCTCCGGTGGAGCTGCCGGTAAGGAAGCCGTCGCCAAAGACCATGGTCTCGCTGGCGTGGAGCAGCTTCTGCTTCCGCTTGGTCACATCCTTGAATTTGCTGTCATGCTCCTCGATATACTCATAGACGGCAGCGGCCTTGTTGAGCTGCCGCTTCCGCTCGTAGTCGAGGCCCAGGGTGTAGAGCAGCGCCTTCACCTCATCGTCGACCGGAACCCGCCGGAACTTGTCAAAGGCCATGTCGAGCATCCCCTGGCTCTGAAAGGAGATCCCCAGCATCCGGTTGGTCTCGGCCGACTGCTCCTCCACCTTCTCTTTGCGGGTCTCGGTGACAAAGTAGTTCAGCGTCATCACACCGATGTAGCCGACAACGAGCAGCACCGTCGGATAGATTATTTCGAGCCAGATCCCGGCCGAGACGAAAAGATAGAAGGGAACGCCGATCATCACGGCCAGAAGACCGACAAAGAGGACGCCGGCAAAAAGCGCCTTGAGGCGCGGCATCACAAAGGCGATCAGAAAGCCGATGAGAATGATCAGGCCATAGCTTGCCATATCATTCCAGGCCGGCTGTTCCACAAATTTCCTGTTGAGCATGGACCAGATGCTGTTGGCGGAAAACTCGCCCACCGACATGGAACCGGAGAGCGGGGTGCTGATGGGGTTCAGAATTCCTGGGGCAGATGGGGTGATCAGAACGATCTTATCCTCAAAGGCCTTGTCCAGATCGAACTTCTCGTTCAAGGTATCGAAAAAGGAGTACCGGCTGAAGGTTCCCTCCTCCCCCTTGAAGCTGACGAGAAAATCACTGTCCTGCGTCATGGGAATGTCCAGCATTCCCACCGAAACTCCCTCTCCGAGAACGGCCGTCACATTCTGCATCGGTATCCCCAGATACTGGGCCGTGAGCGCCAGGGTAAAGGAGGGGATGTAGAGATCTCCGTATCGAAAGAATACCGGCTCCCGCCGCGCGGTGCCGTCCACGTCATATTCGAGATTGACATGACCCACGCCCACAGCCGGTTTGAAGAACTCCTCGATGGGCATGTTCACCTTTCCCTCGTCCGGAAGGAGCACACCCTCGGGATGAGTCACATTTTTGACCGCATCTTCGGTCAGCAGCAGCGCCTTCTCCCGCAGGTTTTCCGGAACCAGCGAAGGCCGGAAGAAGACCGGAAGAACCACATTGCCGGCCTCGGTCAAGGTATTGGCCAGCTTCCGGTCGTTGTCGAGCCGTTGCTGGGCCTCCTCCAGGGCCTTCACCACCCGCTGGGAATCTGCCCCCTGAACCGTCTCGGCCAGTATCCGGGTCAGGTATTGAAGCTCCCGCAGCGCAGAGCTGTCCTCGGGCTCGCTGTAGATGACATTGAGACCGATGATCTTGGCCCCCGCGTCCGCGACCTTGCCGATCACCTCCGCGATTCTGGAGCGGGGCCAGGGCCAACGGCCCAGCTTCTCGATGGAATCGTTGTCGATATCGACCAATGCGATGGCTTCGGTGCTTCCGCCGCCGCCTCTTGCACTCATCCGGGCATCATAGAACTTCAGTTCGAGGGTCTCCAGAAGATCCACTCTTACAAAAGCAAAGATCAGAAAAAGGAGGGTGATACCCACTCCGAAGATGATGGCCGGATATTTTTTCAGAATACCCATATCGTTAAAACCCTCGTTGCGGCTATTTTTCTATCCATTGCTAATACCCAATACCAATGGATATGTCAAATGAAAATCAAAACTTCGGACAGATTCGGATCCAGACCCGGATCAGCTTCAGACCCGGCCCCCGCTCCACCTCAGTTTGGCTTTGAGCACATCGAAATAATGGCGGTTCGGCACTGTGACCATGTGGACCGGATACCGGCTCTTCTTCACCAGGATCGTGTCGGACTCGTCAATGGGAAGCCCCACCTGCCCGTCAAAGGTGAGCATGATATCTGCCGATTTCTCCGACAGGCTGAGACGGATCTCGGCCGAATCGGGAATGATCAGGGGCCGGTTGGTCAGGGTGAAGGGGCAGATCGGGGTGATGATGGTCCCCGGCACAGACGGGTGGATCACGGGCCCTCCGGCCGCCAGAGAATATGCTGTGGAGCCGGTGGGGGTGGCCACGATGAGACCGTCGGCCCGGAAGGTGGTCAGATAATGGTCATCGATCCGGGTCTCGATGGAGGCCAGACGGGCAAGCGCGCCCTTGTTGATCACCATATCGTTCAGCACCGTCTCCCGGATCTTCTCCCTGCCCTCTCGAATGACCCGGATATCCAGCCGCATCCTATGCACAACGGTAAAGGAATCCTCCAGCACCCGCCGGGCCGCTTCAAAGAGATTCTCCTCTGCAATCTCGGCCAGAAACCCCACCTCGCCGAACTTGACGCCGATCAGCGGGATCTGCTCCTCGCCGATCCATCGGGCAGCGCTTAAAAAGGTGCCGTCCCCGCCCAGAACAAAGATGCAGAAGAGATCTTTGGGCGCCGGGGGAATCCGCGGGTGATTCTTTGGGTCATTTTCCCGGTCATTTGCATAGATCCGGCTCGGCGGAAGACTTCCCTGCCGCACCACGGTAACGGACCGCCCCTCCAGCCACTGCTGCAGTGCATCGGCCTTCTCCTCGGCCCGGGGATCTTTTTTGACGAACAGCCCGATCTTCTTTTCCGCCATGAATCGTCGCCTCCTGATCTTCGCTCTGCACCAGATGTTCGATCTGCAATAGTGTATCGGGATCGGGGCATTGGGGCAAGGGATATTTCACCCCCCAAAAGTCGATTACCGGTACTCCTGATAGCCGATGGCGTACTTCTTCGCCTTATAGCTGAACTTGCGCACGGTGGTCTTCAAGGTTGTGGCGGCCTGGGTCACATTTCCCCGGGTGTTTTTTAGCGCATCGATGAGCATCTCCCGCTCAAGCTTGCCCACGGCCTCCTCCAGAGACATGGAGGGAAGGGTGTCCGACTCCACCCCGGTCTGGAGGGTCGGCGGCAGATGGTAGGAGTGAATCACGCCGCCGTCACAGAGGAGCACGGCCCGCTCGATGCAGTTCTCCAGCTCCCGGACATTGCCGGGCCAGTGGTACATCATCAGCATGTCGATGGCCGGTGTGGAGAAGCGCTTCACATCCTTGCCGTTCTCCTTTGCATATTTTTCCAGGAAATGGTCGGCCAGCAGCAGCACGTCGGTCTTGCGCTCCCGCAGTGGAGGAAGATAGATGGGAAAGACATTGAGCCGGTAGTAGAGATCCCCCCGAAAGGTTTCATCCTCGACCGCATCTTCTAAATTCTTGTTGGTGGCCGCGACCACCCGCACATCGGTCTTGATGGTCCTGTGCCCCCCGACCCGCTCGAACTCCCGCTCCTGGAGCACCCGCAGCAGGCTCATCTGAACGTCCGGGGTTATGGAGCCGATCTCGTCCAGAAAGATGGTCCCCTTGTTGGCCAGCTCGAACTTTCCCAGCTTCTGCTTGATCGCGCCCGTAAACGAGCCCTTTTCATGGCCGAAGAGTTCGCTCTCGATGAGCGTCGGCGGCAGGGCCGCGCAGTTGATCTTCACAAAAGGGCCTTTTACCCGGGGGCTGTTGTAGTGGATGGAATTGGCCACCAGCTCCTTTCCTGTCCCGCTCTCCCCCCGGATCAGCACCGTTGCATTGCTGCCGGAGACCTGGGAGATCATCTGGAAGACCTCCCGCATCTTGTTGCTGTTGCCGATGATGTTGGTGATCCGGTACTTGTTCTCCAGTTCATTCTTCAGGCGCCGGTTTTCATCTCTCAGCTTCTCCTTTTCCACCCGGATGGTCTCGAGATTCGTCACCTGCCGGGCCACCATGGTCGCGATGACGCTCAGCAGCTTCGAGCCCTGTTCCAGCGGGTACTCGGGCGAGTATGGCCGGTCCACGCTCAGGGCCCCGATCACATGGTTCTCCCGCTTGATGGGCACACAGAAGAAGGAGAGATCCTGGTTCGGCTTGCTCTTTCTGGAATCGGTTCGGTCCAGAAAATGGGGCTCTTCGCTGATCTTGGGAATGGCCACGGATTGTCCGGTCTCGATCACTCTTCCGGTGATCCCCTCTCCCACCTTGTATTTGACGCTCTCGATCGCGGTTCGTGAGATCCCGTGGGCCACCTCGATGTGGATCTCGTTGCGCACCGGATCGAGAATGGTGATGGTTCCCCGGACCATGTTCATGGAACTGGAGAGGATGTCCAGCACCTTATAGAGGGATTTTCTCAGATCCAGATGCTCGCTCAGGGTCTTGCCGATCTCATAGAGCAGTGTGATCTCTTCAATCTTCTCCATCGCCTTTTTCATCCCTGCCTGTCCATAGATATTCTCCAAAAAGCGTCGGTCTCTCCGGTCTGACCATTGGTCAGCCCATTGGTCAGACCATTTCCGCCGGCGCATCTCCTGTTTGTCAAAAAGTCTTCACATCGCAGTTCGAGTTCTATATAGGACAGAACTGACATTTTTGCAACCCCCATCTCACGGTTTTGGTTGCTCGCCAGGAAGATTGCCGTTATGATCTGGCCACAAGTGTCGGCGAAAGAATGGCAGAGAATGAAAGAGAATACAACAGAAGATAGACATGAAAGATCATTCAACCGAAATCAAAGCCCTCGGACTCTGTTCCGGGGGGCTCGACAGTATACTGGCCGGCCTCGTTCTGCGGGATCAGTCCATCCATGTGGAATGGATCACCTTTGAAACCCCCTTCTTTTCCGCGGACAAGGCGCGTAAAGCCGCCCAGATCACCGGTATCCCCCTGACCGTGGAGCGGATAACCCCGGTCTATCTGGAGATGCTCAAAAATCCCAACTGCGGATACGGCAAATATATGAACCCCTGCATGGACTGTCATGCGCTCATGTTCAGGCTGGCCGGGGAGAAGATGGAGCAGCGGGGATTTCAATTCCTCTTCAGCGGCGAGGTCGCGGGCCAGCGGCCCATGTCCCAGACCAAGCCTTCGCTGCGGTATGTGGAGAAGCACTCCGGATTCGACGGATACATTCTCCGCCCATTGAGCGCAAAGGTTCTTCCGGAGACGGTCCCCGAGAAAAAGGGATGGGTGGACCGCGATCGGCTGCTGGCCATCACCGGCCGGGGAAGAAAAGATCAGATGGCATTGGCCCGAAAGTACGCCATCACCGACTATCCCGCGCCGGCCGGGGGGTGTCTGCTGACCGACAAGAAGTTCTCGGAAAGGCTGAAGGATCTCTTTGCCCAGACCGATGCCCCGTCCGAAGACCAACTGCATCTGCTCAAATACGGGCGTCATCTCCGCGTGGATGCCAAGACCAAGGTGATTGTGGGCAGAACCAGGGAGGAGAATGAAAAGATATTGGAGCACTACCGGCCCCAAGCCGATGCGCTGATCAGGCTGAAGGGGATTCCGGGGCCTCTGGTGCTTGTGCAGGGGGAGATTCATCCGGAGAAACTGCTGCTGGCCGGCGCGATCGGGGCCG
>JAABSZ010000046.1:0-22838 GCA_011390135.1 Desulfobacteraceae bacterium | reverse complement strand
GGCCCCACACCGGTTGCTGAACTGGAATCCGGAAACCCCTATCTCGATATCCGGCTCTGGCGCTGGGAAAAAGGAGCTTACCGTTCCGACGCCCAAACCCTTTCCCGCAACCGGGGCTGCTGGGTCAAGACAAAAGCCGCGAATGTGTTTCTCCGGTTTCCGGCAGAGGGAGGACATATGACCCAGCGGCTTCGGATTCAGTTGAAGCTGAGGCAAGGGATCAGTTGGCTGCAGGATCGACTGCAGCCCCGTGCGGCCGTGGCCGACGCGGGTGATGGTCCTCCGCCTCCTCCGACAGGCTTTGCAGAAGCGGCCCGAAAGGCCGGCATCGATACAGGGGCTGGCGGATGTTTTATTGGGAATGCCTCATTGAAAAAATAGCCGCAAATTCATTATGTTGCGAAATGACAGGGGGGAGAAATCCCCCCTTCACCGCAGATGCCGCCGCATTGATATTTTTTGTTTGTCCATTTCATGCTTTTCCTGTATTCTCTCCTCCCGTTTGTATTAACTGACTCCTGACACCTTTTGGTCATTGTGAGGATAAGTCCCTAATATTATTTTGATAAAAAATGGACATACGCGATTTTGTATCTCCCTGATAACAGAGGGGCCTATAAAGCTACAAATTTTGTAGCTACCAGATAACCATCTGTTTACAAGAGATATACGTGAATGTCCATTTTTTGAAAGCATGTCAGGAGTCGATGGCAGGTTCCACAGAGGTGAAAAAGGGATTCCTGATGAGCATCTCCCAGGCCAATCTCAAGTATGTGGGGCTTTATTACGCCGGGGTCATTGCCAAGATCTTCAACGGCGCCGAACCGGGAGATATCGATCAGATCTTCGAAGATCCCCAGAAACTGGCCATCAACGTGAAAACAGCCCAAATCATCGTATATGACCCCCCTTTAAAGGTTCTGGAGATCGCGGATGAAATCTATGAGGAGATTCCGTACGATGGGGAGTGATCTGTCTCTGCGAGGGTAGCTTGCTGATCGGTTTACGATGACAAAAATGGACATGCAGAGGGGTTTTCAAACCCTTTGCATGTCCATCTTGTTTGCAGGCGAAATCACAACAGGCGTCTCATCAGTGCCCGCTGATGCGAGGTTACTTTTTATCCAGTTCCAACTCCTGATAGATCTCATCAGCCGCGCCCATCACGTCCACAGAGGGATTGTACCCCACGAGAGACGCTGCTTTCAGATTGATCTCGATGGTGATCTTGTATCCCATATCCATGGGCAGCATGGAGGGCGCAGTCCCTTCGAAGATCTTGACCGCATGCTCGGCGCTCTGTCGGCCGAACTCGACAAAATCCTTTCCGATCCCCATGATGATACCCTTTTTGATATAGAGCGGATCGCCGGAGCTGAGGATTTTGTTCTCAAGAAAATGCTCCAGGAGGATATCGAAATTCTCCTCAAAGGTCTTGGAGACCTGAACAAAGAAGACATCGGTATTCGGCAGCACCTTTCCCAGTGCCGCATCCAGTTTCTTCCGGACCTGGTCGTCGGAAAACCGGTTTCCCGATGCATCCCGTAGGGGGAAGCCTTCGTAGAAGAATTCAAACCCCATGTTTTTGGATAATTCACCGACCTGCTTGATGGCCCCCTCATGGCTGGGTGATCCCTCCAGGTAGACCATTCCCAGCTTTTTGAAGTCGATGAGGTGGGACATCATCCGGATGCCCATAGCGATATAGGCCGGAGTCTCGATGCCGGTGTAATTGGCCCCGGAGGACTTCCAGTCGGCCTTTCCCGAGGCATCCACGGGAATGACTCCTGAATGCTCCGGATCGCCGAGCCCGGTAAAGACGATGGGGGTATTCTTGATCTGATCGATCAGCCGTTTGGTGGACTGGGTTCCCAGTGCCAGGATCAGATCGTACTTCTCCGAATTCTTCTTCAGTTCCGCAACCTTCACGTCCAGTGCATCCAGATCCTCCTCGGCATTGTACCGTTCCATAGTGGTCTTGCTCAGATAGCCGAGCTTTTCCAGCCCCTCGGTAAACCCTTTGTAGATCTGATCGTAGGGCAGCATGGACTGGTGCTGAACAGCAATGATCCGATAATTCTTTTCCGGGGCCGCAGGGACATCCGGGGCCCCAATCGAAAAGGCCATAACCAGAAGGACGAAAAGCAAAAGGATTTTGGAAAAACAAGACAGGGTTTTCATGGTGCGTTCTCCTGTTGACGGCGCCTGGGGGCCGTCTCCATTATTTTGTTTTACCGGAGAGGAAAAGATGGTCATTCGGAAAGGCTGAAGGACATCATCGCCAGATCCTCCCGATACTGCCAGCCGATTCGCATCCAGAAACGCGGGGCTTCAGGATTCTTCTTTATCACAAAGAGGTGGCATTTATGAATGTTTTTTTCGCGGAGCAGGGAAAGAACCCTTTGCGCCAGTGCCCGTCCGATGCCGGCCCCGCGATGCCCCTTCTCCACGCTGAGGTGATGGATATAGCCCCGCCGGCCGTCGTCGCCCCCCAGCACCGCGCCCACGATCCGGCCGTCATCCTGCACTGCGACGAAACTGGCGCCGGGATTCCGATCAAGGTACTGCTTCACCCCGTTTCGGGTATCCGCGCTGCTGATGGTGACGCCTTCGGAGGCCTCCCAGAGGCGGTAGACCGCGTCGTAATCTTCGATGACAAATTTCCGGAGCGCAAACGGTTTCATGGCAGTACCGGTAAGGTGAAAGAGAGATCCATGCAGAACATGCCGAGTCAGATTACCACAAGGGGTTCAGTAATGACAAGCGGTTTTAAGGCCAAATGCTACTCGATCCGCTCCCGCGCCGCCTCGATCTCCGTGGGTCTGTAGAGGAGGATGAAGAGAAGGTTTCCGCCGATGCAGATCATTCCCCCGATCCCGATGGCCCGGCGGATGCCGGTCTCTGCGGCCAGATAGCCGAAGATCAGCGGGCCCAATGCGCTTCCGATCTTCTCAAAGGACTGATAGAGGGCCATGGGCGTTCGGCTGCCGATTTTGGCGACCGTATCGGTGGAGAGCAGCAGGTTGATCTGGGAGGGGAAGGTGATGCTGTTGGATATCCCCATGACGACCAGGGTCACGACCCCGGCCAGGGCATAATGGAAGGCGTCCTGAAACTCCAGGAAATAGAAGAGCAGCAGCGCGGCTCCCAGGATCATGTTGGTGATGAAGACCGCACTCCGGCTCTGCTCCACGCCCTTCACATACCGGTTGAGGCTGGTGGCCAGCAGGATGCTGGTGAGGCCGTATGTCATCATGACCCGGCCGATGTCGGAATAGGTGAACTTCTCCCTGAGAAAGATCGGCAGACAGTAGTAGAGGAAGCCCACCAGCATGATCCGGGTGATGATGCCGTGGAGGGTGACGGCCATCAGGCTCGGGTCCTTGATGAAGTGGCGGAGAAAGGTCGGCACATCGCCTTGGGGGGCATCCTTTTGGACAGTTGCCGGGGCCTCCTCGGCAAAGACGATGTATGTGAAGATGAAGACGAAGACCAGGACCGCGGCCGCGATGAAATAGACGATCCGATAGCTGAAGTAGTCGGCCAGAATTCCGCCGAGGACGATGCTGCAGAAGAGCCCCCCGGCAAACGCGGTGGTGTACCCGGCCAGGTGGTATGCCCGGTTCTGGCTCGTGGTGTGATCCACGATAAACTGCCGGCACTGGATCACGATCAGGGCAAGGCCGGCCGCGCAGAGGATTCGGGCGAAGATCAGGTGGAGCATGTTCCGGGAAAGGCCGCAGAGAACCAGACCCACGGCCGTGCAGAAGAGGCTGGCTGTCAGGGTCCGGAAGGGACGGATCTCCTGGAAGAAGCGGGTTCCCAGCAGGATCATCGCCACCGTAACAGTGAGCATATAGACGGTGATGGGCAGCCCCATGAGCACCTTTTCCGAAAAGATCGAAGAGAGAAAGGTAGGCTGGTCCAGCAGCTCTTTGGCAAAAAAGGGCAGAAAGCTGGAATGGAGGTTGGCGGCGACTACGAACGCGAAGACGATGGGCCGGACATGGGAGGGGTTGATGATGGGCGCAAATCCCTTCTTCTTCTCCATGAGATGGGCGATGGCGGCCCGCTGCCGTTCGATGAGGGAGAGGATTCTCTCCTTTTCCAGGTGTCCGCCCTCCCGAATCCGGGCCGAGAGGTTTTCGATCTCTGCGTTGAGGCTTCTGAGCTTGTGCTGGATGCTTTCAACGGTCTCTTCGATCTGGGCCAGGAAGGGAATCAGCTCGTAGGCGCTGGTTCTGTACCTGATCGACTTCAGGTTGGAGATCTGGCAGTTGGCCAGCGCGACGGCCTCCTCGCCGGGGATGTTGATCAGCCGGGATGAGAGGAAGATCAGCAGTTCGTAGATGATGATCAGGGCCGCGGCCACAATGGTGCAGAGGTCAAAGAGAATCCGGCGGGTGTGCCTTTCGATGGCCTTGTTGATGCCCAGGTGAATCGTCGCGGCTGTTCCGCCGTCTGCGGCCGGGATGGGAACAGATACGGCCCGCAGGCTCTCCCGGGTCCGGGAGGCCGAGTAGAGGGGTTCGCCCTCCTTTGTGATGTCGATAAACGCGAGGTTGGGATTGGCATCCACGATATCCTGCAAAAAGAGATCCACCCTGCCGATCCGCTCGATGGGGAGGCCGTACTGGATGGCATGGGATATCTCGTTACGGATCACCTCTCCCAGCTCCTGGACCTGTTCATTGGTGAGGCTGGTGTAGCTTCCCCGGAACATTTTGATGTTCTGCCAGGTGTAGAGCACCTGGGAGACGATCATGAAGGTAAAGACGATCAGCAGAAGATTTCTTGCCGTCACTCTCGTATTCATCCCGCAGCCTCCTCCTTTTGCAGGGCTTTTATGGCAGACATCAATGTATCCCGCATCTCCTTTTCCCGGAGAATCGCCTCGGTCTCATCGAGGCTTTTGGAAAATTCCTCCCAGTCAACGGTCTCCCGGACAGCCGTTGCCGGATCGATCCCCGATGCCATAGCCGCCGCGATGGCCCTGTTGATCCGAAGGTAGAGGCGGAGTTTCTCGTAGACCCCCTCCTCCTGATCCATGATCCATTTCCCGTTGGTGATCTGGTCGATGATCGATTCGGCTTCCATCAGATTCCGGGTATCGATCCCCTCCTTTTCAAGGCGCTCGTGGTTCCGCTCCTTAAGCGCCCGGGTCAGGCTCCGCACCTGCCGGACATAGGGGCGGTCCACCCAGAAGATCAGGATCAGATAGAGCAGCGGCAAAACCACCGCGATGATGATCAGGGAGTTGTAGAGCGACTCCCGGATGATCGAGGAGAGGCGCTCCCGGACATATGCCGTAGAGACCACCGTAACGATCTCCCCGACGGCCTTTCCGTTCTTCTCCAGCGGAACCGATATCCGGTAGAAGCGGCGGCCCGGCATTCTGTCCTCCCCGGGAATCTCCTCGGCCTGAGCCGAATCCTTCCGCTGGTAGAGCTGTTTCCCGTCCGCGTCGAGGATATAGAGGTTTTCAATGTCTCCGGGCATAAGCCCTTCCAGAAGCCGCTGGAAATTCAGCATTGCCAGGGGCTTGCCAAAGAGCATCGACTTTTCCAGCTTTCGGGCCATCTCCTTTCCGATGGTCTCATACTTTTTGAGGCTGTTGGTCTCCAGGTGATTGTAGAGAAACGCTATCTCCAGGACGCTGTTCAACCCCTGGATCAGCAGAAGGACAAAGGCTGTGATCAAAAAGATCTTGGTTCTCAGGGGAACCCGGGGGGAATGGCTTGTCTTCTCCCAAGGAGGTTCTTTCTGAAAGGTTTTTTCGGGGGATGTGTTCATCTTCTCTTGTAACCTTTACAATTCGGTTTACCGGCGTCGGCATCCCCATCTTCCCATAGACCTCAGCGGCAAGGGAGGAGAATTCGGGCCGAAGCTGCATCCGGTGGTCTACAACACTCTTCTTCACCCAGATCCGGCCGATGGGGGCCTCCGGCATCACCGAAACGGTCCCGGCCGGTACGCCGCCGGTCAGCAGAAATTCGTTCTCCGCTTTCAGATCTGCCATGCCCGAGCCGTTCCGGATGCGTTGTATGCTGTTTTCACTGCTCCCGTAGATGCCCGGCAGGAGACGGGACTTCAGGGTGACGGGCTCCGGACTGAGAGAGTGCATCACCAGCAGCGAGGCATTTTTCCCAAAGCAGCGGCGATCTTTCCCGGGTGCGATCTTCACATCGAGATAATGGAGCAACTGGTAAAGGATGAGCGGGATCTGGCCATTTGCCAGTTCCAACTCGGTAATCATCCGGATGGAGCCGGGGCACCGCGCGTTCAGATCCAGGATATACGTCCCCCCCGCCAAAAGGTCAATATTGAATATGCCGCGATACCCTTTCCGAAAAAGGGCTCTTCCGAATCGTTCCGGAATGGGGCTTTGGAAAAAGGTTTCGGAAAGGAAGGCGGAATGGAAAAAATCGCTGCCGGAATAGATGGCCGGTCGGGGGCTTAAAATCCCGACTGCCGAATCTCCGATCACCTGAACCGCAGGAGGGTCCCAAATGGTTCCGCGGTCGGTAATGCAGCCGGTCACAGCATAGGAATAGGAGGGATAGAATGGCGCGACCTTGAAGATTGTGGAGCCCGGAAAACGGCTTTTCAGGGCTTCAAAAGCGGCTTCTTCCGACACAAAGAATGTCCCGGAGCCGCTGGCCCCGTTGACATGCTGGAACACGAGCTTTTCGACGCTGAAAAAATCCCGGCATTTTCCATAGGTGAGATCCGCGATGGGCGCGAAGCAGTGGGGCATCATCGGCAGATTTTCCTGGGAGAGCACCTCCGTGAGTGCAATCTTCCCCTGCAGGTAATGCTGCAGCCGGTATTCCGGCGACAGAATCCGGATTCCCCGTCGGCCGCAGTACTCCGCCATCTCCGGAGAAAGGCTGTAGGCAAAGAGGAGTGATTTTTCGGGAAGTTCGATCTTCATCTGGCGGAAAAGGCGGCTCAGTTCCCGGCTGTACCAGGTGTTTCGGCAGAGGATCTGCCGCTCCAGAGAGTAAACCGCGGCCGCGCCGATGGCCTCGTGATCCGGGCTGGCATCGAGGCAGATCACCGTGTGGATCGGATAATCGATGAAGCACAGCAGAGCCTTGAGCGCAAAAGCATCCGTACCCCGCTGTCCCACAAAGTGCAGGGGAGGGTCGCCAAGAGTCCGCAATCGATCCCGCAGCAGATCCATAGCCAAATCCAGAGAATCCGATTCGATCATAAAAAAGGTTATAATCCAAGGTCGTCCTTTTTGCAATACCTGCTGGAAGTATATCTTTTCCATTTGAATCTTTTCCAACACTCTTGTATACTGGCAATCGGATGGTTGACAAATGCTTTAATTGAATGAGAATATGAGTTATATATCGAAATATATCTTCCTTGTCATCGTAATCTTCTTCCTTGCAAGCGGAACCGCAACGGGAGAAGAGCCGCCCCATTTCAGCACTTCCCCGGTAACGAAGGGTGGAATGAAATGGCAGATCGGCTATTATGAAGGTGGCCCCTATCAGGATTATCAAAAATCGCTTATCGCTGGGGTCAGGGGCCTGATGGCACTGGGCTGGATTGAAAAAAAACAGATACCGGAGCAGAGCGGCAGCCGGACCAGGGATCTTTGGCACTGGATGGCAGATCATCTGCAAAGCGATTATATCCGGTTTGTCAAAGATGCGCACTATTCAGCAGGGTGGGACAAAACGCTCCGGGAGGAGATGACAGCAGGGATCATTGCGCGATTGAATCAGGAGAGCGACATCGACCTGATGTTTTCCCTCGGCACATGGGCAGGGCAGGATCTCGCATCCGACAGGCACAGCACGCCTGTGATCTGCATGTCTGTGAGTGATCCGGTGAGAGCGGGCATTATCGACAGCATCGAAGATTCCGGCCTGGACCATGTCCATGCCCGCGTCGATCCGCACCTCTATGAATACCAGGTGCAGGTCTTTCACGATATCATCCATTTTGACAGGCTTGGCCTTGCATACGAAAATACGGAGACGGGAAAGACATACGCGGCCCTGGATCAGGTGGAACGGGTGGCGGAGAAACTCGGGTTTGATATCGTCTCCTGCTTCACCATCGATGAGAGTCCGGATCGAAACGCCGCAGATGAGAGCGTCATCAAATGTTATCAGGAGTTGAGCAAAAAGGTCGATGCCATCTATGTAACCGCCCAGAATGGCGTCAATCCGGATATCATTCCGGAGTTGGTCAGAATTGTTAATTCCCATGGGGTTCCGACATTTTCACAGTCGGGTTCCGAAGGTGTAAAGGCCGGTTTTCTGATCAGCATCGCAAAGAACAGCTTCGAACCCTTGGGCTTGTTTTTTGCGGAAACCATCTCCAAAATTCTCAATGGTGCAAAACCGCGGGATATCGGGCAGGTTTTTGAAAACGAACGCAAGATCGCCATCAATTTGAAGGCCGCAGAAATGATTGGTTATACGCCCCATCCGGAGGTCATGTTCTTCTCGGACAAGGAATATTACGAAATCCCGTCAATGCTGCCTGGCCTGGGGCAAATCTGTTCAGGTGAATCTGTGGTGAAGGGGATCAGGAGGGGATATTTTTCTGAAAAAACGGAGAAATCCCCAGATAAAGCCCGAACAGCGCCATAAAAATGCCGCAGACCACCAGAATTCCATAGTAGATACGCCGGTTGAGGCGGCGCAGCCCGAAAAAAGCCAGTGTCGAGACAATCAGATACCAGACCAGATCCCCAGCCTCATGGCCTAAAAAGAAGGCCAGAAGCCGGGGCCATCGCTCCCAAGTGATCTCGAACCGGGCCATGAAGGCAAGGCCGATGGTGGCCCACCAGACCCACCAGTATGGGTTGGCCATGGAGATAAGCACGCCGCCCACTACGGGATTCTCCAGCTTTCCTTTGGGGGCAGTCGCTTCAACTTGCTGCCCCTGCGCGTCGAAAAAATCGGTCGAGATCTTTCCCTGCCAGACATCCCGGATGATGGAAAAGCCGAAATAGATGAGGATTGCTCCGCCGACAACCCCGATGATCCTGACCATCCGTATGTCTTGGAGCAGAAAGGAAAAACCGGACAGGAGCAGGAGTACCACGGCCATCTCCAGAAGGGCATGACCCGCGATGATCCATGCCCCCATGAGATATCCCCTTTCCTTGGCTCCGGCCGATTTGATAATGGTATAGGTGAACAACGGCCCCGGAGCCATCGCGCCCGAGAGGGCTACCATAAAGGAGAAGGAGAAGATGACCCAGAAGGCCGAAAAGGGGCTGGATGGAAGGATGCTGCCGTCTATCATAAGCCCTCTATCATAAAGCCGTCTATCATAAGCCCTCTATCATAAGAAGGGGAGGGGGCTAAAACCGGTCCGAATGGGTGAACTCGGTGATCTCTCTGCGCTTGGGCGGAGAAGGCGTCTTCGCCGGAAATCCCAGGGGGATCAGCGCCACCACCTCATGGGTATCCGGAACCCCTAGAACCGCTGCGGCCTTGTCATGGTCGAAAAGCCCCACAATGACCGTGCCCAATCCCAGATCGTGCGCGGCAAGGCAGAGGCTCTGGGTCGCCAGCCCCAGATCGAAGAGCATCCAGTCTCCGAATTTGGTGGTGACTGCGTTATTGTAATATCCCGAATCGTTCTTCTTCCCGCACATCGCGATCAGCACGGGCGCATTTACAATGGCCTTGGTGGCCGGGTTCTTGGGCGCGATGGTCTCCTGAACCTTCTCCTTGACGGCCCGATCCCGAACCAGAATCACCTCCCAGACCTGGGTATTGGCCCACGAGGGGCTCCATCTCACCGCCTCCATGAGCGTATCGAGCATCTCCTGGGGAATATCCTTCTCCTCGAACTTCCGAACGCTTCTTCTCTCTTTGATGATCTTCATCAGTTGCTCTTCTGCCATCGCTTTCGCCTCCTTTGCTGATGATTAGCTGATGATTATCGGTTCCTCGGAAAAACGGCCTATCCCTCTTTACCGCTCCTTTTTCGGTTCCGGATAACAGTTGCAGTCGTACTGGTTGCACTCGGAGCAGACATAGGTCGTCCTTTTCTCATCCCGGCTTTCATTGCCGGTCCTTTGTCTCTTTTCCGTCCTTTGTGTCCTTTGTGTCCCTTGGGTCTCTTCCTTCTCTTCAACCCCGTCTCTTCTCATCAGAACGAACCAGAAGAGAAGCAGTCCGGCCGCCAAAAGACAAACTACCAGTATCCATCCCAGCATCTTCTACCTCGCTTTGGCTTTTGGGGGAAAGGGAATGATTCGGCATTCCTTCTTTTTCGGCGCTTCTACCGGAATCTTGCATCCGCTGCACCTGCAGAAGATCCAACTGTCGCGGCATTTCGGGCACTTCTCCACGGTACACCCGACATGGTGGAAGCCCCCGGGCAGGATATTGCAGCTCAAACAGCGGCCCTGAGGGCCCTCAAAAGGGGTTCTCTCCCGCTTTTCATAGGGAACGGGATCATAGAACTTCCCGCCGATGCGAAATCGGATCTTCATGCAGGAGGCCGCGCCGGTCGTCAGTTTGCCGCAGAGGCTGCAGACCGACATCTCAGGGTCTTCGCTGAAACCGGAATTACGCACCGTTGACAATGGCCGCCAGCGCGGACCGGATATCGGGAAAGGTGTACTCGTAACCTGCCTCCCCAAGCCGTTCCGGAACCACCCGCTGGCTGTAGAGCATCACGTCTCCAAGTTCGCCCAGGACAAATTTTATCATGAATCCCGGGGTTCGGAAGAAAGCCGGACGGTTTAAAAGCGCAGCAAGGGTCTTTGACAGGGTCCGATTTCTCACCGGGTTGGGCGCGGTGAAATTGAAATGGCCCGAAAGATCCTCTTTTTCCAGAAGAAATCCCGCTGCGCCGACCAGATCGGAGATATGAATCCAGGGAAACCACTGGCTTCCGTCCCCCAGAGGCCCGCCCACATACATCCTGAAAGCGGGGATCATCTTCTCCATCGCGCCGCCCTTTTTGCCCAGCACGATCCCTAAGCGCATCAGGGCAACCCTTGCCCCCTTCTTCTCCGCGTGCATGGCCTCGGCCTCCCACGCTTTGGAAAGCTCTGCCAGATAATCATCGGCCGGGGCCGAATCCTCTGTCAGGATCTCATTTCCCCGGTCTCCGTAATAGCCCACGGCCGAGGTACTCAGGAGGGTAAAAGGCTTTCCTGATTCCGTTTGAGCCGGGATGGCCTCCACAAGATTTCTCGTGGTGAGAATGCGGCTGTCATGCATCTTCTTCTTGTGAGACTCGGTCCACCATTTGAAGATGGACGCGCCGGCAAGGTTGACGGCCCCATGGGATTTTCGCACCGCGTCCTGCCATTCTCCCGCTCTGGTGGCATCGGCCGAGATGTAGCAAAACCGCTCATGCTCGATTCGCTTCTGTCGGGGCCGGGTTCCGATGCCGGTCACCTCATGACCCGCATCCAGAAGGGATTTGGCAAGGTGGGTTCCCACAAAACCGGTAACGCCGGTGATAAAAACCTTCATTCCGCCTCCTTATCGCTTTGGATCGCTTTGGATCTCTTTGGAGCTTCCCTTGAAGAACATTTGAGTTCAGCCGATATGAAACGCGCCGGTTTCGATGTAGGGGGGATCTTCCTGCTCGATGACCCGGACCACCTCTCCGTAGAGCCGCTTTTTGAACTCCGCGACAATGGGCCGCTTCTTGTTCAAGGGCTTGGCAAAGGCCAGAACATCCTCCATGAGCTGATCCATATGACAGGCCCGCTTGACGATCCCGCCCCGCTGGCATTCGCTGGCCGTGAGGCGGCATCCGGTGAAGACCATCTCCTGCATCACTTCCGACGGGATCGCCTTTTTCAGCAGCGCCAGCATTCCGGGAAGAAAAGGGATTCCCAGATCCACCTCGGGAAAGCAGAAGTATCCCCTGTCCGAGCGCATGATCCGGAAATCGAACGCGCAGCACCAGATCGCGCCGCCGGCAAATGCGTGGCCCGTGATGGCCGCGATCGTCAGCAGCGGCGACATCAGAGTTCTCTTGAAAAGGGTGTTCATCTGGTAAAAAAAGGCTTTGGCCGTATCGATATCCCCCTTTTGAATGACCGGGACGAGCCATTCGAGGTCGATGCCGTTGGAGAAGATCTTCTCATGCGCGGACTCAACGATCAGGGTGGTGGCATCTGTCTCGTTCTCCACCGCATCGAGGGTTTTGACAAAGGCGTCGATAAAGTCGGGATTGAAGCGGTTCTCTCCGTTCTTCAGGGTGATGATCGCCACATGGTCTTCGATCCGATACGCTATGGGGGGGGCTGTTTCCATTTCCGATGAGGACATGCTTCGGGTTCTCCGTTCTTCTCTTTTCTGCGAATCAATTGCTGTAACGTATTGAAAACAATTTTGAATAAAAAATCATACGGAGATCAGCATAGCATGGAGAGGCAGGGGCGTCAACAGGAATAGGGGAGGGGGTGGAACTGCTCTACAGGGGGTATGCGGACAAAACGGCCCTGCAGAGCAGAGGAAAAAAAGGGATCAGCAGCAGCCGTCCGTGCTGCAGCTCGTTCCGCAACTGGAACCGCAGCTTGCGCCGGTGCTGAAATCGACATTGGAGGAAACGCGAAAGCCGAAATAGGTGAAATCGACCTGAACCGGCTCGATCTTTTTTAAGAATTCCTCGTCGATGATAAAGGTGAAACCGTCGGCCTCATGCTTTGCGTCCTCTTCTTTAGGCTCATCCAGAGCCAATGCCAGCGAGGGGCCGCCTCATCCGCCTTCGTTCAAGTAGATCCGAATGGGAGAAGCCTCTTTGTCTTTGAAGTATTCAGCGATCTGCTGGGTCGCTGCGGGTGTGACTTCGATCATGATATCTGCCTCCTTATTGAAATAAAATGGAACCGGAGATACCCTCCGGCTCCTCACCATTGATTAAAATTAGGGATTTGGGAGGAATTTGTCAACCGCTAAAGTGGGTTTGCTCAAGAGATCCGCTTCAGATTTCGTTCATAAACCTCCTGATCGGAATCGGAAAAAAGATGGAAAAGAAAAAGGTTTTTGAGATAAGATTCAATAAAAAATCAGAGATCGTAGAGGGTCTCATCTTTGGCCGGCCCCCGGAACATCCGGCTCAACCCGCCGCCCTTTTTTCCCGGCAGAATGAAGGGATCTTCCCCCTCCATCAGGTCCCCCATCTCGGCCTCGATCCTTTCCGGATCTTCGCCCTTTTCCATTCGCGCCAGCGCCTCTTCCATCCCCTGGCCCAACTGGATGCCGGTCATGTCCGAGAGCTTGCGCATCAGGTTCGCGGCCTGCTTCGGGTCGTCCTCATCGATGCTGCCGGCCTCCCGTTCGAGCATGTGCATGGCCTGCTCCATCTTGCTCTCGTCAAAGGGGAGATCATCCATGTCCCCCTCCTCCTTGGCCTTTCCCGTAAAGGCAAACAGGGAGACCTGGCGGGTCAATGCCCTGTTGTCGCACTTGGGGCAGGGGGGGACCTTTTCGGTGTTGACGGTTTTGGAGAAGAAATTGTAGATGGTGTGACAATCTTTGCAGTAGAATTCGTATATGGGCATGGTCTCTCCTCGATATGATTTCAATTGGGATCAAAAGCGTTCTTTATCCTTACCTTTGTTCGATCCTTTTTTCCGGCAAAAATATAATGGTAGCCGCGCCTTGTCAACTCTTTGTCGCGTCCTTTTTCCGGGCTCTGTTCATCACCTCTTTGAGTTTGCCGGAGAGCTGGTTCATGGTAAAGGGCTTCTGGATGAATCCGCTGCACCCTTTCTCCATGATCTTTGCAGCCTGTCCGTTGATGCTGTAGCCGCTGGAGAGGAGTACCCGGACCTTCGGGTCCACGACCTTCAACGCTTCGAACGCGGCCTCGCCCCCCATATCGGGCATGATCATATCGAGGATCACCAGATCGATCTTCTCCTGATGATTTCGGAAGAGCTGCAGCGCCTCCTTTCCTCCTCTGGCTGTCAGCACCTCGTAGCCGAGCTTGACCAGCATCTGCCTTCCCACTTCGAGGATCATCTCCTCATCATCAACCAGCAGAAGGGTTCCGGTTCCCGGTTCCATCGCGGGCGCGTCCCGAGGCTTCTCCTCGGGCTTTCTGCTGGAGACCGGCAGATAGAGATTGAAGATGCTCCCCTTTCCCTTTTCGCTGTAGACATTGATGATCCCCTCATGGTTTTTGATGATGCCGTAGACCGAAGCAAGACCCAGCCCTGTTCCCCGGCTCATCTCCTTTGTGGTGAAGAAGGGTTCGAAGATCCGCTGCTGGGTCTCCCGATCCATCCCGATGCCGGTGTCGGAGACAGAAATTTTGACATAGGCCCCCGGTTCGACACCATACGCGGTGACATATTCCGGGGGCAGGATCACATTCCGGGTCTCGATGGTCATCTCCCCGCCGCCGGGCATGGCCTGCCAGGCATTCAAAAAGAGATTGAGCAGCACCTGTTCCATCTGTCCTGCATCCACATCCGCATATTTGAGATTCTCTTCAAAGTGCTTGTGAATAGTGATCTCCTTGCGGGTCCGGCCGAACATCTCCGCGGATTTTTTCACCAGCTCGTTCATGTCCGCAGGCTTCACCTCATACTTTCCGCCCCGGGCAAAGCCCAGCAGTTGCCGGGTGAGGGAGGAGCCGCTCTGGACAAAATCTTCGATATTTTTGAGACGCCGGTGGTACGGGTCGGTCTCGGAGGTGTCCAGGAGCATCAGGGAGATATTGCCGAGGATGCCGGCCAGCAGGTTGTTGAAGTCGTGGGCCATCCCTCCGGCCAGAACCCCGACGGCCTTCATCTTCAGCGCCTGCTGGAGCTGCTTCTCCAGGCGCCGGGTATCGGTGACATCCTTGCAGATCCCCACCAGCCCCGCGGTGGTGCCGTTGGCATCGGCCTCGGCCGCTGCGCTCAGGGTAAAGAGACGGATTGAGCCGTCCTTATGGATCAAAGATATCTCCGCGTCCCGCAGGATCTCCCCTTTCTGAAAGACCCGCTCGAAAAGCGCCCGGCTACGGAGGCGATCCTCCGGCTTCAGCAGTTCGGCAAAATCCTTTCCCAGCGCTCTTCTGCGCGGGTGCCCCAGAATCTTTTCAAAGGCCGGATTGATGTAGCAGACCGAATGATCCCCATCCAGAGTGAAGATGATGTCCGGGCTGTTCTCCGACAGGGAGCGGTATCGGGATTCGCTCTCTTTGAGGGCTCTGTTTTTTCCGTTCAGCTCCTCGTTGATCCGGTTGAGGTCTGCGATCATGATCTGGAGTCTTTGGGCCATGGCGTTGAACGCGTCTGCGAGGTCTGCCATCTCGTCTCTGCTGCGGACATGGGCACGGGCCGAAAAATCACCGGCCGCGATCCTTTCGGTGGTGCTGGAGAGTTCCTCGACGGGCGCGGTGATTTGACGGGCCAACAGGATTCCCGCGATCAGAGTGGCCGCCAGGAAGCCCACGCACCAGTAGAACATCCGGATCAGGGTCTGGCGGGCCCCGTTTTCCAGCACTTCCACGAGCTGGATCGCGGAGGCGGTGGCCATCTTCACCGGAATGACAAGCCCGATCCGCCACGGAATGGCATTGAGGGGATGGTACGCAAAATATTTCGGCTCTCCCTTGACCACGGCCTCCCGGATGGCCGATTCCCCCAGCACCATCCCCTGCAGCACCCGATCCAGGTCCGGATCATCGACGCTGGAAAGATCCAGCAACTCTCTCGGTTCAAAGGATGGAGTCGGGGAGAGATCGATCTTTGCATGGGGAGGGCCTGCGATCAGTTGCCGCCGGGTATCCATCAGAAAGGAGTAGCTGCCCCGGATGGGCTGATGCTGGTTGAACTGTGCTATCAGCCGTGTCAGGGAGAGGCTCACCCCCACATAGCCGATGAAATTGTCCCCCATCTTTACCGGGGCCGCGGCATCGATCACCTGATCATAGATGGGAGACAGCGGATTGCGATGGATTCGGCTCCAGATGATGTCGGAATCGGGGGGCAGGTTTTCGATGTCCCGCAGAATGTCGGAATGGAAGTGGATAGATCGGGCCGATTTTTCGGCTTGGGCCGGTTCGGGATACTGGTGCAACTCCCCCGAGGATGAGACGAAATAGACGCCGGCGCAGTGGCTGACCCGATTGTAGAGAAAGGGCAGCAGATTATCCAGTTCGATCTCTGTCAGACGGTGATGCCCCAGTTGTTCCGTGATGAAAATCGCACCGTAGCCGGCCGCGGCCATGGCCTGCCTGAACTGGACATCCAGGGTGGCGGCCTGGCCCCGGACCAGCTTTTCGATGAAGGCTTCGGTCTGATCCGACAGGATCGCGCGCCCTTTTTGGCCCATCTCCCGGCCCGACTCCTGCAGGGAGTGCCATACCGCAAATCCGAGCGCAATGGTCAGGCAGAGAAAGGAGATCACCAGCAGGATCATGATTTTGTGCCAGAAGCGCAATAGCCCTCTTTTTCTTTTCATGGCCATTCTGCTCTCAGTTCCGGAGAATCTCGATCCATCTGGCCTGGGCCTCCGCGAGTGTGCTGCGGGGCGTCCGGGTTCCTTCCAGGGCCATGATGATCTGCTCGGTAAGGACCTGCAGCAGTTGCGAAGTCCTGGGGAGACGGGGCCAGGGGGTTGCGCGGATCAGGGCCGCAGCCGCAGCCCGGCTCAACTGCGGTGCGAATGCCCTGTATTCCTCGGAATGGAGCACTGAGATCCGGGTGGGATCGATCCCGCCGTTGATCAGGTTGAGGCGCAGGGTGATGTCGGGCCGGCCGGCAAAGAGGAGATATGCCCGCGCGGCTTCCGGGTCCGGGGCCCTGGCCGAAATCCCGAGGCTGAAGCCTGCGTTCAGGGCCGGGGAATGCTCACCGCCTTCGCCTCTCGGCATCTGCACTGCGTCCCAGTCCCCCCCGATCACCGACTGCGCCGGATCTTCGGCCATAATCCCGATATCGGTGAACTGATCGACCATAGCCACATGACCTGACAGGAATGCATCTCTGGAGACCTCCCAGTCTGTCTCCGTGGGAGTGGGCAGGGCATATTTCCCCTGTTCGACCATCGCGGTCAGGGCCCGGACCGCCGCCTCGCTGTCGACCGTCGGATTCCCCTCATCATCCGTGAGACGCCCCCCGTATCCGCTCAGCCGGTTCATATAGCTGGAGATCAGGGCCATGGGATTGTTCGGGGCCATGATGGCCGATCCGTAGATCCCGTTTTCCCGTTCGTTTTCGGTGATGATCCTGGATGCGGTCGTATAATCATCCCAGGTCTCCGGCGGTTTGAGCCCGTATTTTTTCAGAATCGAAACCCGGTAGAAGAGGACGTTGCTGTCGCCGTCATAGGGAAGGGCCCAGCGTCGGCCCTTGTAGAGGGTGTAGGGATCGTAGAGCGTCGGGATGTAGTCATCGATATCGAGGATTGCCCGGTTCTCCTCGATGAAGCCGGTCAGATCGGCCAGTGCGCCGGCCTCGACCAGCGCGCCGATGTCCACATACCAGAACATGATCACATCGAGTTCCGGGGTTTCCGCGCGGAAATCCTCGAGTGCCCGCCGGCTCATCACCTCATAGTTGACCACCCGGTTTCGAACCACCGCGCCTGTCTCCTCCCGGAACCACTGGGCCAGGGCTTCGGAGGCTTTCAGGTGGGGAGTATTGGTCAGCACCATGATGCTGCGGCCCCGCAGATCTTTTGCAGGCGGGAGGGCAGCCTCTTCTTTTTCCGTCGAGGATTCATGGGGCATCCAGTAAAACAGCAGAACAGCTACTGCGATGATCAGGATAAAGCCAATCAATGGGGCCAGCCATTTTCGATTCATGGGGCTTCTCCTCCGGTTCCGGAAAGGGTTTTTGGGTTCCCTCCGCTTCTTCATCGGCTTCAGTTTCGCCTCACCCTATCATAAAGCGTCAAAGGATCTCAAGGAGTTTCACGACGGCCAGCAGATTCATCTCGTTATGAGTAAAAATTCATTAAAAAATCGTTTCGGTTGACTTCCCTCGGCCCTTCTGGTATGCCTTGCGGCCAAAATTGGCTTTTATAACGAAACCGACTTTTATAAAAGGAGAGAAGAAGAGATGGAAAGAACATTATCGATCATCAAACCGGACGCGGTGGCCCGAAACTGCATCGGCGACATCATCAGAAGATTCGAGGCCGACGGCATCAAAATCGCGGCCATGAAGATGATCCACTTGTCCAGGAAGGATGCCCAGGGCTTCTATGCGGTCCACAAAGAGCGCCCCTTCTTTGACAGCGTGACCGATTTCATGTCCTCGGGCCCCTGCGTGGTGATGGTGCTTGAGGGCGAGAACGTGATCCAGCGGAACCGGGAGCTGATGGGCGCGACCAATCCCAAGGATGCGGCCCAAGGGACCATCCGGAAGGATTTTGCCACCGATATTGAGAAGAATGCGGTTCACGGATCCGATGCGCCCGAGACCGCGGCCTTTGAGATCGGCTACTTCTTCAACGCGTTCGAGATCGTCGGGGGATGACCCAAAAGGTCGATCTCGATCGGGTCGCCATTGTCCTGCACCGGCCCCAGATTCCCAAAAACATCGGGGCAGCGGCCAGAGCCATGAAGAACATGGGGCTCTCCCGCCTGATCGTGGTGGCCCCGGAGAATTATGATCCGGGAAGGGTGCGGATGATGGCGACCCACGGGGGGCTCGATCTGGTGGAACGGATCGAGTTTTACGAGGATCTGAAGACGGCCCTTGCCCCCTTTGGTTTTGTGGCCTGCACCACGGCCCGGATGGGCTCCCAGCGGAAAAATGTCAGGACCCCGGAGGAGCTGGCGGATCAACTGATCGGGGTGACGGAGAATAACGAAGTCGCGATCGTCTTCGGCCCTGAGGACCGGGGGCTTTCCAACGAGGATATCCGATTCAGCCATTGCCTGGTCAATATCCCGACAAGCGATTTCGCCTCCCTCAATCTGGCCCAGGCCGTGCTGATCCTCTGCTATGCCCTCTTCAGAGCCGGGTCAGGGGAGAGAAAGCCCTTCGTGCCCCGGCTGGCCAACCGGTTCGAGCTGGATGCCATGTACAAACAACTGGCCGACATTCTGGTGCGGATCTCCTACATCAACCCTGAAAATCCCGATTACTGGGTCAACAGCCTTCGCCAGTTCTTCGGCAGGTATCATATCAGGGCCAAAGAAGTGCAGATTATCCGGGGGATCTGCCGCCAGATCGACTGGTACGGCGGAAAACGGTATCGGGACGGGCTGGCGGACGGAGAGGAGCGGAAAATTGCGGAAACGGAAAAGAAATAGGAGAATGAATCATGCGATTGATCCGATTCGGAGAAAAGGGCGCAGAGCGGCCCGGGCTGTTGAAGGATGATAGAATTGTAGATCTCAAGGGGATTTTTCCGGAGATCCCCGATATCTGCGAGCGCTTCTTTCGGGAGGGGTGGATGGAAAAGGCCGCTTCGGTCGATGCGCCGGGGGAGAAGATGGATGTCCGCCTCTCCCATCCGGTCCGCCGTCCCTCGAAGATCATCTGTATGGGGAAAAACTACGCGGAACATGCAAAGGAGGGGGGATTCGATGCGCCCGAACAGCCCCTGATCTTTGCCAAGGCCCCGAGTGCGCTCAACGGCCCGGCCGATCCGATCGTTCTTCCGGCTTCATCCGGAAAGATCGACTGGGAGGTTGAACTTGCCCTGGTCATAGGTAAAGAGGGGAAGCGGATCGATCCGGCCAGTGCGTTTGATTATATTGCCGGCTATACAATCATGAACGATGTTTCGGGCCGGGAGGCCCAGTTCGGAGACGGCCAGTGGTTCCGGGGCAAGTCCTTTGATACCTTCGCGCCTTTAGGGCCGGCCATCGTCACACCCGATGAGATCCCGGAGATCGGGGATATCACCCTGACGGCTCTTGTAAACGGACAGATGATGCAGGAGGGAAACACCCGGGATCTGATCTTCGACATCCCCACACTCCTGGAATTCATCAGCCGGGACATAACCCTCTTTCCCGGAGACATCATCTCCACCGGAACCCCGGCAGGGGTAGGGATCTTTCGAGATCCCCCGGTGGTCTTACAGGCCGGTGATGTTGTGGAGTGCCGGGTGGCCGGGATCGGAGCGCTGGTCAATTCCTGCGTCTGATCTGCAATCCAAAAAAGCGTCTCGTCTCAAGGAAATTTTCTATGTTATGGCGGTGGGGCTGCTGATCCGTCGGTATCGGGCCAGCACAAAGTTGTAGATGGCAAAGGCGATGAGACCTGCGGCCACTATGCCGAAGAGGATATTGCCGAAAGGCTGCTCCTGCACGATATAGAGTGCGCCCTGCATGTCCTTTATCTTTCCCGCGCTGACCTGAATGGCCGCGATGACAAAGAAGATGCCGATAATCAGAAAGACCACTCCTTTGGAGAAGAGCCCGAACACGCAGATTGGGGAGACCCAGCGCAACTTCTGCTGAGATATCTCCAGATATTTCTTGTATTTGCCCTTGATGGCAATGTACCACTGCGCCAGGCCCCCGCAGAAGACGGCCACCCCGATCCCGACCACAACCCAGCGGCCATACTCCTTGGAAAAGAGCCAGGAAACCCCTTGATAGGCCATTGAACCGTCTCCGCTCTCCCCGCCCCGGCCGATGATCAGCCCCACAGCAAAGGCCGCAAGCCCCAGATGGAGCACCCCGCTGACGAAAAGCCCGGCCCGGATGATCAGGCCTTTGACATCCGTGCCGTGGCCGTCGGTATCCAGCAGGGACTCCAGCAGGCGCCAGATGGAGTATCCCACAAGCCCTACGGCCACCAGACCGATCAGGATCTGCCCGAAGGGTTCATCCAGAATCGAAAGGATAGCGCCCTTTGCGCCTGTAGTCTTGCCGCCGCGGCCTCCAAACGCGGCCTGCACTGCCAGCCATCCGACTATAAAATAGACAATGCCCCGGGTGACATATCCCATCCGGCCATACATCTTTAATTTTTCCATTTTCTCCATTCTGTACCCCTTTCAGAAGGATTCTGTTGCACAAGACCATGATAAATCCTTTTTAAAGGAGTGGAAAATGGGGTGGAATCGGTAAAGATTTCAGGTGAGGGATGTATTTTCAGGAGCGATCCTTTATTCTCTTTCTTCCGCGTGAATCTTCGGCCGGTTCGTTTTGGAGTTGACAGGATTGCAGGTGGCGACGTAGAAAACAGATAGGTTTTGGATCAGAAAAGGGGAGATCATATGCTGAAACGAATCAAGGTCTGCGGATACAAGTCTCTGGTGGATGTGGATATCGACCTGCATCCCCTTTCGGTGCTCTTGGGTCCGAATGCGTCGGGAAAGAGCAATTTCCTGGATGCGCTCCAGCTCCTTTCCCGAATTGCCACACGGCAGACTTTGAAAGAGGCATTCGAGCCGCCCTATCGGGGAAAGCCGCTAGAATCATTTACCTTCGGCAGCAGGGGAATTCGGGGGCTGCTGGGACAGGAGACGGCTTCTTTTTCCATCGAGGCCGATGTTTCCCTTTCCGATTCGGTACTCGAAGCCGTCAATCGGCAGGTTCGGGAGATGAAGCAATCAGGAACATCTTCTGAATTGGACCGCTCTGGGAAAAATCATATATTGGTTCGAGAAAGGAATCTTCGCTATCGAGTCGAGATTGAAATTCTTCCGAAAAGCGGAATATTGCGGGTAACTGATGAGTTTTTGGGGGCATTGACTCGGGATGGCCGAATTCAAGGCAAAAGAAAACTTTTTTTAGAAAAGGAAAAAGAACATCTTCACCTGCGGATCGAGGGGCAGTCGCGTCCGATTTACTACGAGCGTTATCTGGATCATTCCATCCTTTCCAAACCGCTTTATCCTCCTCATCATCCTCATTTGGTTGCTTTTCGAAAGGAATTGGCGAGCTGGAATTTTTTCTATCTGGAGCCCAGAGAAAAGATGCGAGCGGCCAGTGAGGTCAAAGAAGTCCGCCATATCGGACTTATGGGAGAGGAACTGGCTTCCTTTTTAAACACTTTGAAAGCCTTGGATCCGCCGCAGTTCAAAGCTGTTGAAAAAGCATTGAAGATGATCATCCCAAAGGCTTCCGGTATTGATGTCGGCCCAAATGATCTGGGGGAAGTTGAATTGAACCTGATGGAAGGAGATGTCCCCGTCCCTGCGCGGGTACTCTCCGAGGGAACACTTCGAGTACTGGGCCTTCTTGCCTTGGGTGGGGCGAAAGAATCCCCTTCGGTTCTGGGATTTGAAGAGCCTGAAAACGGTATTCATCCCCGAAGGTTGCGGATGATTGCGGATCTTTTGAAAAACCGGGCCGCAATGGGAAATACGCAATTGATCATTACAACCCATTCCCCTGTCCTGCCCGATATGTTCGACGATGAAAATCTCTTTGTCTGTAGAAAGGAAGATCGTCGTACCGAAATCGAGCATTTCTCCACATGGGGAGTGATGGGGCGAAGAGCGGTTATCGACAAAGTCCTTGACGCAGAAGATACGGAGCGAACACCGGTTTCCGAACGCATCCTGCGGGGAGATTTCGATGGTTAAGACCATTGTTCTATTTGTGGAAGATTACGGTCATGAGCAGGTTATTGGAGCCATCATTCAAAGGCTTGCACATGAAAACCGGATGGACGTTGAAATTTTCTCCAGAAGCTGCCGTTGGAAAGGGATGCAATGCTCTGGATCGTAAATGCGCCAAAGACCGCTACAAAAAACCGCTGCAGGAAGCCGATGACTTCAATTCCGGGATTCCTCGTAAAATCATAGCCAAGCCGTCTTACTCTCTTATATTGTGATCTTTAAATTGTGACCTTCCCCCTGTGCTTATCGGGGGAAGGTCGCCTTTCACAACGAACAATGGATTCTTTACGGCGCAGGCACGTTCACAATGGTGTTCACCATGGTCACCGAAGCGTTCAGGCCCAGCGCCCG
>JAABSZ010000045.1:0-23133 GCA_011390135.1 Desulfobacteraceae bacterium | reverse complement strand
CTTGACAGAGAGGGTCAAGGTAAACCATACTCTCTCTTTGATATTGCAGAAGGGAGGGCTGCAGATGACCGACTTCACCCACATCGACGAAAAAGGGCAGGTTCGGATGGTGGATGTCTCGGAAAAGGCCGAAACCGTTCGAACCGCGACCGCAGAAGCCCGCATCGAGATGAAACCGGAGACCTTTCGCCGGATCTATGACAAGGAGATCAAAAAGGGGAATGTGCTGGAGACGGCCCGGATCGCGGGCGTCATGGCCGCAAAAAGAACCGGGGAGCTGATCCCCATGTGCCATCCCATCCCCATCACCCACGCGCAGGTCGATTTTCTGCCGGAGCCGGATACCCATACCATCCGGATCAGTGCAACGGCCCGCACCGTGGGCCAGACCGGGGTGGAGATGGAGGCGCTGACCGCGGCCTCTGTCGCGGCCCTGACCATCTATGACATGTGCAAGGCCATCGACCGGGAGATGACGGTCAAAGAGATCCGGCTGATGGAAAAATCCGGGGGAAAGAGCGGAGATTTTCTCAGGACCCAAGCGGATGCATCCAAATGAGAGGTGCGGCCATGAGAAAAAAAACATATGCAGCATTTGGCGTTCTGATCGGTCTTCTGTTTGCACTCTGGGGATGCCCTCAAAAACCGCCGCCGCCGCCGGAACCGGAAAAGCCCGACCTGGTCCGGCTGGCACCGGAAGATTATCCCCGGTTTGCCGATGATATGAACTACGACGGGCTGGACCAAGCCATCCAGAAGAGCCTGCTCTACCTGAACCGGATTCCGCCGGACCGCACCTTTTCCCTCGGTGAGGAGACTGTATCCGCAGCCCATGTAAAGCGTTCTCTGGAGCGGTTTCAGGATATCCTCTTCCTGAAACCGACGCCCGATGATCTGAACCGGTTTATCCGGGAGAACTTCCGGGTTTACGGATCTTTGGCGCCGGCACCAGAACCTCCGACAACAGATGAATCAGAGGAGGAATCAGAACCGGAATCAGAACCGGATGCCCCCCTTTTAAAAACCGCAGAGAATGCGGTTCTCTTCACCGGATATTTCGAGCCCCTGCTGCAGGGAAGCCGCTCTCAGGGCGGCCCCTATCAGTATCCGGTCTATGGGATGCCCCAAGATATTGCGGTGGTGGATCTCTCTCTTTTTTCAGATAAATATGCCGGAGAGAAGATCATCGGCCGGGTCTCGGGAAAGAGCTTTGTTCCCTATTATGAGCGGAAGGAGATCGAAGAGAAGGGGGTATTGCGGAATAATGCCCCGGTGCGGGCCTGGGTCGATGATCCGATCGATCTCTTCTTTCTGCAGATCCAGGGGTCAGGAAAGATCGAACTGCCGGACAAAGAGATCATCGATGTCCATTACAGCGGAAAGAATGGCCGCCCCTATCGGGCCATCGGCCGGCTGCTCATCGACGAGGGAAAGGTCTCCAAAGAAGAGATGTCGATGCAGCGGATCCGCCAGTATCTGGAGGAGAACCCTGATGACGCGGATCGGGTGATGAACTACAACCCGAGCTATGTCTTTTTCACTATTGAAGATGAAGGGCCCAAAGGCGCATTGAACGTGGTGCTGACCCCGGGCCGCTCCCTTGCGGTGGATCGGGGGATCTTCCCCATGACCGCGCTCGCGTTTGTCCGGACAGAAAAGCCGCTGCTGGACCATGAGGGCCGGATTCGGGAATGGACCCATTTTTCCCGATTCATGCTCCATCAGGATACCGGAGGCGCGATCAAAGACGCGGACAGGGCAGACATCTTCTGGGGAAGCGGCCATTATGCCGAAGTCGCGGCGGGACATCTGCGCCACCGGGGAGAGCATTATGTGCTGCTGCTGAACCCGGATAAATAGAACAACTTCATGGATCAACTCATTTGAAATAGGACAGGAGATATATCATGTTCGGCATGGGAATGCCTGAAATCATTCTGATACTGGCCATCGCACTGATTGTGATCGGCCCAAAAAAGCTTCCGGAAATGGCCAAATCCCTGGGCCGGGCCATGGGCGAGTTCAAAAGAGCCACCAGCGATTTCCGGGAGACTCTGGAGATCGACAATGAACTCTCCCAGGTGAAGAAAGCCTTTGACGACATGAACACAGAGGATCTTCAAAAGAAAAGCCCGCCCGCGCCGCAAAAAGACGAGAACCTTTCCCCTCCCAAGGAGAGGATTGAAATTCCCGACGATCCCGCGGCTTCCCCGGATCGGGTTCCCATGACCGAGGGAGAGGCGACAAAAGCAGAGAAGCCCCTGGCGGAAAAGGAAGCTGGAGAGAGAGCCCCGGAATCGGAAAAGCCCTTGTCTCAAAAGGGTTCAGAACCGGAAACCGCTTCGGAAAAAGGAACCGCCAATGCTTAGGGAAGAGGACAAGATTCCCTTTACCGAGCATCTGGAGGAGCTGAGAAACCGGCTGATCCACTCCTTTATCGCGGTCTTCATCGGCTTTTTCATCTGCTACTTCTTCAAGGAAACTCTTTTCGAGATCCTCACCGCGCCGCTGATTGCGGTCATGGGCGAGGGGGACAAGCTGATCTTCACCAACCTGCCCGAGGCCTTCTTCACCTATCTGAAGGTGGCCTTGCTGGCCGGGATCATGCTGGCCGCGCCCGTCCTCTTCTACGAGTTCTGGTTGTTCGTCGCGCCGGGCCTCTATGATAAAGAGCGCCGGATTCTGATCCCCATCGTTCTTCTCTCTTCGATCTTCTTTGTGGGCGGCGCTCTCTTCGGCTATTTCATCGTCTTCCCCTGGGGTTTCAAATTCTTTTTAGGGTTTGCAAGCGAGACCATCCGGCCTCTTCCCTCCATGAAGGAGTACCTGAGTTTTTCCAGCAAGATGCTGCTCGCGTTCGGCGTGGTCTTCGAGCTTCCCCTGGTGCTCACCTTCATGTCCCGGCTGGGGATTGTTTCGGTCGATTTCCTGAAGAAGAACCGGAAATACGCGCTGCTGCTCTTCTTCATCGGCGCGGCCATTCTCACCCCGCCCGATGTGGTGACGCAAGTGATGATGGCGCTTCCCCTGATGCTGCTCTACGAGGTCAGCATCATCGGCGCGCGGATCTTTGGCCGGAAGCCTTTGGATGCGGATTTGCCGGACATGGATGAGGATGAATTGAAACAGAAGAAAGATAAAGCATGACAGACAAAGATACACCGATCCGGCCGGAGACCTTCGACGATTTCAACTATCCCCTTCCCATGGAATATCTTCTGGAGCTGGAGGATACTTCGGCAAGCTCCGGATATTTCGGCTGCGTCCCAAAGGAAGAGCGGGTCTTCAGCTCGGGGCTGGCCTATTTAAGAGAGCGGCCCTATGATGAGTTTCTTCATAAAAGGCTCCTCAACGCAATGCAGGTGCTGCCCCAGAGCCGGATCGTGGAGTGGATCAAGGAGACCGGGCCGGGCGCGGAAAAGGAGGCGGACAAGGTCTTCCGGGCCATGCTCTATGAAGCCTGCATCCTCTACGAGCGATTCAATCCCCTGCTGTGGCGCTTCAAGGCCGAAGAGATCGAAGAACTTGCGGCCCATACGCCGCTGGTCTATATCAAATCGTTCCATATGCCGGATCATGAGCTGCACCTGCAGTGGATGGCCGCGTTTGCCGGAAACATCGGAAAGCACCAGCTCCTGCCGAAATCTGCCGATGCCGGGGTCTCCTTTCCGGTATCGGATGAGGCCATCAAAGCCTCAGAGCGTATCGTTCCGGTGCAAAAGATCCGGCTTCAATTCATAAGCGATGAGAAGATCATGGCCTGTGCGCCCCAGCCCCCGGAAACCGTGGCGAAGGAGGCGATCACCCGGCTGGAGCGGATGGGGGTTCTCGAGGGGACGGAGATGCGCCACATGACCTCCCTTTCTCCGATGGGGCTTCTCCGGAAATGGCATATGGGGCTTCGGGTGGTCAACGGCCGCCTCGACTATCTTCTCTCGGGAATCCAGACCTCCTATGGCCGGGGAATCGACGAGAATTCGGCCCGGGCCTCCTGCGCGATGGAGGTGGCCGAGCGGGTCTCCTCTTTTGCCGGCATCGGGGATCAGGGGGTGCTGGATCGGACATATACCTATCCCCTCACCCATGCCCGGTATAGCGAACTGAAAAATGACGGCATCGAGGCCCTGGACCCGAACCGGCTCCATCTGGAGGCCCCATACAATGACGAGCCCCTCTACTGGATCTCCGGAGAGCGGGCACACGGGACCGCGGTTCTGGTGCCGGCCCAGTGCATCTTTCTCTTTGCCAACCTCGATGAAATCTCCCTCTTCTCCGGGCTCGGCTCAACAGGGCTGGCCTCGGGAACCACGTTGACCGGGGCCAAGGTGAGCGCTCTGCTGGAGTGCATCGAGCGGGATGCAGAGGGAACCACGCCTTTTCATCTGGAGGGTTGCTTTACCCTGGAAACCGATGATCCCGAGATCTCAAAACTTCTTGCGGAATACCGGGAAAAGGGGGTGCAGGTCTGGTTTCAGGAGATCACCTCGGCCTTTGGGGTTCCCTGCTTTAAATCCTTTGTGATCGGCCCTGACGGCGAGATTGCAAAGGGTGTGGGCGCGCATCTCAACGGCCGGCGGGCGCTTCTCTCCGCGATGACCGAAACGCCCTACCCTTTTCCGTCGGGGCCTCCCTCACTGCCGGGGCCGCCCGATCTTCCGGCTCGAAAGCTGGAGGATCTGCCGGACTTCTCCACGGGCCGTGCCGAAACCGACCTCGAGCTTCTGGAGGGGCTGCTGACGGAAAACCGCGCCGCGCCCATCTATGTGGAGATCACCCGGTCAGACCTCTCCATTCCCGTTGTCCGAGCCATTGTTCCGGGGCTTGCCCTGTCTGCCGATTTCGACCGCTTCTCCAGGGTTCATCCCCGGCTCTTTGCCAACTATCTCAGGATGTACGGGTAAAAACAGGTTCTGAAGATGGACCTGCCTCTCCCCCCTCCCCTGCGGACCCGCTGGTGCGTGATCACGGGCGCGCCCTGTTCCGGAAAGACCACGGTGATCGACATCCTCGCGCGCCAGGGTTTTCAGACGGCTCTGGAGGAGGCCCGGGCCTATATCGACGAGGAGTTGGACAAGGGCAGAACCATCGAGGAGATCCGATCGGACCTGCTGACCTTCGAGCGAAACATCCTCCACCGGAAGATCCGATCCGAAGAGGGGCTTCCCCGGGAGGAGCGGGTCTTTCTGGACCGGGCCCTGCCGGACAGCGTCGCCTATTATCGAATGGACGGCCTGGACCCGGAAGAGCCGTTGGCTTTTGCCCGAAAATACCGGTATGAACGGGTATTCTTCTTCGAACCGCTCAAATTCCAAAAGGATCGGGTCCGGGCAGAGGACGAGGAGCGGGCGCAGAGACTGGACTGGCTCCTCAGTTCAGCCTATCACAGCCTCGGATACGATCTCATCCGGGTTCCGGTTGTGTCGATCCCGGAACGGGTGCGGCTCGTTCTGACGGCTTTAAACGACGGATGATGAAAAATAGACCCATTTTTAGAGATGGTGACAAATCTCGTTTTAGAGATGGTGACAAATCTCGCTGCCAACAAGAGGAGTGGCAATCTGCGGAAAAGGGGGCCACGGAGGATTATCTGGCCGGAAAAACCGAATCTTCACCAAGTATCGAGGAGATGTTTCGGCGAATTGAGAGGTGTACCGATTGACAAAACTCTCCCTGTTCATTAGGATCATTAAGATTATGAGAGATTTGCGAAAAAAGGAGGTTTTCCGCGGATGGTAAATCTTGAAGCCATCCAAGAGGCTGCATCGCTTCTAAAGGGCCGGATCTTTCGGACCCCCGTGGTCCACTCCCCCACTCTGAGCCGAACCTTTGGCGGCAGCATCTTTCTAAAGCTCGAAAACCTCCAGCGAACCGGCTCTTTCAAGATTCGCGGCGCAACCTGCAAGATGGCAATGGCAGCGGAGAAAATCGGATCTGCAGGCGTGGTCGCGGCCTCTGCGGGCAATCATGCGCAGGGGGTGGCTCTGGCAGCAAAGGAGGCAGGATTCCCTGCAACCATCGTCATGCCCGAATGGGCCTCCATCTCCAAGCAGGAGGCCACCCGGGGCTATGGGGGCGAGGTCATCCTTTACGGCCAGAGCATCGAAGAGAGCCTTGAAAAGGCGCACTCTCTTTCCCAAGAGGGCGGGGTATTTATCCATCCCTTTGATGATCCCGAGATCGTCGCCGGCCAGGGGACCATCGGGCTGGAGATTTTAGAGGAGGTGAAGGATGCGGATCTGCTGATCGTTCCGATCGGCGGGGGCGGCCTCATCTCCGGCATCGCGGCTGCTGCAAAGGCCATCCGGCCCAAGATCCGCGTGATCGGCGTACAGACCGGCATCTGCCCCTCGGCCTATGAATCGAGGCGCCAGGGGAGACGCATTCAGGTCTCCTCGGGTTCTTCCATTGCAGACGGCATCTCTGTAAAGCAGATCGGCGAGTGCAACTTTTCCCTCATTGAAAAGCATGTGGATGAGATCGTCCTTGTCGGTGAAGAGGGGATCGCAGCGGCCCTGCTGATGCTGCTGGAGCGGAAAAAAGTCCTCTCTGAAGGAGCCGGCGCGGTTCCCCTGGCCGCGCTCATCGAGGGGAAAATCTCCATCTCTCCGGCGGAGAAGGCGGTTCTGGTCATCAGCGGCGGCAATGTGGACAGCCCTCTGCTGGGAAGGATCATCAACCGGGGGCTGCTTCGAAACGGCCGGATCATGCGGATCTGCGTGACCCTGAGCGACACCCCCGGCTCTCTTGCGAAGCTGCTGGAACGGGTGGCGCAGCTCAAGGCCAATGTTCTCCACATCTATCACGACCGGAACCGGGAGAACCTGCCCATCAACAGCACCTGCGTGGAGCTGGAACTGGAGACCCGGAGCAGCAATCATATCGACGCGCTTCGGCGGGAGCTGCAGCTCTCGGGCTATGCCATTCAAACCCTGTAAAACTTATGGAACAAATGGAGGATGTTTTGAAATCCATCGCCAAACCTATTATTTCCCTTCTGACCCTGCTCGTCCTTCTGCTGCTCTTTACGGGATGCCAGAAGACCTATTACGCGTTCTGGGAGAAGCTCGGCAAGGAGAAGCGCCACCTGCTGAAAGACAATGTGGAGGATGCCAAGGCCGCACAGGAGGAGGCATCCGAGGAGTTCAAGGAGGTGCTGACCCGGATCAAGGAGATCTACGGATTCGAAGGCGGAGAGCTGGAGGAATTCTACGTTCAGTTGAAGGGCGATTACGAGGGCGCCCAGAATCGGGCACAGGCCGTCAGAGCCCGGATAAAAGAGGCTGAGGCGATCGCGGCGGACCTCTTTGCGGAGTGGGAGGCCGAGATCGAGCGGATGGACAACGCCAAATTCCGGGCCAACAGCCGGGAATCCCTGAGCGAGACCCGCAGACGCTTTCAAAACCTCCACAAGACCATGACCAAAGCCCAGGCCAAAATGACTCCGGTGCTGGACGAGCTGGAGGATTATGTACTCTATCTGAAGCACAACCTGAACGCCAGGGCCATCGGAGTACTTCGGCAGGAGGCCGCGGGCATCGAGATCGAGGTCCAGTCCCTGATCGACGATATCCGCAGCTCGGTTCAGGAGGCCGATGAATTCCTGAAGTCGATGGAATAGATGACCACAGACGATTCCAAAGATCCGATCCTGATCCTTGCATCCCAGTCCCCCCGGCGACGCTATCTGCTGGAACAGGCTGGGCTTTCCTTTTCGGTAATTCCCAGCCGTTTCGACGAGGAGGCCGTTCCCTTCAAACCCGGGGATGCGCCCGAAGAGTATGTCCGGAAGCTGGCCCAGGGAAAGGCCCTCGAGGTATCTGCCCGATACCCCCGCAGTTGGATCATCGGCGCGGACACAACAGTCATGATCCAAGGCAAAAACCTGGGGAAGCCTTCTTCGGATGCAGAAGCCTTTGAAATGCTCAAACAGCTCAGCGGCCAGACCCATGAAGTTCATACCGGATTCTGCATCTGTTCGGAGAGCGCGGAAAAGCGGTTTTCCCAATCCGTTCGAACCGAGGTGCTTTTCAAAACGCTGACCCATGCCGAGATCGACTGGTACATAAAGACCGGCGAGCCCTTTGACAAAGCCGGCGGATACGGCATACAGGGATTCGGGATTATTCTGGTGAGAAGCATCAACGGCTCCTACACCAACGTGGTTGGGCTGCCGGTCTGCGAGGTGATCGAAACCCTGATCCGGGAGGGGATTGCGGGATTCTGCAGCGGGAACGGCTTTGATCTGAACCGGCCCGAAAATGTCTCTTCCGGAGCGTTCGGATAATCGTAAATTTAAGTAAAAATCGTAAATATTAAAAATTTAAGATGGTTATAAAACATGAAGTTTAGAATTCTTATTGATAAAGATGAAGATGGAATGTTTGTGGCTGAAGTACCTGCCTTGCCCGGATGTATTTCTCAAGGTGCTACACGAGAAGAATCGCTTGCCAATATAAAAGATGCCATTACCGGATATTTGGAAAGCTTGAAAAAGCATGGCGAACCTATACCTCCGTCAATATACGAAAAAAATCGATTATCAAACGAAATCTTGCGTGGATGGTGATTTGTGGCTGGTGGTTAAGCGTTTTATTACAGGCAAAAAAACAGTTATAAAAAGTTAAATGTTTACAACAATTAAGTATATAAGGAATGAAGTAAAAAACGAAACATATGAGATATCAATTCACGCAGATGATGAAAGGCTGAATGATGAACTTACAATCGAAGATATTGAGTATGTTTTGAATAATTGTGAAATTATCGAAAAATATCCGTCTGATAAAAGAGGAGAAAGCTGTCTGATTTACGGTGATACCCCGGGAAGTTTGCCAGTTCATATTGTATGTGGCAAAAACTCGCTGAATCATCTGTTTATTATTACAGTTTATATTCCTAAGATGCCAAAATGGAAGAATCCTCGTGTCAGAAACCGATAGATAAGAGAGGTGGCAATGAGTGAATACAGTGACTGCTATTATTGCAGAGGGGTGGTTAAAGAACAGAATATTTCTCGTGAGATCTGGTGGAAAGGTAATCTCTATGTTTTTGAGAATGTCCCTGTCGGAGTATGTATTCAATGTGGTGAAAAAGTAATAAAACCTAAAACAGCAAAGCAGATTGATAACATGCTTAAAATGGAAACGGAACCTCATAAAATGATAAAGGTTCCGGTATTTGAATATGGTTTAAAACCCGTATAAAGGGCATGTAGAGCTACATCTCAAAATTGAACCATAGGAAAATGATTGAACATAATCTTGCAGCCATTGAAGAACGCATCAGGGCCGCGGCCATCGAATCCAGAAGAGATCCGGACGAGATCCGGCTGATCGCGGTTTCAAAGACCGTGCCTGCTGAAAGGGTGCGGGAGGCGGTCCAGGCCGGGGCGCATATACTGGGAGAGAACTACATCCAGGAGGCCCGGGAAAAGGTCGAAGCGCTCAAAGAGACCCCGGCATCCTGGCACTTCATCGGCCATTTACAGACCAACAAGGCCAAGTATGTGGTGAGGTTCGCGGATCTGATCCATTCCGTTGATCGGATCAAGCTGGCGGCCGAATTGGACAAACAGGCCCATAAGCTCGGAAAGGTCCAGCCGATCCTGATCCAGGTCAATGTGAGCGGCGAGACAACAAAATCGGGGACTGCCCCCGAAGACCTGAGAGAACTTCTTCAGGAAGCCTCTCAGCTCCCCAATATTTCGATCCAGGGGCTTATGACCCTGCCCCCTTTCTTCGACGATCCAAAAGGGGCTCGTCCCTATTTCCGAAGACTTGCCGAATTGAGAGATGAGATGGCCGCATTGAATATTGAAAACATCTCCGTCAAAGAGCTTTCCATGGGCATGACCGGCGACTTCGAGGCCGCGATCGCAGAGGGCGCTACAATGGTGCGCATCGGCACCGCGATCTTCGGGGCCCGCGCATGAAGCTGCTCCTGCACACCTGCTGCGGCCCCTGCACTATCTACCCGCTGGATGTCCTGCGAAACGAGGGGATTGAAGTGATGGGCTTCTTCTACCGCCACAACATCCACCCCTACACCGAATGCCAAAGAAGGGAGGAGACCCTCCTGAACTACGCGGAGAGTATGGATTTCAAGGTGATCGTCCAGAAGGGGTACGATCTGGAGGAATTTCTCCGGCGGATTGTCTTCCGGGAGTCCCACCGCTGCCGGATCTGCTACCACGAACGGCTGACGGCAACAGCACTGATGGCCAAGCGGGGAAAGTTCGACGCCTTCTCCACTACGCTCCTCTACAGCAAGTTCCAGCAGCACGACCTCATCCGGGAGATCGGCGAGGCGGCCGGAAAATCAGCCGGAGTTCCCTTTCACTATCAGGACTTCCGGGAGGGCTGGAAAACAGGCATCGAGGCGTCCAAACGGCTGGGGCTCTACCGGCAGCAGTACTGTGGCTGCATCTACAGCGAAAAAGAACGCTACTTCAACCGCGAATAGATCCTGCTTATATTTATATGTTCGGAAACTTCATATACTTCATCATCGTCCTGCTGATCTACACCACCTATCAGCCGACCCAGGAGACCAACTTCTCCCTGCCGGAGACCCTTGCCCTCTTCATATCGCTGACCGGGATCTTTACCCTGATCACCTGGGCACAGTTCCGGAAGCTGGAGTCACGCCTCTTTGACGAGAGCTTCTTTCGAATGGATCACCGGCTGGACCAGCGCTTCAACGGGATCGTCACCCGGCAGTCGATCATGGCCATCGTTCTCTTTGCCATCAATATCTATCTGCTGGATCTATCCTCCTTTCTCACCGGATATGCACTTCTCGCGGCCTTCCCGACCCTCAAGGCCCTCATCTTTCTGGGGCTTTTCATCGGATATCTGGCCATCGTCTGGTACTTCGCGCACCGGGTTTACCGCAAGCTCTATTCATCGGAACTCTCGGCCCTGGCCTATGTGATCTCCAACATCTCCTTTTCCATCCCGATCCTTCTGCCCTGGCTGATCCTATCGGGCGTCTCCGACATCATCTACTTTCTCCCCTTCCAAGCTCCAAAGCAGTTTCTCTCCACCACCGGGGGGGAGATGATCTACTTCTTCGTCTTTCTGATCCTGGTCGCGGTTGCAGGCCCACTGCTGATCCAGAAGTTCTGGCGGTGCCGGCCCATGGAGCCGGGAGTTGTACGCCGGCGGATCGAGCTGATCTGCGAAAAGGCCGAACTCGACTACAATGACATCCTGTACTGGCCCATCTTCGAAGGCCGGATGATCACGGCAGGCGTCATGGGGCTGGTGAAATGGTTCCGGTATATCCTCGTGACCGATGCCCTGATCAGCCTTTTAAGACCCGAAGAGGTGGATACGGTGATCGCGCACGAGATCGGCCATATCAAGCGGAAGCATCTCCTCTTCTACCTCTTCTTCTTTGTGGGCTACATGCTGCTCACCTACGCGACCTTCGACCTGATCATCTACGCGATCCTCTACGCCGAGCCTTTCTACCGCTTCATCAACGTCACCGGCTTCAATCAGGCGGCCGTCACCTCAGCCCTCTTCACCATCATCACCATCACCATCTTTCTCATCTACTTCCGCTACATCTTCGGCTTTTTCATGCGAAACTTCGAGCGCCAGGCCGACACCTACGTCTATACGCTCTTCAACAGCGCAGTCCCGCTGATCACCACCTTCGAGAAGATCGCCTTCTCCAGCGGCCAGTCCCCGGACAAGCCGAACTGGCACCACTTCAGCATCACCCAGCGGATCGATTTTTTAAAGAAATGCGAGATGGACCGCTCCTGGATCGACCGGCACGAGCGGAAGGTGAAAAGGGGGATCGGCGTCTATGTTGCGGCCATGCTGATACTGGCCGGGATCGGATACCACCTCAACTACGGGGAGACCGGAGAGCGGCTCAATGCCCGATTTCTCGAGACGATCCTTTTGAGGGAGATCGAAAGAACCGGGGGCAATGCCAATCTCTACAGCATGCTCGGGGATCACTATTACCGCGGAAATGAGTACGGTGAAACAATCCGCGCCTATGAACAGGCCATCGAGAAGAACCCCAAAAGCGCCCATGCTCTGAACAACCTGGCATGGCTCTACGCGACCTGCGAAGAGGAATCCTACAGAGATCCCCAACGGTCTCTTACCCTGGCCCAGGCGGCACTGGAAGTCCTCCACGCACCGTATATCCTCGATACCCTCGCACAGAGCTACTATGTCAACGGCCGGTACGACGATGCCATTATTGCCGGAAAAGCGGCCCTGGATGCAGCCGAGTCCAGGAAAGCCTACGATGAATATAAAAAACATCTCGAAATATTCTTGGACGCGGCAAAAAAAAAGAGACCCCACAAGCGGGCCTCTGATATGGATAAATCCGGCATAGAATAATCTGATGGAAAAATCTGATATGGAAAAATCCGGGGAAAACCGAAAGAGAAATCCTTTTCCCGTTCCCGCGCTTTAGCTGATGCAGACCTTCTTCACCTGCAACAGATCGGTTGCACCGCCAAAGACCTTTTCAACGCCGTCCTGCTTCAGTGTCCGCATCCCCTCCTCGATCGCCTGCGTCTGAATGTCCTTGACCCGGGCCTGGGTCTGGATCAGCTTCTTGATCTCGTCCGTGCCGACCAGCAGCTCATGGATGCCCATCCGGCCCCGGTATCCGGTGTTGTTGCACTTGTCGCACCCTTCAGGCTTGTACAGGGTGACATCGCTGAGCGGGATCTTCAGGTTCCTGTGGAAATCCTTCTCCCCATACTCCCGGACCAGGATCTCGTACTCCTGTTTGTTGGGGGTGTAAGGCTTTTTACAGTCCTTGCAGAGGGTCCGGACCAGCCGCTGGGCAAGAATCCCGAGCATCGCGTCGGCAAAGTTGAAGGGGTCCATCCCCATGTCCAGAAGACGGGTGATACTCTCGGGCGCGGAGTTGGTATGCAGAGTCGAGAAGACAAGGTGGCCCGTGAGGGAGGCCTCGATGCCGATGGCAGTCGTCTCCTTGTCCCGCATTTCACCGACCATGATCACGTCCGGGTCAGCACGGAGAAAGGCGCGCATGGCAGACGCGAAGTTGAGGCCGATCTTGGGCTGCATCTGCACCTGGCGCAGACCCTTCTGGGTGATTTCAACCGGGTCCTCCGCGGTCCAGATCTTCCTGTCCACGGTGTTGATGACCTTCAAGGCCGAGTGAAGCGTGGTGGTCTTACCGGAACCGGTGGGGCCGCAGACGAAGATGATCCCGTAGGGCTGCTTGATGATTTCCAGAAACCGGTTTCGGTTTATGTCGGCAAAGCCGAGCTTGTCAAAGGGGATGGGTTCGCCGGCAGCGAGGATACGCATGACGATATCCTCCATCCCTCCCTGAGTCGGGATGGTGGCCACACGAAGCTCGATATCGAGTCCGCCGTACTTTTTGAAGGGGATCTTGCCGTCCTGGGGCTTGCGCCGTTCCGCAATGTCGAGCCCCGACATGATCTTGATCCGGGAGGCGATGGCATTCCGATGGGTATAGGGGATCTTCATGGGATACCACTGGCACGCGCCGTCGATCCGGGTTCGGATCTTTACGTCCTCCCTGCCGGGCTGGGGCTCGATATGGATATCCGAGACATTGCTCTGGAATGCGTCGATGATGATCTTGTTGACGAGCTTCACCACCGCGCTGCTCTCCTCGGTGACCCGATTGTCATCATCAGCAGAAGCGTCATCATCATCGACAACCTGCAACAGCTCTTCTGAAAGGGCATCGAAATCGATCTCGGCCGGCTCGGGCGCGGTTTTCTTCTTCCCCTCGGTAAAGAGCTGGATATACTCCAGGATATCCTCTTTGGTCGAAACAACGAACTCCAGAGGATTGTTGGGGAAGACCGATTTGATCGCGCCGATCTTCTGGAAATTCTGGGGATCATCGATGATGATGATGATCTTGTCCTTCTCGATGCGCAGGGGGACCCAGAGATTGTTGCGCATAAAGGGGACCTTGACCCCCCGGAGAAGATCCTTGGGAATCGGGGTCTCCTCATTGTATTCGACTGCCGGAGCCCCGTAATATTTGCCCAGGGATTCGACGATGTCCTTCTTGCCCACGCTGTAGCGGTTCATCAGGATGTTTTCGATCTCATCCCGGTTCCGGGCCGCATCTTCCTGAGCCGCTTTCAGGTCTTTGGGAGAGATGATGTGGTTCTGCAGCAGGTGCGTGAACCTGTGATTGGACTGGCGCTGGCTTCTTTTGAGATTATGGAGCCCGATGCCGATGATCTTGGCCAGTTCCATCAGGGCCTTCTCATCCAGCTTCGAGAACGGGGTGCCGTCCTTGTGATTGATGAGCTGGATCGCGCCCATCAGATACCGCTGAAAAAATATGGGGGCCGCCAGCACCTGCTTTGTGACAAAACCGCTCTTCTGATCCCAGCTCTTGTTGAACTTGATATCGGGATCGATGGCGGTCAGCTCCTTGTCATCATAGGCATTTTTGATATTGACGAGCTTCTGCCGGTGCGCGGCATAGCCGGAGATGCTCTCGGGGGAGACCTTGGTGCGGATCTCCTTGGTCTCTTTTCCGGTCTTGTATTGGGAGACGAGTTCCCGCTTCTCGCCGTCGAGCACATAGATGGTGATCCGCTCCGCCTTGAAGAGATCGGCAATATCCACGACAAGGCTGACGAGGATCTCATGCAGATTTTTGGCTCCATAGATCTTGCTCGCAATCTTCTGGAGCTGGATTTTGAACTGCATGTCGGGCCGGGGCGTCTTGGGGTCCTGTACCCGCAACGGTCGAACATTGTTCGGCTTCTGACTGGCCGAACTACTGGCGCCATTCGCCTCCAGCGTCCTTACATTTGTACTGGTTTCGGCATTTCTTGGCATAATCCTAATCTATACCGTTAAAGGCGATCATTTTAAGGTGATCATTCTTTTGGTTGCACTTTTGACCGAACTCCATCCCAGATCCGAAACGTATCGTAGAGCTTTTTGCCCCCCCCGCCGATCAGCAGCAGGGCGATCAGATAAAAGCAGAGGCGGGTAAAAAGGATATAAAAATCTGTATATTCCATCTGAGAGAGCTGGGCCATCTTCCGGGGCAGGGCGATAAATATCCCGACGCCTGCCGCCACCAGCGCAGAACCCCATATAAATTGAATCGCCATTTTATTCTGAATCATGGTAAAGGCATTTTTTTAAAAGTTCAAACGGATTAAAATATAAACCGTTTTTAGGGGTTGTGTCAAACGATTTGCTATCTTAATCGGGAAAATTTCAGAGTTTATCCGGCCTGCTTTTCACCGGAACGCTCCCGCAGCCGAACCTGGACAGGAACTCCCAGATTCTCCCGGAGCATCCGTTCGGTATTCTGCACGACCGCCTCCAGCATCTTGATCTCATCGGAAAAGAGAGCATCATCCACAGCCACCCGGACTTCCAGGTAGGGTCGGTTTCCCTCCCCCTGCCGCACCGCATGGGTGAAATCGGGAGACTCCCCCATCACTCCGGATATGTAACTGCCGATCTGATCATGGCTCACCTTCACGCCGTCGATGGAGAAGAGATCGTCGGTGCGAGTGCCGAACCACTCCATCCGGAGGTGATCGGAACCGCAGCGACACTCCCCGGGGATAAGCCGGGCCCGATCTCCGGTCCGAAAGCGGATCAGGGGAAATGCCCGTGCCGTGAGGGTCGTGATGACCAGCTCCCCGGGTTCTCCGTCCGGAAGGCTTTCACCAGTGGCCGGATCGACGATCTCCGGCAGAAAATGGTCGATGTTGACGTGAAGCCCCTCGTGCTGCCCGCATTCAAATGCGATGGCAGGCCCCGGGATCTCGCTCAGGCCATAGTGGAGCCATGTGGAGACATGGAGCCGCGCGGCCATCCGGGAGCGCGCCTCGGTGTCCGGGGCCTCCCCCACCAAAATCAATGTTTTGATATTGAGGCTTGTGGGGTTGAGGTCGATGTCGAAGATATGGTCGATGAGCTGCGCTGCAATGGCCGGTGTGGTGATGAGTACCGAGGTCTTGTAGTCTCTTAGGACCATCACCTGCTTTTCGATCGACAGGGGAGTATTGGGGATGACGCCGGCTTCGATGGCCTCTGCTGCGTCTTTGTAGTCCCGGCCCCAGTTGGCCAGCCCCGAATCGAGACAGATCTGGAGGATGTCGTGGGGAGTGACGCCGGCTGCGGTCAGGGCATTTGCCAACGCCTCCCGCCAGATGGAGAGATCCTGTTTGGTATAGCCGCTGACAGTGGGATGGATCGCGGTTCCGGGTGCGGTATGAATGCGGACGATGTCTCTTAGCGGGACCGCAAAGAGGCCGTAGGGATAGTGCTGCCCCAGGTCTTTGCGCTCCATGAAGGGAATCCGGGAGAAGGCTTCGAAAGATTCCGCGCCGAGTTCCTCCCCCTCCCGGAGGCGGTTTCGGTGAAAGGGGACGTTTTTGACTGCCCGGTTCAAGGTGCTCTGGAGCCGTTCCAGTTGGAGCTGGCGCCGGGCATCGGGGTCCTTTCCGTCAGAAATCCTCGTAGAACTCATCGTAATCCTTTCCAAGATAGGCCCGCTTCACCTCTTCATCCTCCAGAAGATCCGCGGCCGGACCCTGCAGGACCATTCTGCCCGTCTCCAGCACATACCCCCGGTCCGCGATCCCTAGTGCGGCCTGGGCATTCTGCTCCACCAGCAGGATCGTCAACCCCTGATTCTTCAGGGTGGTAAGGGTATTCAGGATCTTTTCCACCAGAAGCGGGGCCAGCCCCATAGAGGGCTCATCCAGCAGCAGCAGTTTTGGCCGCGACATCAGGGCACGGCCGATCGCCAGCATCTGCTGCTCTCCGCCCGATAATGTTCCGGCCGGCTGCCCCGAACGTTCCCGGAGAATGGGGAATAGTTCCATCACCATCTCCATGTCCCCGGAGACAGCTTCCCGTCTTTGCTTCCGATATACTGTATACGCGCCCATCTTTAAATTGTCAAGAACGCTCATGGGGCCGAAGATGTGCCGCCCCTCGGGAACGAGGCTGATCCCCCCTCTGACGATGGCCGGCGGCTCCAGGCCCGAAAGGGGCTTCTCTCTGAAGAGGATCTCGCCGCTCCAGCCCGGCAGCATCCCGGAGATCGCATTCATCAAGGTGCTCTTGCCCGCGCCGTTGGCTCCGATGAGCGTCACCAGTTCACCCTCCCGCACTGAAAGGCTGATCCCCTTGATGGCCATGATCCGGCCATAGAAGCACTTGAGGTTCCGGACTCTAAGCATCTGCAGCCGCCTTTGGCCGGCCCAGATACGCGGCCATGACCTCGGGGTCTGACTGGATCTCCCGCGGGGCTCCCTGGGCCAGAAGCCGCCCCTGATCCAGCACCACCACGCGGTCGCTCACCCGCATGGTGAGGCTCATGTCATGCTCGACCAGCAGCACCGTCACCCCCCGGTCCCGGATCTTTGTGATCAGGTCTCCAAGGGCTGCGGTCTCCACCGCGTTGAGGCCCGCGGCCGGCTCGTCCAGCAGCAGAAGGGAAGGCTCGGACGCGAGGGCTCTGGCGATCTCCAGCAGCCGCTGCCAGCCAAAGGGGAGGTCGGCGGCCGGGGCCTCCGGGTCCCCTTTCAGCCCTGCGAACCGGATCAGTTCCAGTGCCGCGTTTCGGGTTTCGGCCTCCTCGGCTCTTGCCCCCCGGGTCTTCAGGATCGCGCGGAAAAAGCCGCACCGGGTCCGGACATGGCGGCCCACCATCACATTGCCGAGAACTGACATGCTGGAAAACAGCTCTACATTCTGGAAGGTTCGGGTGATGCCCAGACCAACGATCCGGTGGGAGGGGAGCCCCTGAAGGGTTCGCCCCCGATAATGGACCGCGCCCGAATCGGGCGCGTAAAAGCCGGTGATCAGGTTGAAAAGGGTTGTCTTTCCCGCACCATTGGGGCCGATCAGACCGCAGATATGGCCCGTTTCCACGCAGAAGGTGACATCCTGCAGGGCTTGCACCCCACCAAAGGACTTGCTCAGGGATTCAACGGAAAGAATCGCCATCAGACTCCCCTTTAATATCGATATCCTCCCCTTTTGATTTTTCCCAGAGATCGAGAATCCCCCGGGTCAGCCCCTGGGGGAGCAGAATCATCACGACCATCAGGATCAGCCCGTAAACCACCATCTCGAACTCCGAGAAGGTATGGAGCCAGTCCGGCAGCAGGGTGAGCAGGGCCGCGCCCAGCAGCGCTCCCCAGATGCTGGCCATGCCGCCGATGACCACCATGGTCACCATCCTCACCGATGTGAGAAAATCAAATGTCCCGGGGCTGATAAAGGTGACGAAGTGGGCATACAAAAACCCCGCCACGCTGGCAAAGAGCGCGCTCAGCACAAAGACCTGCAGCTTCAGCATATGGGTGTCGATGCCCATGGCCCGGGCCGCGGCCTCGCTGTCATGGACCGACCGCAATGCCCGTCCGATCCGGGAGTCTATGATCCGCCTGCAGATGATCACCCCGATGAGCACGGTCCCCCAGACCAGAGAGAAATAGGCCGTCGGGGAATAGAAGGTATAATTGCCCACGGAGAGGGGCGGAATCCCCACAAAGCCTGATGCTCCGCCCGTCATGGAGGTCCACTCCCGAAACAGGATGTGGACTATCATTCCGAATCCCAAGGTTCCCATGCCGAGATAGTAGCCGGAAAGCTTCAGAGTCGGCAGCCCCACCACCAGTGCCACAATGCCGGTGATTCCGATGGCTCCGGCAAGACCCATCCAGGGAGAGAGGCCGTAATGAACCGTGAGGATCGCAGTGGAATAGGCCCCGATGCCGAAAAACGCGGCATGGCCCAAAGAGATCTGCCCTGCATACCCCATGAGCATGTTGAGCCCCAGAGCCACCAGCGTATTGATCCCGATAAAGGTGAGCACCTGCAGGTAATAGAAGTTCTCCACCCATAGGCCCACAAGCGCGATCGCACCGGCAAATAGGAGATAGGGGAGAGATGGCCCCAGAAAAGAGGGAATCTTCACACTAAAACCGCTTTGCCTGCACCGCACCGATAATCCCCCCGGGCCGGACATAGAGAATGAAGAGCAGCAGCAGAAACGCGATGGCATCCTTGATGGAGGAGGAGAAGAATCCGACCCCCATCGCCTCTAAAATCCCGAGCAGAAACCCTCCCAGCAGCGCGCCCCAGAGGCTGCCGAGCCCCCCGAGCATGGCCGCACAGAAGCCTTTGAGGCCCAGCATGGTTCCCATGTCATAGCTGCACATGGTGATGGGCGCGATGATCACCCCGGCCACCGCGCCCATCGCCGCACTGAGCAGAAACGAGAGCGATACCATCCATTTTGCGGGAATCCCCATGAGCCAGGCCGCCTTTTTACTGATCGCGCAGGCCTGCATCGCCTTTCCTGTCAAGGTCTTCTGATAGAAGAGGTAGAGGCAGGCCACCACGGCCAGCACGATGAAGAGAATCCAGAGGCTCTGGGGCAGCAGGGCCGCGCCGCTGATAATGATGGGCGGATGATCTGAAAACGGGGGGACGCTGTAGGTATCCTTGCCCCAGAGGATCATCGCCATCCCCCTAAAAAAGATGGATGCGCCCACGGTGATGATCACCAGCACAATGGGCTGGGGCCGCTTTACGGGGCGGATGGCCAGCCGCTCGAAGATCAGCCCGATCAGCCCCACGATGAGCACCGCGTTCAAAAAGGCGATCGGCAGGGGCATGCCGATTGCCTTCATCGTCACCAGGCAGAGCGCGCCGAGCATCACAAATTCGCCATGCGCGAAGTTGATCAGATCGGTCGCGCTGTAGAGCATGGAAAAGCCGACCGCGATCACCGCATAGATGGCCCCGCTGGTGATCCCGGAGAAGAGATACTGGAGAAATTCCATGGGAAATGGCTACTCCACCAGCTTCCAGGTGCCGTTTTCAATTCTTACCATCACAAAGGCCGACGGGTCCAGACCGTTGTGGTCTTCGGGGCTGAAATTGAAGGTTCCGCTCACGCCGACGTGGTCCCGGGTACTTTCGATCTTCTCCCGGATCTTTGCCAGGTCTCCGCCGGTTCCCTTTATCGCGTCGGCCAGAATCCGGACCCCGTCATATGCGTATCCGCCAAACCCCGAGACCGGGCTGTTATACTTCTCCTGGAACTGACGGATGTACGTCTTGAGGACTGGCTTCTGGGGATCATCATCCGGCAGCAGGTCCGCCACCAGGATCTTTCCCGTGGGCAGCAGGATGCCTTCGGCCGCCTCCCCTGCCAGGTCGATGAACTTGGGCGAGGCCACGCCGTGGCTCTGGTAGAGGGGGATATCGATATTGAGCTGCCTTGCGTTTCTCGAGACCACGGCCGGGCCCGGATTGGTTCCCCAGCAGACGATGGCATCGGGCTTCTCCCCCCGGATCTTGGTGAGCTGGGCCGTCATGTCCGTATCCTTTGCCCCGAAGTTCTCCGCGCGCACCACCGTGATGCCGAAGTCAGGGGCCTGGGATTCGAGCTGCTCTTTGCCGCTCTCGCCGAACGCGTTGGAGACGGTGATGATCCCGACTTTTGTATGGCCCATCTTCTTCATGTGGTTGTAGATGGCCGCCACCGCATGGATGTCGCTCTGGGCCGTCTTGAAGATCCAGGGCTTGATGGGCTGGGTGATCCCGTTGCCGGCCGCACAACTGATAAGGGGAATTCCGGCCCGCTGGGCTCCGGGGATGACCGCAAGGGAGGTGGGGGTGGTGCTGGGGCCTATGATGGCCATCACCTTGTCCCTGTTGATCAGCTTGCTTACTGCCATGACGGCCTTGGTCGGGTCCGCCTCGGTGTCATAGATCACCGCCTCCAGAGGCCGGCCGTCGATGCCGCCGTTTTTGTTGATGGTCTCGACGATCATCTCCATGCTCTTCTTCTCCGGGTCCCCCAGAAAGGAGGCCGGCCCCGTGACCGCGAAGATCCCGCCGATTTTCCAGGTCGATTCGGCCCAGGCCCCGGGAAGGATGAGAACGGAGATCGCAAAACAGAGAACTGCGGACAACAATAGGGTTTTGACCGACATTTTTTTCATGCTCGCACTCCTTGATTTTTAAAATAGATTTTAAAAGGGTATAGACTTTAAAGGGTATAGACCTTGCTGCCGTTGATCACGGTGATGCCGTTCTCCGCCAGAAGCTCCACGGCCCGGTCGATATCTTCGAACCGGAAGATCATCACCGCGTTGTTGCCGCTCTGCTGGACAAACGCGTACATATACTCCACATTGATGCCCGAACTCTGGAGCAGGGAGAGGATATGGTAGAGCCCGCCGGGTCGGTCCGGAACCTCCACGGCCACCACCTCGGTCTTGCCCACGGTAAAGCCCTTCTCCTTGAGCGCGGCCTTGGCCTTTGTGATGTCATTGACGATCAGCCGCAACACCCCGAAGTCGGATGTATCGGCAAGGGAGAGGGCCCGGATATTGACCCCGGCATCGGCAAGAATCCCAGTCACCTCCGCAAGACGTCCCGATTTGTTCTCCAGAAAGATCGAAATCTGTTCCACTCGCATGGCAGACCTCCTTTTTAAAAAATGGGTTCTTCGAGGCTACAGCTTGCGGTTGTCGATCACCCGAACCGCCTTGCCCTCGCTTCGCGCGATCGATTTGGGCTCTGCAAGCTTCACTTTGGCTGATACGCCGAAATAATCCTTGATGTTTTTGGTGATAGTCCGCTCAAGATCCTGCAGCTTCTTAACCTCGTCCGAAAATGCCTCCTCGCCCACTTCCACCATCACGGTGAGGACATCGAGGTTCCCCTCCCGGTCCACCACGAGCTGGTAGTGGGGCTCGACACCATCGATCTCCATGAGCACGCTTTCGATCTGGGACGGAAAGACATTGACGCCCCGGATGATGAGCATATCATCGCTGCGGCCGCTAACCTTCTCCATCCGCACAAAGGTTCTGCCGCAGACACAGGCCTCGGGTCGGAGCCTTGTGATGTCCCGGGTCCGGTATCTGATCACCGGAAAGGCCTCTTTGGTGATGGAGGTGAAGACCAGCTCCCCCATCTCGCCAAAGGGAAGCACCTCCCCGGAATCGGGGTTGATGATCTCCGCGATGAAGTGATCTTCAAAGATATGGAGCCCCTTTTTGGCCTCGTGGCACTCGATCGCGACCCCGGGCCCGATCACCTCGCTAAGCCCGTAGATGTCGATGGCTGACAGGCCGCACTTCCGCTCGATCTCGGCCCGCATCTTCTCGGACCAGGGCTCTGCGCCGAAGATGCCGAACTTGAAGTTGAGGTCCGCGAAGTCGATCCCCAGATCCTGGGCCACCTCGGCCAGATGGAGGGTATAAGAGGGGGTGGCCGTGAGGATGGTGGGGCCGAAGTCCTTCATGATCATCACCTGGCGCTTGGTATTGCCCCCCGAGACCGGGATCACCGATGCGCCGAGCCGTTCCGCGCCGTAATGCACCCCCAGCCCCCCGGTGAAGAGGCCGTATCCGTAGGCATTGTGGATGATATCTCCGCTGGTCGCGCCCCCGGCCACCAGGGATCGGGCCATCAGCTCGGCCCAGGTTCCGATGTCTCTCGATGTGTACCCGACCACTGTGGGCTGCCCCGTGGTTCCGGAGGAGGCATGGATCCGCACCACATTGTCCATGGGCACGGCAAACATCCCATAGGGGTAGTTATCGCGAAGATCCTGCTTGGTGGTGAAGGGAATCCTGGAAAGATCCTCCAGGGATTTGATGTCCACAGGCCGGAGTCCGGCCTCCTCGAACCGTTTCCGGTAGAAGGGGACTGTGGCATAGACCCGATCCAGTGTGGTCTGCAGCCGGCGGAGCTGGATCGCCTCCAGCGCCTCCCTCGGCAGGGTCTCGTACTCCATGTTGTAGATCATGATGCTCCTCTCTCCTTTCTGTTGCCTCTGGTCTGGTTATCAGAAAACCGGCGGTATGCCAACGGATTTTTGAACAAAAAAGGCTGCAGGTCATTTTTTAACCCGCAGCCTAAGACAAAAAAAGCCACAGGTTCCGTTGCCGGGTTCACCCATGGCTTCTTACAGGGGTGGCTTCTATCGGTGATCAGATGCCTTTTTCGATTCTTTCCACCTTTTTCAGCTCACGGGCAACCCATAAAAAAATAAAAGCCGCCAAAAAAGCCGAAAAAGAAATTCTGCGACGATGCCATCTGCCTTCCTCTTGCTTCTGCT
>JAABSZ010000044.1:0-15822 GCA_011390135.1 Desulfobacteraceae bacterium | reverse complement strand
GTCTCCCGGATTGTCTCGTTTTTGGGAGTGGGGGTCCTGATGCTGGTGATCGGATATTTTGCGCCGCTGCCGCCTGGAGATGGGGATGCAGTGGCTGAAGAGGGGCTGAGGGAATGAGAAGAGCCGCGATGATTGGCTTTAAGGTTGGGTTGTTTTCTCTTTTGATCTGCCTTTTGACAGGGGCGGGTGTCGGTTTTGCCCAAGGGCTGAAGCCCGAAGATTTTGCCGATGGACTTCTTCTGGAGCCGGAGGGGAGGGGGCCGATTTATGGTCTGGCGGTTCCGGAGACGGTGTATCAGGGGGTTTTGCAGAAGGATCTTTTGGATGTGGCGATTTTCGATGCAGAGGGGCGGATGCTTTCCCATGCGGTTCGGAGGCCCCGGAATCCGCTGGTTCGGCAGGAGCCGGTGGAACTGCCCTTTTTTCCGCTCTATGAGAGCGCTTCCGAAGGGAAGGGGGAGATTCTCTTTCTTTTTGGGACTGACAGCGCCGGGGCGATTCTTCGAAGGGTGAAGGGGCCGAGTTCCAGGGAAGCGAAGGAAAGGACCAAAAGGACCCAAAGGACTCAAAGGACCGGGGGCGAAGAAGGGACCGGAGGGACTCAAAGGGCTGGGGGCGAAGAAGGGATCCAAGGGACCCAAATGACCTGGGGCGAAGAAGGGACCGGAGATGTAATTGGAGAAGATGAGATCGAAGGGGTGGGAAGCCCTGAGGAGAAAGTGCTTTACGCCTATCTGGCCGATGCGAGCCGGCTGGATGGCGGAATCGATGCGTTGGAGATCCGGTGGTTCGGGGCCGGGGAGGCTTTTATCAGCACTGTCTCCGTGGAAGGCAGCGATGACTTGACCCGTTGGCGGATGCTGAACCAGAATGCTACGCTTGCGGATATGAATTACAGGGGGCATCGCCTTGCGGAGCATCGGATTCCCTTTTCAGGGGAAACCGGAACGAAATACCTGAAGATCCTCTGGCCGGCCGGGAAAGAGGGGGTGATGATCAGCCGCATCAGCGCAATTCCTTCCGGACTGCGGCAGGAGCCTGATCGGCGTTGGATGCGGATGGCGGGGCAGGCGGTTCCGGCGGTTCCGGGAAAGCCCGGTATTTACGAATATGAGACCAGCGGCCTCTTTCCGGTCGATCGGCTCGATCTCCATTTTAAAGAGCCCAATTCCCTGGCTCAGGCCGAGATCCTGTCGAGAGAGAATGCAGAGACTTCATGGAAGCTGCGAAGCAGCGGCCTTTTCTACCGGCTGAACGTGGGGCGGATTCAAAATCCTGAATCCCGGCTTCAGAGCGATCCGGTCCGCATCTCAGCGACTCCGGATAGGTACTGGCGCATCGTGCTTTCCCATCCGGCCCGGGATTTCGAAGAGATTCCCGAGCTGGAGATCGGCTATCTTCCCCATGAGATCGCCTTTATCGCGCAGGGCAGGCCCCCCTTTCGCCTTGCCTACGGCAGCCGGGCTGCCGATGTCGGGGAAGCTCCTCTCAGCCTGCTGCTCGACGCCCTGGAGAAAGGGGGACAGGCTGTTTCCCCTGCCCCGGTTCGGATCGGGGGAATTGTGGAATTGGGCGGAGAGGCCGCGCTTGCACCAAAACCGGGCCCCCTGCCCTGGCGGAAGTGGACCCTCTGGGCCATTCTGATCATTGGAGTGGCCGGGGCCGGCCTCATGGCCTGGCGCCTCTACCGGATGATGGAGACCGAGAAAGGATAGACGAGACTCAGTCGTCCAGCCTCATGGCCTGGCGCCTCTACCGGATCATGGAGACCGACAAGGGATAGACGAGACTCAGTCGTCCCGCGTCATGGCCTGACATCCCACCGCGATATAGGTATAACCTTTTTCCGTCAACTCCTTATAGTCCGGGATCATCCGCCGGCCGTCGATGACCAGATAGGGCGGCTTGACCGTCTCTTCAATGGTTCGGGAAAGCCCCCGGAACTCCTCGCAGTCCGATGAGACGAAAAGGCCGTCGCTCTCTTCGATGGCGGCCCTTGCCGAATCGAAGTAGCTGATCTTTTCAAAGAGGATGTTCCGCTCCGGATCGAAGCAGACCCGGGCAGTCTCGTTTGCCAGAGGATCATAGGCATGGATCTTTGCGACCCCCCGCCCCAGCAGACATTCGATCACCTTGATGGAGGAGGCGTCCCTCATGTCGTTGGTCCTCTTCTTGAAGGCCAGCCCCAGCACAGCGATGGTCTTGTTGTTGAAGGCAAATCGAGCCTCGTTTATCGCGCGATCCACCAGATATATCTTCTGGAACTCGTTCACCTCGTAGGAGGCCTCGAGCATCTTGGTGTTCACATTGACCCTTCTCAACTGATAGATGAGCGAGGAGATATCCTTGCCGAAGCAACTCCCCCCCGCACCATTGCTGACAAAAGAGCCCCATGTGCTGATCCGGGTATCGGCCGTCACCCCCATCCGAAGATCGTCGATGCTGACGTTGGGAAAGCTCTCGCCGATCTTGGCCCCCACCCCGTTCCAGAAGGAGATATATGTGAGCAGCATGGTATTGGCCACATACTTGATCGACTCGGCCGTCTCCGGCGTGGTTTCGATATACTTGATCCGGACATGGTGGATGAACTGGGAGTAAATTCGGCGCATGATCTTGAAATCCTGCTCCTGATCGCAGCCGACCACCACCCGGTCCGGCTTTCTCGCATCGTCCACGGCATTCCCCTCGGCCAGAAACTCCGGATTGGAGCAGACCCCGAAGTTCACTACCTCGTGCTCTTTCAAAATCCCTTCCAGGTGTCGGGCCGTGCCGATGGGAACCGTGCTCTTGTTGATGAAGAGCAGTCGCCGGGTATCCTCCCGCCGGGCCGCGACATCCGCTATCTGCCGCGTCGCGGCATCGTAACAGGTCAGGTTCGTAGAACCATTAAGATTGGGCGGCGTCGGAAGGCAGAGAAAGATCGCATCGGCCCCCTCCAGAATCGACTCCAGATCCGTGGAGAAGAAGAGATACCTGCCGTGGGTCTCCCTGATGATAGCGGCCAACCCCGGCTCGTTGACATACCGCTCGATCGCGCCGGCCTCTCCGGTGGTGAAGGCTTCGATCTTTCGGGCATCGTTATCGTATGCATAGATTTCATGACCGTATTCCGAGCAGACGGCCGCATGGACAAGGCCCACATAGCCGGTTCCCGCAACAATGATTTTCATTCCGTATCCTCGCTCCTTTTCAGTTCCACAATCGTCGCGCCCCATCCCCCGGAGCCGGACGGCGCCTCATAAAACCGCTTCACAAAGGGGTTCTTCTTCAACGCCCCATGAACCCCCTTCTTCAAAAACCCCTTCCCCTTACCGTGAATCACCCGAACGGTGAAGATCCCCTTTTCTATACACGCTTCAAAATAATCCCGCAAGAGATCCGACACCTCTTTCGGCTGAAACGTATGCAGGTCTAAAGTATCCGTAATCGGAACCACAACAGGTTCCATGTAATCGAATTCTTCTTCCATGAATTCTTCTTCCATCAGTACCGTCCGCCCCATTTGCCCGATTCCATTCATCCGGTCTATTCATCCGGTCTATTCATCCCGTCCATCTGTCCCTTATGTCCTTTACGTCCTTTTGGTCCTTTGTCCTTTTAAAAACCCGCCCTACTATACCGCTTCAATCCTGATAAGTCGAGGAATAAGAACCCTTTCTAGGGTAAAGTTCTGCCGGATATACAGGCTTTACCAGAGTAAAATGCCGAAAAGACCGTATTTTGAACTCCGCCCCTTCCATGCCATAAGAAGAGAGTAAAACAACCGCGAATCTCACCAGTGTCAATAATAGCGGAAAACACGCGAAAACTTCAAGGAGAGATATGTCATCCGAACAGCAGCAATCCGGTTCCAATTCCGGCCCTCCCGTAGAAAAACCTTGGGCAAAATCGGTCGATGAAGTCACAGATGCCCTGAATGCAAAGGATAACGGTCTCAGTGAAAACGATGCCGAAGAGCGGCGAAAAACCTATGGGGAGAACCGGCTAAAAGCCGCCAAACAGAAATCGGCCGCGGCCATCCTTTACGAACAGTTCAAAAACCCCATTATCCTTCTCCTTTTGGGCGCGTCGGTCATCTCCTTCCTCTTTGGGCAATGGCTCGACGGCATAGCGATCCTGATCGCGCTTCTGGTCAACATCGTCATCGGCTTTGTTATGGAGCTGAAGGCGATCCGTTCTCTGGAATCACTGCAGAAGATGGCCCGGGTGGATGCAAAGGTCCGCCGGGACGGAGAGGTCAAAAAGATCCCGGCCCAGCAGCTCGTCCCAGGGGACCGGGTGGTGATCGAGGCCGGGGACATCGTCACCGCAGATCTTCGCCTTGTCGAGGCCCAGCGGATGCAGGCCGATGAGTCGGCCCTGACCGGAGAATCGGTTCCGGTCTCGAAGAATACCGAGGCCGTTGATGGGGACGCCTCTCTTGCCGAGAGAAAGAGCATGTTCTTCAAGGGAACCTTTGTAACATTGGGATCGGGAGAGGGCATCGTGGCCGCCACCGGTATGAAGACCGAACTGGGGAAGATCTCCGAAATGGCCGAGGCGGCCGAAGAGGAGGAGAGCCCCATCGAAAAACGGCTCGAGAAGCTTGCATACCGGCTGATCTGGGCCACCTTCGGGGTCTCGGCCCTGCTCATCGGCATCGGCCTGATTCGGGGCCAGGACACCTTCATGATCATCCAGACCGCGATCATCCTTGCCATAGCTGCGATTCCGGAGGGGCTGCCCATAGTCGCGACCATCGCTCTGGCCCGGGGCATGTGGCGGATGGCCGAACACAATGCCATCGTAAACCGCCTCTCTTCTGTGGAAACTTTGGGCTCTACCAGCGTCATCTTTACCGACAAGACCGGAACCCTTACGGAAAACCGGATGCGGGTGACGCAGTTCGCACCGGCCATGGACGGAGCGGTCAGACTGGAAGAGGGAAGTTTTTCAAAGGAGGAGGAATCGGTCGATCCTTCGGAATTCGCGCCGCTTAGGGAGATGATCGAAGTCGGGGTCCTCTGCAACAACGCTTCCATTGATGAGGAAAACCCGGAAAACCGGAAGGATGCGGTGGGAGATCCGGTAGAGATCGGACTTCTGATCGCCGGGGCCAAGGCCGGAATGAAGCGGGACGCGCTTCTGGAAAAGATGTCCGAGGTGCGTGAGGTTCCCTTTGATCCCGAAATCATGATGATGGCCACCTACCACACCGGGGACCAAGGCATCCGGGTTGCGGTGAAGGGCGCGCCCGAAACGGTTCTCGATGTCTGTACAAGCTACAGAACCGAAGCGGGAACCGAGAGCTTCAGCGAAGAGGAGAAGCAGAAGTGGCGGGATCGAAACCATGAGATGGCCAAAGGAGGGCTTCGGGTTCTGGCCGTAGCGCAAAAGCAGGTCCAATCCAAGGAGGCCGAACCCTACGAGGATCTCGTCTTTTTGGGGCTGGTGGGAATGCTCGATCCGGCAAGAGAAGATGTCCCGCAGGCCATCGAATCCTGCCATAAGGCAGGCATCCGGGTGATCATGATCACGGGCGATCAAACGGAAACGGCAAGAAACATCGGAAAGAAAGTGGGCATTTCTGTCGAAGGGCTGAGCCATGCGGAGATGGTGGTCCACGGCAGTGAACTGAGTGATCCGGAAAAGCTTTCGGACCAGGAGCGGAAAAAGCTGGTAAAGACGCCCATCTTTGCCAGGGTCAACCCCGGGCAGAAGCTCGACCTCATCGAACTCCATCAGAAGGAGGGCGCGATCGTCGCGATGACCGGAGACGGCGTCAATGACGCGCCGGCTCTGAAAAAGGCCGATATCGGCGTCGCGATGGGCCTGCGGGGAACCCAGGTGGCCCGGGAGGCCGCAGACATCGTGTTGCAAGATGATGCCTTCAAGACGATCCTGGTGGCGGTGGAGCAGGGCAGGGCCATCTTCAAGAACATCCGAAGGTTCATCCTCTATCTCCTCTCCGGAAACGTGGGAGAGATCATGATCGTGGCCTTTGCCATCCTCGCGGGTGCGCCTCTGCCCCTGATGCCCCTGCAGATCCTCTATCTCAATATGATCGGCGATGTCTTTCCCGCACTGGCACTGGGATTGAGCGAGGGAAATCCGGAAAACATGAAAAAGCCGCCGCGGGATGCGGACGAGTCGATCCTAACCAAATACCACTGGGTCGCCATCATGGTCTACGGCCTGATCTTTGCCGGGGCCGTACTGGGAGCGTTTGCGCTGGCCTTTAAATGGCTCGGGATGGATACAGAGGGGGCCGTGACGGTCTCCTTTCTCAGCCTGGCCTTTGGCCGGCTCTGGCATGTCTTCAACATGAGAGAGCGCGGATCGAACCTCTTCATCAACACCATCACCACAAACCCCTATGTCTGGGGCGCTCTGGCCCTATGCACGGGGCTGCTGCTCATCGGCGTCTATATACCGTGGCTCGGAGATGTACTCCATCTTGTAAATCCGGGGGGGAAGGCTTGGCTGCTCATTATCGGATCGAGCCTGATTCCGCTCATTTTCGGCCAGCTATGGGCCGCCTTTTCCCGGAGAGATCAGGAAGGGGAGAGGAATCCGGAGAGGAAGAATCCGGAAGAAGAGGAGAAAGAAGCCGCATAGAGACGGCACAGAAAACGGTACAGAAAACAGTACAATGATTTTTTCCCACCATAAATCCCCGTAGCATTTTCCCATCATACTGCCGGCAGCGGAATAAAATCCGCTGCCGGTCCCGCATCCGGAAGAACCCGGACCGGGAAATTTTCTATACAGCGATCGGCTCAGGCAGGCCCGTCTGCAGCCTTCATCAGCCCCTCCAGAAATTTTTCATCCTCCACCGCATGCAGGACGATTCCGATAAAGAAGGCATCCTCCTTTTCGAGACCCTGAGTCAGCGCGGTGCTGTCCCGTTCTCCGTCCCAGATCCGGCGGATCGCGGCCGGCAGCGCGGTATGGCCGCTTCCTTCCATCGAGGCCAGCAGCGGTTCGGCCTTGGATCGGGTCTCGGGATGATGGGCCGGAATGGCCGCGGTCAGCAGGACTTTGGCATGCTGCGGAGAGAAGTGGTCTCCCTCCTCCCCGTGGGAATGGTCGTGGCCGTGATGATGGTCATGTCCATGATGATGGCCTTCGCCGTGGTCGTGTTCGCTTTGGGAGAGCTTTTCCGATGCTTCGAGGAGCTTCTGCAGATCCCGGGGATCGTTGACCGCATCAAGAATCAGCGACACTGTTGCCGCATCCTCCTCATCCAGTCCCTGGCGCAGCGCCGCATAATCCCGCTCTCCGTCCCAGATCCGGCGGATGACGCCCGTCAACTCGGTATAGCCGCCATTTTCCAGCGCGTCAATCAGGGGGCCGGCCTGATCCTTGGCCTCGGCCACATGGATGGGCAGGGCAGCGGCAATCGCGATCTGAGCCTGTTGGGGGGTGACGCGGATGTCCTTATCTGGATTTGCCTGTTCTTCTGTCATTGTCATTTCCTCATGATGAATGGGATAAAAAAGCTTTATCGTCTCATTTCATCGGGGAGATGTCAACCGCGGGATCTCCATCGGCCCCGGCTCCGCGATTCATTCGTCACTGCCCATTCTGTCAAAATCTTCGGGTATGGTGATTTGACCGGCCATGAAATCCAAACGGCTTTTTTGTTTTTTCTCGCCGGATGCTTCCGTACTGCCGGATTTTTCCGGAATTCCATTCTCCGGCTTCTTCACCGGCATCTTCACCTGAAAGCGGCTCCCTTTTCCCCGCGAAGATTCCACGGTGATGGCCCCATTGTGCTGCCGGATGATCTTGTCGGAGATGAAAAGCCCCAGGCCCGTGCCCCGGCCTCCTTTGGAGGAGAAAAAGAGGGTGAATATCTTCTCCCGGGTCTCCCGATCCATTCCCAATCCGTTGTCCTCGATCTCGAAGATGACTCCCTCTTCGGTCTGGCGGACATGGAAGCCGATCTGGTGATCTGTCTTGCCCTTATCCTCGATGCAGGCATCGAGAGCATTCTCCAGGATATTGAGCAGCGCGGATCGGAGAACCCCCGGGTCCACCTCGAACGCGTCCGCGGATTCGTCGATATCGGATGTGAACCTGATATCATGTGCGCCGGCCTTGGGCGCGATGATGCGGGCCAGCTCCTCGGCAAAGCTTCTGACATCCACCCGCTCCCACTGGAGATCCCGCTCCTTGGCATAGTAGAGAATGTTGAGCACCATGTTCCGGATGCGGTTGCCCACCAGTTTCACCACCTCCCAGCCCTCTTTGATCTGCTCTTCGTTCTCCTTTTGAAAACCGGAATCGAGGAGATACATCCCGCCGTCCAGACCCGTGAGCATCCCCTTGATGCCGTGGGAGATGGAGCCGATGAGCATCCCCAGGGAAGCGAGATGGTCCTGGAGCTGGCGGATCTCGGTGATGTCGGTGGACATCTCCATCACCTGGGCCACGCGGCCCCCGCCATCTGCGATGGGGGCCGTCCGGATCAGCACATGGCGCTGTTCCCCCTCCCGAGTGGTCACCACCATCTCGGTGCTGTGAGGCTTTCCGTCTTCGAAGGTCCGGATCACCGGACACTCGGGGCAGGGGGTTTTCCGGTGCTTGTAAACCTCGTAGCAGTAATCCCCCCGTTTCCCGCCGAAGTGGGCATTGAAGCGCCGGTTGACCTCCAGCAACTGCAGGTTTTGGTCCTGAACCGTAATATAGCAGGGGGCCTCGTGGAATAGCTGCTGATACCGCCGGGAGTGCTGCCGGGCCATGTCCTCGAGGTTTTCTGTATAGGCCCGCAGCTTCTCCCGGGTCTCGATCCGGTCCCTTGCCCGCTTCAGGGCCACCTCGATGGCCTCGTCGCTGATCGGTTTGGTGATAAAATCAGTGGCCTCGAGCTTCAGGCTCTTCACCGCAAGATCCATGTCCCCGTGGCCAGTGATCATGATCACCTCGGTCTCCGGGTCCTCCCGCTTGATCTGCTGAAGCAGCTCGATGCCGTCCATGCCGGGCATCTTGATGTCGGTGAGCACGATGATGGGCCGGTTCTCCCGAAAAAGTTCGAGCCCCTCCTCTCCGCTCTCCGCGGTGATGACCTCGTATCCCGAGTCCGCAAGAGAGATGGAGAGCACCTTCCGGATGCCCGGCTCATCATCGATTAAAAGGATCTTTTCCGTCATTACCCGATCACTTTTGTTTCCTGAACTTGATCATTTTCAACGGGCCATCTTCTCTTTCAGGGCTCGCCGATCGCCTTCTTCACCTCGGCCACCAGCTTCTCCGGATCAAACGGCTTGCTCAGAAAGGCGACCGCCTTTTTGATCGAGAGATGGCGGCTTGCAAGGCCGCTTAAAACGATCACCGGCGTATCCTTGAAGTTCGGATCTTTGGAAAACCGCCGGTAGAACCGCGTGCCCCACTCCTCGGGCATCTCCAGATCCAATGAGATCAGATCCGGCTTCTCCTTTTCCAACACCTCGTATGCCGCCACCCCGTCGCTCGCCGAACAGGTTTCGTATCCGCTGTCTTCGAGCACCTGAACCACATATCGCACGACCACGGGATCATCGTCAACCACTAGAATTTTTTTGGCCATCATACACCCCCTACAGTTCCTTGTGACATTCGGCACAGGCCACGGGCCCCGCCTTCTTTTCCTGATGACACCCCTTGCACTGGAGATGGTAGACCCGGGCAAGGGAGAGATCCGAATCCCCTTCCGATAAGTGGCACTCGGAACACTCCATCCCCTCGGACGAGTCATACGGGTCGATCACTCCGTCCGTGTAAACATGGTGGCAGATATAGCAATCCTCGACCCCGGCCTTCTCATTGTGCTCGTCGTGGAAGAAGGGAACCCCGGCCCGTTTGTGCTTTGTAAATCCGCTGTCGGCCACCCGTTCGATATACTCCTGGGAGAGGGCCGGCGACATCCAGATCCCGGCACCCATCAACAGGATCAGAACCGGCAGCAGACGTTTCAATTTCGCTTTCATCGCTCTATTCCTCCTATCTCTCCATGACCTCATAGATGATGTCGCCCAGAAACTTGAGTTCCATCTTGAGGTTGTAATGGTGGATGATATCCTCCAGTCCGCCGTGGCAGTTGTGGCAGGGCGCGATCACCACCTGGGCGCCCTTGCTCTTGGCCGCGAAGAGCTGTTCCGCCTTGATCCGGTTCCCCTCCACCCGCTTGTTTCTAAACGGAGGGCCCGTGTTGATCACTCCGCCCCCGGCCGAGCAGCAGAAGTTGTGCTCCCGGTTCGGGTGCATCTCGATGAAATCGGTGCAGATCTCATTGACCACATACCTGGCCATCTCGTGCAGCCCCCGGCCCCGGACGATGTTGCAGGGATCATGAAGCGTTACCGGCTTTTCGAACTTCTTCTTCACCTTGATCTTCTTGTCCCGGAAGAGTTCCGCGTAGAACTCGATCGCATGGGTCACGGGAATGGGCGGCATCTTCCAGGCCAGCCACCGGTTCCCCATGTCGAAGATGGAGCGGAACGCATGGCCGCACTCGCCCATGACGATCCGCTTGTTCTTGAGGCGCATAGCGGTCTCGAAGTGAACCTTTTTCAATCTCCCCATCATCTCGTTGTCGCCGGTGTACATGCACATGTCGCTGTTGTCCCATCCCGGTGTCGCGGGCATGGTCCAATCGACACCGGCTTCGTGCATGATGACCGCGGCCTGGTAGATGAGCTGTGCCCGGAACTTCGGCTCGGGGCCGATGACCGAATAGAGGATGTCTGCGCCCTCCTTCTCCAGGGGAATCCGCAGCTCCGGGATCTCCTCCGCGGCCTCCTCCTCCTGCCAGAGAAGGCTGTCGATCCACTCGTCATCCTTCACCCACATCTGGTTCATGGTGGCCGAATGGCTGTGGGCCGTGTCCTGGATATACTGGGGCACGACACCCAGCAGATGCGCGATCCGCCGGACCGTGAGCATCATATAGGCGATGTCGATCCCGAAGGGGCAGTACATGGAGCAGCGCCGGCAGAGGTTGCACTCGGTATAGGCGATCTCCGCGGCCCCACGGATGAAATCGGCATCCACCTTTCCCTTTTTCTTCACGATCTCCGAAATGGTCTGCTTCACCTTTCCGGCCGGAGAGTAGGAGGGATCGCCGTCGTGGGACCAGTAGAAATGGCACGCCTCGGAACAGAGGCCGCAGTGCGCGCAGGTATCCACATAGACCTTGAGGCGCGCGCCCGTCTCATTATCCAGCACGGACCGGATGGTCGACTCGATCCGCTCTGGTGTCAGCTTCTCCGCGCCCTTGTCCAGCCCCAGATCCGGCACAGGCCGGCGGGGAGGATATACCCGCTTCTTTTCCTTGATTTTCCTCGATCGGATTACGGTTTCCGTCATGATTCGACTCCTTGGTGGACATCTTGAATTGAGCCGATGTCCGTTGTTTTAGGTTTACCAGTCCCTTGCATGTTTCACAGCACCGAACTCCGAGCCCATGTAACCTCTTGTAAATGGAAAGAAGATCATATGGCTCAGCCGGGTGAAGGGGATCGCGGCCAGCATGATCTCGCCCGAGAGCATGTGCAGGATCAGAGCGGTGCGCATGCCGGGCCACTGGTGCGCGGCCCAGAATCCCGTGATGAAGGGTGCAGCAACAATCCCGAGGAGAACGAAGTCAGAGGCTGTGGTCAGGTATTTGACCTCGGGCTGGGTCAGGCGGCGGATCAGAAAGAAGACGCAGGCCCCGATCACGAGGACCGTCATTATATCTGCGGCCAGATCCGGCATATACCACCACGCGATGTCAAAGGAATCCTTCCAGAGCATCACATGGCCTAAAATGAAGATCGGCACCAGGATGAGACAGAGGTGGAAGAGGAACGCGACCGATGTTATGACCGGTTTTCGCTTCATGTTGCGGCTGCCGAAGGGGATGATCCAGTGATAAATGGAGCGGAACGCGTGGTAGGTATCCATATAGGCGTAGACCGCGCCGTCCTTCTCCTTTGCCAGGATCGCCATGGTGATGATCCGGTAGAGGCTGCCGCCGATGAACAGAATGAACGCGACCCAGACCAGGGGGCCGCTGACGAGGTTATATAGGGTATGCATGTTTCTCTCCTATGTGGTGGTTAGTGGCTGGTGTTTGGTGGCCGCTAACGAGGTTGTATAAGGTATGGATGTTTCCTCCTTATGGAAATGATGCTAGGAAATGGAGATGACCTCCCGGATATACTGCCCCTCCCGGACGCCCCGGATGAGGAGCCTTTCTCCGTCCGGAGAAAAGACCGGGTCCCAGAGCGATTCGAATCCGCTCATTTCCGGAAGCGGTTTCCCGTCCAGCAGAATCCCGTAGCTCTTTTTCGTTTCGACCTTTGCCGCGGCCCTTCTGCCGTCCGGAGAGAAGACAGGCCTCCAGGCCATGTCGTAATCTCCCTCCCAACGCTTTCCATCGACCGCGACGGACCAACGCTCCTTCTCCTTGCCGATGCAACTGACGCGGCCCCCGTCCGGAGAGAAGACCAGATCCGTGACCAGATCCCCGAAGGTGATATTCCAGGGCGTATCGTCCACGGCCACGGTCCATCGGCCGTATTTGGGCGCGACAATCGCGGCGATCTTCGATCCGTCCGGGCTGTAGGCGTGGTGCCAGAGCTGGGTATATTCCCGCTTCCAGATGGGCGCGCCGTTTCTGGCCAATGTCCATTTCCCGTTGGCCCGGACCGGCGCGGTCACTTCATCTCCCGACGGGGAGAAGACCGGCTTCCAGACCGTCTTGAAGAGCGTATCCCAGGGAACCCCGTCCACCACGATGGTGTAGTCGTAGAGGTTGATCCGCACCTCGGCCGCCACCCTCTTCCCATCCGGGGAGAAGCTCATCTCCCAGACATTGACGAAGTTCCGGGGCCAGGGCTGTCCATCCACAGCTACGGTATAGACACCCCCTTGGAATTTGAAGATCTCGCCCTCGGTCATGGGGATGATCTGGACCGCGGCCGCGGCATGGGTCCCGTCCGGGCTCTGGGTCAGGTTCGTCAGGTTGTCGAAACCCTCCTCCCACGGAACCCCGTCCGTCACCGCGTAATACTTCCGCCCTTTTTGTCCTACGGCGGTTATATGGCCCCCATCTGCGGAAAACCGCGGGTCCCATAGAAACTCGAACCGCTCCTCCCAGGCCGCACCGTCAACGGCCAGGGTCCACTCCCCCATTTCCGAGATCAGTGCGGTCAGCCTTCCGTCCGGCGTGTACCGGGCATACCAGACCTTGTCGAATTCCCCCTCCCACAGCTCTCCATTTTCGCAGAGGCCGAACTCCGTCTCTCCGGTTCTGACGGGGGCTGCGATCCGCTCCCCGTCAGGGCTGACGCAGGTTTCGTGAACCGCCTCATACTCCGCCTTCCACCGGGACAGGTCAGCGATCTCCCGCCGGCCGATCTCCCAGTCCCAGCCATGCATACCGTCCATATCTCATACTCCTTCTCCCCTTATTCAGGGGATGATTCCGGGCCGTCCCGCTTTTCGTCCCCCAGAAGCTTTCGGCTGATATCGAGCAGCTCCTCGGCCTCCGGGGGCTTTTCCATGTAAACGTCCGGCTCCGGTATGGGGGTTGTCATCTGTGCGTTCAACATCTTCAGATAGTGCATAAAAGTCTTCTTCGCGATGGCCGAAAGGATGATCACCGGGATCTTCTTCAACTCTTGGTCGGTCTTGAGGCGGCGGTACATCATCACGCCGCCCTCGCCGGGCATCATCACATCGAGCACGATCAGATCGAACGCTGTTTCACCGGCCTTTTCGATCCCCTCCTTTCCCTCCCGAGCGGTCGCGACCTCGCGGCCGCTCGTTTCAAAAAGGGTGGAGAGAAAGATCCGCATATCCATTTCATCATCGACGATCAGTACCTTCTTTTTGTTCATGTGGGCTCCCTTTCGTGTTGAATTGAGCCCTGCACGGATCGTCGGCGGATCAGAGTTTGTCGGGCCGGTTGACGCTGGCCACCGGGCATGCGGCGCGCAGCACCACCTGTTCCACCGTGCTTCCGAGCAGGGCTTTTTCCGGATCGATCTCCCGGGTGTGGTGCGCCATGACGATGAGATCCCCATTGCGCTCCCGGGCGAACTTCAATATCTCCACATAGGGAATTCCCTCCCAGATTTCAATATCATAATTGTCGAAGTCGTTCATTTTCGAGACATACCGCTCCTCCATCTTCTCTTTGGCCTCCTTGACCCGGGCCTCGATCTCCTTCTGGTCGTGCTCCCGGCCCATCTGCATGTCGCTCAAATCCACCGCATGGAACATATGGATCTTGCAGCCGATCTCGTTTGCGGTCTTGAGTGCGAAGGCAAAGGCCGAATCAGATGCCTTGGAAAAATCGGTGCCGAAGATGATGTTGGAGAAGTACCAGAAGCAGGTGGTACAGGGCCGGCTCACGATGAGCACGGGACACCGGGCGCTCTTGGCCACCCGCTGCATGGTGCTGCCCACCACGTTCCGGTACCTGGTCGCGCCCACATCCTCCTCTCTTGTGTGTGCGCCCATGACGATGAGATCCACGCCTTCCTTTCTCGCCAGCCGCTGGATCTCGGTGTAGGGTACGCCTGTGCAGGTCTCGAACCGGACCTCCTTTTTCACGTTTGCCATCTGCTTGGCATAGGTGTTCTTCATCTCCTCCTTGACCCACTCGGCATAGTCCGCGTCATGGCTCACCTCTGCATCACCGGTGCGGACATCGGTGACAAAGGGGCTGTAGCCTCTTGACGGCAGGCCGTAGGTGTGGAAGACGATTATCTCCGAGTCGTACTTCTTGGCCATGTCGAATGCGACATTGGCGGCCGCATCGCAGGTCGGAGATGCGGTGGTGGCAAACAAGATCTTATCAAACATGGGACACCTCCTTGGGGTTGACGGTACAGGTCATGGGGACGCTGTGAAAACCGAGTTCCCACGCGATCCCGTCGATAAACTCGAACAGGGTGAAGACGGTTTCGAACTCGAAGACATCCACCCGGTCTCCGAAGATGATGTGCTTGAGCCGCCCCAGCTTCAGGGGCATGTCCAGCAGATTGAAGAGAGACTGGTGGCGCATGTCGCAGGTCCCCTCCTGGCAGATGCCGTGGAGCGCGATGTATATCTCCAGCCGGGGCTTTCCCGGAAACCCGATCATCTCGACCGTCTTGGAAAGCTCCAGGTAGTCGAAGTCTTCGCAGATGCATCTCTCTTCGGGTGCATCCCGGTACTCCTTGAGATACCCGGAAAAGAAGGGGCTCAACTCGGCCAGGGGCGGATACTGCTCGATGAGCCGGAAGTAGGAGCGGAAGGTGCACTCCTCCGCGATGCCCAGTGAGTGGTTGAGGCACATCAGGGGGCGGTTCTTCACTGGCCTTCCGTTCAGCAGCATCTGGCCATCGTTTTTGAGGCTTACGTTGTTCATGATCCTCTCCAGGGTTGCAGGTTCGTTGCCTTTTTTAATGCATCAGGCGTGCCAATGTGACTATTCCGGATAAATAAACTATTAAATCAATTACTTGAGTCAAATTTAACGACAAGGTGTTTCCGCTATTCCATATCCGATAAGTGTTGCAGATATGCAACAACAATGATATGAGATGGTGAATTATCTTTTTATAAAAGGTAGTTTTGACTTAGATGTCTGCGTTGCAAGATATTGCACATTGATGCAAAAGGATTTTTCCGCTATAAGGGACGGAATGACAGGGCTTGCCGATCCCCTTTGAGTGAAGTAATATATGAACGAGTCTGAAAGAGACCGAAGAACCCCAACGGGGTAAGGAGCAGATCATGGCCGAGCAGGAGATGACAATGGACCGCCAGGAGATCAAAGCCATCATTTTAAAGGAACTCCCCCGGATCGTTCAGACGGACGAG
>JAABSZ010000043.1:0-7006 GCA_011390135.1 Desulfobacteraceae bacterium | reverse complement strand
AAAGATTTTAAGGAGCATAGGGAGAAAACAGAAAAAGAGATCAGAAGATTGGATGGCACCATCGGCGGGCTGGGGGCCCGGTGGGGAATCCTTTCTGAGTCATCCTTCCGTAATGGGCTCAGGGGGATATTGACGGAAAACTTCGATGTGGAGGTGATCTCCGTCACCGAATTCGATGATTCCGGAGAGGTCTTCGGAAGGCCGGATCAGATCGAGCTGGATATCATCATCCAAAACGGCGAGCTGATCATCTGTGAATTGAAATCCTCCGTCTCCCGATCTGAGATGCATACTTTCGCGAACAAGGCCCGTTTCTACGAGAAGAAACACGGCAAAAAGGCTTCCAAGTTGATTGTCATCTCTCCCATGTTAGGACCGGGCGTAAAGGAGGTGGCCGAAAAACTGGGAATCACGGTTTACACCCATGCCGATGACGTAGAGAACCTGTAATCTATTTTTCCATAAAAGGAGTGGATCATGGCCGAGCAGGAGATGACAATGGACCGCCAGGAGATCAAAGCCATCATTTTAAAGGAACTCCCCCGGATCGTTCAGACGGACGAGGAGGTGCGGAGATTTATCGTCGATCTGGGTCGAAGACATTTTATGGACAGGGACCAAACGGAGAGCCGCTTTGACCAAATGATGGCAAAATTGACCCGTATGCAGGAGGAGAGCACGAGAAAATGGGAAAAGAATGACAGAAGATGGGAGCAGCAGCAGCGGGAAAGCGAGGAAAGATGGGAGAGACTACAGCGGGAAAGTGAACGGAAATGGGAAGAAAATCAGGATGTCCACAAAGCCCTGATCCAGGAGATCAGAGATCTGGGAGCCCATTTCGACCGGAAATTTGACAGCACCATCGGGGCGCTGGGGGCTCGCTGGGGTACCAATTCCGAGGCATCCTTCCGAAATGCGCTGAAAGGGATTTTAGAGGAGCATTTCGATGTAGAGGTCATCTCCGTCAACGAGTTCGATGACAAGGGAGAGGTCTTCGGCAGGCCGGATCAGGTCGAGCTGGATATCATCATCCGAAACGGCGAGCTGATCATCTGTGAATTGAAATCCTCCATCTCACAATCTCAGATGCATATTTTTGCGAGAAAAGCCGAATTCTACGAGAAGAAGCACGGCAGAAAGGCTTCCAGATGGATCGTCATCTCGCCTATGGTGGATCCGAAAGCAAAAACGTCGGCTGAAAGTCTTGGAATCACGGTTTACACCCATGCCGAGGCCGTAGAAGACCTTTAATCCATTTTTCCCTTGAGATCCGGCCCCATTTATGTGAAAAGTGATAGCCGGTAATTCAGAGGAGACGTCTCCTCTGAAACAGAACCCGACGGACAACAAGGGAAAAAAATGCACCAACTCTTTCACGACCTTCGCCACAGCCTCGCCACAAAGCTCATCTTCGCGCTGGGCATCACCCTGCTGTTGAGCATCTCCACCTGGGCCTACTTCAACATCAAATACCAGAAGAAGCGGATCATGGAAGACATCACCCTCTCCGCAGAACGGCTGAGCAACACCATCAAGCTGGGAACCCACTATGCCATGATGCTCAACTCCCGCGACGAGATCAACCAGATCATCAACAACATTGCCCGGCAGAAGGATATCGAGACCATTCGAATCTACAACAAGGAAGGCCAGATCAAGTTCTCCAACCAGCCGGCCGAGCTGGAGCGAATCACCAACATCAAGGATGAGGCCTGCTACATCTGCCACAGAACCGATCCGCCCCTGCAGGATCTGGACCTGGAGAACCGGACCCGATTTCTAAAGGACCCCGCGGGCCGCCGGTTTCTGGGGATGATCAGCCCCATCCGTAACGAGCCGGGCTGCTCCACGGACGCCTGCCACATCCATCCGGATGACAAGACGATTCTCGGGGCCCTGGATCTGGTGGTCTCCATCGAGGAGGCAAACCGGCAGATCCACCATTTCGAAAAGGGTGCCATCGGGCTGGCCGTAGCGGTCTTCCTCATCACCTCAGCGATGATCTTCCTGCTGGTGCTCAAATTCGTCAACCACCCCATCCGCCGGCTGATCCGGGGAACCCGAATGATCGCCAAAGGCGACTACAACACCCAGATCGAGGTGGCCCGCCATGACGAGCTGGGCCAGCTTGCCGAATCGATCAACCACATGCAGGGGAAGATCGGGGAGAAGCAGGCCGAGCTGAACCAGCAGCGCAAGGAGTATCAGACCCTCTTCGAGCAGGTCCCCTGCCTGATCACGGTGCAGGGGAGGGACTACCGGCTCATCAAATACAACCGCCACTTCTCGGAGAACTTCGACCCGTGCCCCGGAGATTTCTGCTTTCACGCATACAAGGGAAGAACGGAAAAATGTGTGGTCTGCCCCGTGGAACAGACCTTTGCAGACGGCAAGATCCACTTCAGCGAGGAGAACGGCAAGAACAAGGACGGCAAGGAGTTCCACTGGCTCGTCACCACCTCCCCCTTGAGGAACGAACAGGGGGAGATCATCGCTGCCATGGAGATGAGCCTCGACATCACAGACAGAAAAGTCCTCGAAAAAGAGCTGGCCAAATCGGAAAAGAAGTACTACGCGATCTTCAACAACATTCCCAACCCGGTCTTTGTGCTGGATGTAGAGACCCTCACGGTACTCGACTGCAACGAGAGCGTCGGGATCGTCTACGGCTACTCCAAAGAGGAGATCATCGACCGCTCCTTTCTCGACCTCTTCAAGGAAGAAGAGCGGAAAAGCTGCTTTGAAAAGATCAAGAGCCGGAGCCGGGCAGCAATCAGCCAGGTCCGCCAGATCTGCAAAGACGGCCGGACCATCTTCGTCAATATAAGGATCTCCCCCTCGGAATATCCGGGCCAGAAGGTGCTTCTCGTCACGACCAGCGACATCACCAAGCGGCTGGAGGCCGAACAGCAGCTCATCCAGGCCAGCAAGATGGCCACCCTCGGGGAGATGGCCACGGGCGTCGCGCATGAGCTTAACCAGCCCCTTTCAGTCATCAAGACAGCCAGCAGTTTCTTCATCAAAAAGGTGAATAAAGATGAGCCCATCAAGACCGAGATATTAGGGACTCTGGCAAAGGAGATCGACAGCCATGTGGACCGGGCCACAAAGATCATCAACCACATGCGCCAGTTCGGCCGCAAGTCGGACATGACCCTCACCCCCGTGGACTTGAACGGCGTCATCAGAAGCGCGTTCGACATCTTCAGCCAGCAGCTCAAGATCCGGGGGATCGAGGTGGTCTGGGAGATCGGAGAAGACCTTCCCCCGATCATGGGGGAGACGGGCCGGCTGGAGCAGGTCTTCATCAACCTGCTGATCAATGCAAGGGATGCCATCGAGGAGCGGGCCGAGGCCGACATCTTCAAAGCCGGAGAGAAGCGGATCACTCTGCGGACCGCGATCGAAGAGAAGAAGAGAGAAAAATATGTGAAAGCAGAGGTCTGCGACACCGGCGTCGGGATTCCCGAGGCCGTTATCGACAGGATCTTCGAGCCCTTCTTCACCACCAAGAAGGTGGGCAAAGGCACGGGCCTGGGGCTTTCCATCACCTACGGCATCATCAAGGACTGCGGCGGGACCATCCGGGCGATCTCGGAACCGGGAGAAGGGACCTGCTTCGTGATCCATTTTCCCATACCGGAAGGGGAGGCATGACAGATACCATTAACGATACCATCTTACTCGTTGACGATGAGGAAGGAATCCGCACCGTACTGGGCATCACTCTGGAGGATGCCGGATACGAGGTCCGAACCGCGGCAGACGGCCGGGAGGCCCTTTCGATCTTCGAAGAATGGCATCCTGCCATCGTGATGACCGACATCAAGATGCCGGTGATGGACGGCATCGAGCTTCTCCGGAAGATCAAGCGCGAAAGCCCCGATACCGAGGTCATCATGATCACAGGCCACGGCGACATCGACCTGGCCATCAAGAGCCTCAAGTTCGAGGCCACCGACTTCATCACCAAGCCGATCAACGACGATGTCCTGGAAATCGCGCTCAAAAGATCCAGGGAGCGGATCACCATGCGGCGCCGGCTTCGGGAGTATACGGAGAACCTCGAGGCCCTGGTAGAGGAGAAGAGCCGGCGCCTGGTGGAGGCCGAACGGCTTGCGGCCATCGGCCAGACCGTTGCGGGGCTCTCCCATGCTATCAAGAACATCGCGGGAGGCTTGAAAGGCGGCGGATTCGTTCTGGAAAAGGGGATCGAGCTGGACAATCCCGACTACCTGAACCAGGGCTGGGAGATGATCAAGGGGAATGTGGAGAAGATCAAGAACCTCTCCATGGACTTGTTGAACTATGCCAAGCCGGCCGAGCTGGAGATCCGTCCTTCGGACCCGTCCGGGCCGGCCCGGGAGGTGGCCGAGCTGATGGGCCCCAGGGCCCAAGAGTACGGCATAGCGTTGGAACTGAAGCCCCTCTCTTCGGAGGCGACCTTCCCGCTGGACTCGGAGAGCATCCATCTCTGCCTGGTCAATCTCGTCTCCAATGCGATCGACGCTTGCCGTGAGGCGGCCGAAGCGGACGCCGATGCCGGTAAAGAAATGCAGGTGGTCCTGGAATGCGGGATGTCGGGCCCCGGCGAGCTGTACTACCGGATAACGGACAACGGGATCGGCATGGACCCGGAGACCAAAGAGAAGCTCTTCCAGCGTTTTTTCAGCACCAAGGGGAGCCGGGGAACCGGTATCGGCCTGATGATCACAAAAAAGCTCATCGACGAGCACGGCGGCGTCATCGAGATGGAGTCAGAGAAGGGCAAAGGCTCGACTTTCACCATCCGGCTGCCCCGGAGATCGTAAAGGAAGACTTTGATGGAAGAACCCCTGGTCCGATACGAACATCTCGGTGCGCTCTTCGACCATCTCTCATTAGGCGTTCTGATCATCTCTTCGGACCGTCGCATCCGGTTCATGAACCGTTCTGCAGAGACCCTCACGGAACATTCGGCAGAAGAGGTGATCGGTTTTTACTGCCACGAGGTTTTTCTGAGCGCGCTCTGCAACGGGAAATGTCCGGTCCCCGAGCCCTTTGAAACCCTTTCGGGCCCCACCCGCCTCCAGGTGCAGATGATCGACGCGGAGGGCCGGCCCAACGCGATCACCAAGATCGTCACCCCCCTGTACGGCCCCGACGGAAAAGGCATCGGCTGCATGGAGATCTTCCACGACGACTCCGCGTTCTGGGATCTCATCAACCGTGTCCGATATGAGGACCGGCGCCTCAAGATGATTTTAGACAACCTCGACATCGGGGTGCTGACAGTGGACCGGGGCGGCCACATCAATTTCTTCAACCAGATGGCCGAGACCCTGTCGGAATACCCCCGGGAGGAGATCCTCGGCAAGACCGCAGCCGCGCTCTTCGGCGAAGAGATCTCCCGGGAGATGGCCCGGTTCGATCATTTCGACAAGATCGATGCCAAGGATGGCAAAGGCGGCATCAGCCGGGAGGGGGAGCTGAAGACCCGGGAGGGCCGGGTGGTTCCGGTGCGGGTCAACACCATGTCGCTGAAGAACGAGGAGGGGAAGACCGTGGGGGGGCTCACCACGGTCTCGGATCTCTCTCTGGTCTATGAGCTGAACCGGGCCATCCGGGATCAGCACACCTTCTACGACATGGTGGGCAAAGATCCGGCCATGCAGAAGATCTTCAACATGATCCCGGTGATCGCGGCCAGCGCTGCCACGGTGCTCATCGAAGGGGCCACGGGCACGGGAAAGGATCTGATGGCCAAGCTGATCCACGGAGCAAGCCCCCGAAAGAAGAAGCCCTTTGTCCGGGTCAACTGTGCTGCCCTGCCCGACACCCTGCTGGAGTCGGAGATCTTCGGGTATGTGAAGGGCGCGTTCACGGGCGCGGACCGGGACAAGCCGGGAAGGTTTCAGGATGCCGACGGCGGGACCCTGTTTCTGGACGAGATCGGGGATCTCCCTCTGTCTCTGCAGGCCAAGCTGCTCCATGTGCTGGAGGCCCAGGAGTTCTATCCACTGGGGGGAAGAAAGCCGGTTCAGGTGGATGTGCGGATCATCGCGGCCACCAACCAGGGGCTGGATGCACGGGTCAGGGAGAAGCGGTTTCGTGAGGATCTATTCTACCGGCTCAACGTGATTCGGCTGGAGATTCCGGGCCTGAAAGAGCGGCCGGCCGATGTGCCGCTGCTCATCACCCATATCCTGAAGCGCCTGTCTGCCGCCCAGAACGCCGGGGTGTGCCGGATTTCGGCTCCGGCAATGGAGATTCTGCTCAACCACGACTATCCGGGAAACGTCCGGGAGATGGAAAACATCCTGGAGCATGCCCTGATCATCTGTCAGGGGGAGACCATCGAGCCGGGGCATCTGCCCACCTCGCTGCTGAAGGCCAGGACCCGGCAGACTTTCGATTCCGGGGATATAGAGAATGGGGGGCATTCACCAGAGCGGTCAGGCGGTGAAAAGGGGCGGATATTAAAGACGCTGGAGGAGCAGGAGTATCATCTGGGAAAGACGGCCAGGGCACTGGGGATGCATCGGACCACGCTTTGGCGGAAGATGAACAAGTATGATATTACCGTTGACGGATAGCGGCTTTTTTGGGGTCGGCGTTTCCGGATTCATTGTGCAATTCTTCGTCAGACAGATTTTTGCCACCACACTGGAGGTAGATGTTGCATAGATTGCCGAGGTTGAGCGGAGCGGAGGTCGAAGTCCTGCTGCGGAAAGCCGGCTTTGACGTGAACTTCTGCTCTTTTGACAGCACCATTATTTTTCCTTTAGATGAAAGATGATCTCTGAATACGCATTGGACCTGTCCTTTTCCACTCGATTCAACACGGGCCGCTTATACCGGTTCACGATCTTCATATCCGCAAGTTCCGCGATCTCCGGATAGAGGTCGTGTTTGTCATTGGCCACCAGAAAGATATCATAATCCTCCTGAAGGAAATTTCTGCAGTTTTTCAATACATCTGCAATGCCTTCGCTGTATGCGGCTTTGGCCGCTTTCCCCTGCCCAT
>JAABSZ010000042.1:0-23415 GCA_011390135.1 Desulfobacteraceae bacterium | reverse complement strand
ATCAGCCTGTCCCTGTGCTTCTTCTCCATGACGAAGATCAGATCTGCCCACCGGATATCCCCCGGGTTCACCCTTCTTCGTGCCCGTGGGCTTGTGCCGGCGGAGCGGACATTCAGATCCGGATGCCTGCGCCAGACCGCTTCGGCTGTGGGGCTGCGCCACTGGTTGCGGCTGCAGATGAAGAGGAGGTTGGTCATGTTTCTCTAAATATCCGGAACCATAAGAACCTTGATCGCTACGATAAACGCCAGAAAGCATATGACCCAGAAGATGGCCGGCACCGCAGCCCCTTTAAACTCAAAGCCGAGCGCCTTAAAATTCAACTCTCCTGAAAACTGGTCGAACATCAAAACGATCACGGATGCAGCGCCGCCAGACCAGGGGATTCCCAAAAACACGGCAGGATATTTTTTGATATAGGCAGCGATCGCCATGCCGGTATCCATGAGAAAGATAAAGGCTACGGGCATCAGAAAGGCCAGAACAACAGATACCCTTACCGTTATTCGTGCAAAGCTGCTGTCCGGAAAAGATATTTTATCGCTGATCATGTTGTTTTCCCCTGAACCTTTATCTGAGGTTCTTATTCAAGCCATCTACACCTCACAAAGCACCTCCGCTTGCTCCAGCACCGTCTTGCTCGCGGCATCGAGGTGATCCCGATCCCTTACCGGCTTGGCCGGCAGACGCAGACTTCCATTTTTTTAAATCAACATCGGCGGCGGCTTCCCAAGTTTCTCCAGCTATTCCCGACACGGTGAGGACGCCTTTCACGGGAATATTGAATCCCCGCTCTCCCGTACAGCCTCGACGGGGGCCATCCCCAGGGCAGAGGGCCTCCAATGTATTCATACTCCTGCAGGGACGGCGCTGCCGGCATCTCCCTCTTTTGGCCGTACAGATCTATGCACCAGAAATCAACCGCACCGACATAATTTTTCAGATCCGTTACCCGGTTCGGCAGGTCGATATATTGGTTAAATCCGGATCGCTGCTTCGAAAACCCTCCCTGTGCAATAAGCGCCACAAAGGCGAGATGAAAACGGTACGGAGCGAACACTTCCTCAAAAAGCTGTTCCGAATCACACGGGGAAAAACATATCAGATATTCATCCCCGGACTCGCTGCGGTCATGAGCCCCCTGGTTTCGGTTCTTCACCTTCGCAGAAAACAAAGTGATCGTGATATCTTTATTGAACCGGTAGATCTCTTTCCTGCTGCCAAGCGATATCTCGGCATCATAGGTTTTCCACAGTTCCTCATACGGAGGGGAAAAACTCTTACCGAGCAGTCCGTAATCCGGAAAATCTTTCAGACTCCTGTCATGATCGTTCATCCAGAACAGAACAGGCTTTTCCTCCGGCTCCGAGTCCGTCCGGTACAACCGCCTGCCGGTCGGATTATGAGGCACATCGAGCAGCAGAGGAACGAAATCCTTACCGCTTCCCGGATACCAGAAGAGATCAGGGGCAGACTCGAAACGGGAAAGCTTCTCCAGCAATGATGTTTCCCGGTTTATGATCTCCGGCCGCAGGTCTTTCAGGAAGTTCTTCCAGTCCATATCTTCGCTCCTGGCATGAATTTTATTTTACAGCGGCTCCATCCTATTTCGGACGCATGAAATCATCGTAATGGGTTCTCTGCGTACCCCCGCATTTCGGGCAGGGCGGCCCGCATTTGTCACAGTATTTCGCCTTGCACTTCCAGCAACTGTACTGTTTGACGGTCAGGCCGTAAGTTGATGATGTCTGCCCGCAATTCGGACAGCTTCCGACTCTTGTCATCTTTTCCTCCTTTCAAAAACAGCGGGTTTATGGAAACGGCCTCATGCGAAACCGCCTCTCTGCTTCTCCCGAAGGGCCAAGATATAGATCACCGCCTGCGTCAGCCTGTTGTAGTTCGCCCCTGTCAGCTTCCATGTGAAAAACAATATGATTCCAAGCCACCCCACAGGGCCGATGATGAGTGAGATGGCGCTGGACATGGTGGTGTAGACCGCAAACGGCAGCGCGATCCCGACAGCGCCGGTCAGGGCTCCAAGGGTCGTAGATGCCAGCAGATAGACCCCGAACCCCGATAGTTGGGCCGCTGTGAGTGCCCCGACAGAGCCTGCGCTTCCGGCCAAAGCGCCGTTCTTGTCGAACTCGTCAGCGGTCTTCTGCATTTGGGCTTTCAGCTCTGCCTGCTGTTCGGGCGTCATCTTCTCCCAGATGGTATTCCACACCTTTTGCATGATCTCTATTTCGACCGCTTCAACGTCCGAGTCCGAATCAAATGGGATCTGGAGCTTCCCTGCAACTTGGTGGACGATCTCTTTATAGGATGGCCGGTCCTCCATGATACCCCAGCCCAAAACGGACTGGCAGCGCCGCCAGAAGGCGTTGAATATGCTGTCTGCAGTGGGCTCTTCCGCCTTCAGGATGTCGGCCAGGGCTTGCCGCTCTTCCGGCGTAGCGCTGTCGATCAAGGGTCTTATTTCTTCCATTCTTCCTTGCCTTCAACGGGTTTTTTCCCGCTGTCAATGACCTTATAAACCCCGTAACAGGCAAGACCGACAGCCGCTCCTATCGCCGCCCCTATTGGGCCAGCAGGAGCCCCGATACCGGCCCCGCCCCCGATCATTCCAGCGGCCGTCATCCCGGTGGCTGCTACGACGCCATAGCCAACAGCAGCACCAACAGCAGCGCCGCCTCCCGCCTTTAGCGCCTCCTTCTTCATCTCGGCCTTACCATCATCTTCGGCGTAGACTGACAGCGGTGAAAACATCAGCGCCAACACAACAAGGATGCATAACCCTTTCATGCTTTCATCCCTAATCTTTCAAGTATAGGTTGAAAATTATCGCGATTCTTTTTAAATATACTGGTCAAACTAACGCCATCAACATCTATATCTAAATTCATTTCTTTTTGTTTTACCTTTAATGGCTCATTGTAATTGAAAGTGTTATCCAATCTCGTTTTATATTTAGATTCGTTTAATCTTATCAATTCAAAAGTATCGTCCCTTGAAAAGACCCACATTTCGTTTACTTTAACCGCATCAAGGATAAAAAAATCAACTTTATTTACATTGTTTATCCATGTCTGATCTGCTTTGAGACCGTCTCGTTTGGCTTTTAGAAGTTCATCTTTCCTTACCCTGATCTGAAACCATCTTAGATTGGGATCATTTTTTGGGTTTCTTCCTTTGACTTGAATTTTTATCCTGTTATCCGGTTTTCCTGGCAGATGAGTGATGATATCAATCCCCTCATCCGGAATAGGTTTATAAGCGACAAGCCCTAAAGAAATTAGCTTATCCGTGACCCGCTTTTCGGTTAATTTTCCAGTTGTCGTCTGTCCCATTTCATCCCCTCATTTTTAGAAAATTTATTTCAACCCCAACACCCTCAGCGCCGCCTTTGCCCGAGAGCTGGGAACCACCTCATAGGTCATCAGGTTATCTTTTGCCATCTGTTGAGCTGATATCTTCTTTGCCTCCACCACCGGATCTTCGAGCTGATGATCTCCTTTGACCTCGACGATGATATAGGTCCCGTCCTTTTTCCGGATAAGGAAGTCGGGGTAATAGGTCCGGACCGAGTGGGTCTCCGGATCGATGTAGGGGATGAAAAAGTCGCTCTGTCCGTGGGTCAGCATCCCCGTGAAGAAAACCCGGTCGATCTCCTCGCCTCTGATGATATCGGAAAAGAAGTACATCTCCGGATTGGAATCAAAGCAGTAGGTGTCCAGGTGGAAGGTCTTGCCCTTGTGTTTCTTGTATAGCGGGTCTTTCATCTGCGCCACCAGATCCGGATTGGCGGAGACCACGAAGTAACCCTTCTCCGGGATCTTGACCAGGGCGATCTCTTCCTCTGTCTCCTCCTTCTGCGGGGTCAGGGTGTAGAACTCCCGGAACAGGCGGGGGATGATCTCGTCATAGAGCAGTTCGTTGAACTCATTGACCCTTTCCAGGATCTTCTCCATTCCTTCAGCAGTCGTTTCCAGAACCTCCTCGATCTCCAGGGGGGACCGGTTCAGATACCGGGCGATCTCGGCCACCAGGGTAAGCGCCGAATAGGATCTCCTCTCCCGGAGATGGGTCAGGTCTTCGGTTTCGATCTTCTTGCTTCGGGCCGTCTCCTTGAAATCCAGCCCCTCCCTTTGGGTGTGGATGAGCCTGTAACACTCGGTATTCCACTTGTCTGCCTCCAGGGTCAGCCCCTTTGCGGGCTTCTTCTCCTTGATGTCGTAGTACCGCCGAACCCGCTTGATCTTGATTCTCTCAACGGGTTTCACCGGATGGACATCGAAATGTTTCCGTTGCTTTCCCCCTTCCTGGAGTTCTTTGGCAGAGATCCGGAAATTCTGCTGTAGCTCCTCCTCCAGGATCTGGTAGTTGTCATTGGAGAGATGGACGTGGGCCTCCTCCTGTGCTTCGCCGATCTCCCGCAGGCAGCGCATTGTGGCCTGCAGCACGAAGATCCGGGATTTCGGGGCCCGATACATGGCAACGCTGAAGAGAGAGCGACAGTTCCAGCCCTCCCGCCCCTTGTTGACCAAGAGAATGAACTGCTTTTCGGATTTTTTAGTGTCGAGCCGGATGAACTCCCGGAGATCGTCGTTGCTGGTGAGCTTCTCATCGCCTACATTGACCAGGATCTTGTTTGTGGGAATGCCCTCCTCGGCCAGAATCTTCTCGATCTTGGGCCTGAGATCGTCTGTCAGCTCCTTGATGGTGGCGGCGAAAAAGGCCATCTTCGGCAGCATACCCTCCCGGCGCTCTTCCCCATATGCCTCCCAGAAGCCCTTGATCGCCAGCCGGATGAATTCGGTCTCTTTCGGGTTGGAGTAGCCGTGGAGCGTGACCGTCTTCAGGTATTTTTTGTCGATGGCCTTCTTGAGCCCGTAGGCGTAAACAACTTCCGGAAGAACCTCCCTGCCGATGTAGGGGGTTCCGGTGTAATTGTAGCAGGCCACGACCTGATTGCCGGCCTTCTTGAGTTCTGCGGCTAAAGTGTCGATGGTCATCCGGAGACTGGTCTTGCTTTCGATAAGACCCATGTTCTTGCCGAGCTGCTTACCAAAGGCGTGGTGTGCTTCATCCACATAGATGCCCAGATGTACCATGCGGCAGAGCTTGTTGAAGCGCTGGTTGGTGGTCAGCTCGACCTCGGTTTCCGGGGCGTCTCCATCATCTTTCGGGTAGAGATCCTCGATCTCGTCATAGACGGAACTCATCTTGACGGTCTTCTTTTTATCCTCGTCAAAAAGCTTGTCCTGTGCCCGTTTTTCCTTGTGCTGTTTTTTCAGGATGATCTTTTGGGTGTTGGAAACGATGATATTGAACTCGGACTGATCCAGGGTGTTCAGAGTGGTTCCGGCGTTGTCCAAGAAGTGGAAGCGGAGATTGCTTTCCAGGAAATTGACGTATTCAGGCGGGACCACCTTGCGCATATCAAAGCTCTCGATCTCTCTGAGGGACTGAAGAACCGTCTTGTCCGGGGCAAAGACCAGGGCGTTGTGGCAGTAGAGCGGATCTTCCGGGAACTTCCAGGAGAGGATGAACTCGTAAAAGATGCAGGTGGCCATGAGGATCGTCTTGCCGGTTCCCATGGTCAGGGCAAAGATGTAGTTGGGGTATGCCTGGCTGAACTTCTTCATCCGGGAGAAGAGGGTCTTGTACTGCTGCTCGTTCAGGGCCCCGAAGAGACCGATCTGTTCTCCGGATTTGATACCAGCTTCCGATCTTTTTTCAAACCCCTTCCCCTTGTGAAACCATCTGTCAAAGATATCGCTGACCTTGGCGTTCTTCAGGTATTCCTTGAGAAAGACATACATCTCCAGGGCTTCGAACTGAGGAGTGCGGAGATAGGTGTTTGCGGTCTTTTCAGCGTTGTTGAAGTCGAGAAAGAGCTTTGTCGGTTCCCGGTAATGCTTCCGGATGGTTCCCTTCTGCTCCTGATAGAATTCGTGGAGATACTCGAAAAAGGCAAAATCCAGATCGACCTTCTGCTCCTTCTGATCCGGAGCTATTTTCTTTTTAGCCATTGTTTACCTCCCCCTCCCAGCTCTCGGAGAGCAGATCCGTGATCTTGACCCGAATCCGCCCCGTCTTTTTTGGTATCGAATAAGTCCCTTTGACCAGCTCCTTTTTGTCCGGAATATCGGTCACTGCCGGGCGGAGAACCTCGCCGTCGTAGTTCCAGTCGATCATAATGGACTCCACCAGCTCCCGCCATTCTTCCACGTTCTCCTCGAAAATGCTCAGTTTTTGGAGCAGGTTCATGGGGTAGAATTTCTCGATGACCAGGTTTCCTTTGCGGGCCACTACCTTGGCACTTGAATCCCGCTTGAACTCCAAGTTGGATTTGTCCCGCAGGATGTCCACGACTTCCACATCGAACTTGTATCCGGCCTCCTTTTCAAGCTGTGCGGCCAGATCCGGCTCATGGCCCATGCAGATGAGCATGAGCTTTTCCACGGCCTTTCTCGGGCTCTCCGCCTTTTTCTTTTCAAGCGCCTTGTAATCGAAATTGGAAACCAGCTCCTTCAGATCGGCCTTGGTCGCAATCCGGTTGATGGGCATGATCTTGACCAGGCGGCCGTCCTTCTCTCCGTCGTAGACCGTGTTGAGGGGAAGGGGCTGGATCTCCAGCGCCTCCATGAGCAGATCCTTGGCCTGAACCGGGTTCCGGAAGACATCGTAATGGTTGACGTTGAAGACGGAGAAGCCGGTGTAATAGGTTAGATTCTCTTCGCCTTCTTCCTCTTCTTCTTGAAATAATTTATCAGGTATTTGGAGAAGTCTTTTCGTGGTGATCTGAACAGCGCCGAGGTTGATGTCAGCGCCGATGAAGCGGCGGCCGAGTTTCATGGCAACGGCCTGGGTGGTTCCGGAGCCCATGAAGCAGTCGAAAACCAGATCTCCGGGGTTGGAGGAGGCTTTTATGATGCGTTCGAGGAGGGCTTCAGGTTTTTGAGTGGGATACCCATTTCTTTCCTTTGCTACCGGGTTTACTGCTGGGATATCAGTCCAAATATCTTGTAATTTAACTCCCTTCATTTCATCTAAATATTGTTTGTATTGTATCCTGCCATTCTTGTCATCTGGAAATAATAATCTACCTTGTAGATCAAATTCTTTCATTTTATCTGATGTCCATTTATATCCATTAGGATGTGGCCAATATCCTTTGTATTCATAGTACAAATTTGGTCGAGGTCCTGGATTTCCAGTTGGAATTGGAATATATAGTCTACCGTTTTTATCTTCTCTTGCTCTTTTTAGATAATCTGCTTCATATTCATGATATTGCATGTTAAATACATAATCATCAGTTTTGCTGTACCAATATATAGTATCATGAAGAGTGCCGCATCGCTTTTGTGCCAATCCAGTGGATGTTGATCTCTTCCAGATTATTTCATTCCTAAAGCGACCATTAAAAATTTCTTCCATTATCATTCTGAGCAAATAATTTTTTTCATCATCACAGTGAACAAAAATATTTCCAGTTAAACTGATCAATTCTCTTATTAAAACCAACCTTTCATACATAAACTGCAGATATTCATCATTCGTCCAGAGATCCGTATATTGTTTCTCCTCAAATGCACTGTGATCATTCGTTACCTGCTTCCCTCTCAAGCTGATCTTCTTCTTATACTCAGCCTTTGAATCAAACGGCGGATCGATATAGACCAGTTGCACCTTTCCCCTGAACTCCTTCAGCAGATGGCTCATCACCTGGAGGTTATCCCCCCAGTAGATCCGGTTCATCCATCCATCTACCGGCTCCCCGTGCGTCTCTTTGATCTGGGCCGGATAGTATTGGGTAGCCCTGAAAGGACGCTTCCCCTTCCAATTGAGCATGGGATAGCCCTGGATCGGCTCAAACTCATATTTCTCCACGGATTCCAGCTTCTCATCCGCCGCCTTCGGTTCACCCATCAGATTCAACTGTGTCTCTTTCCGGTCTGCCATCTCACATGCTCCTTATATCGAATCGCAATAGTGCTTCATGTCGCAGTCAGCGCAATGTTTGTCGGGGCGTGTGGCAACGGTGTAGTCCTTGTTCTCGATCTTCTCCACGATCCCGTCGATCACCGTAATGGTCTTTTTGATATGCTTCCCGTCCTTTTCATAGGTAACATAGGGATTGCCGTCCTTCTCCCCTGTGTAATAGAGATGCATCTTGCTCACCTTATGGCCATGACGCTTTTCAATAATGTGGGCATAGATCTCAAGCTGGCGATGATACCGATCCAGGCGATCCCTTTCAAGAGTCAGATTCGGCTTCTTCTCCGCCTTGAAATCCACGATCTCCACCGTGCCTTTTTTCCCCTGGATCAGATCCACCTGGCCTTTGAGGATGTATTTATCTTTGACCAGGGCAACCTCGACCTCGGCCTCCTTGATATGATCCCAGTCCCCGTTGTTGCGATCTGCATAATTGATCACCTGCCCCAGGGCAACCTCCTGGATATGCGGCGCCAGATAGACTCGCTCTTTCTTGCTCAGGTTCTGATAGTTGAGATTGAACCATTCCTCGATCTTCTCTTTTTTGATCGTTCCGCTCTCCCCCCGAAGCGCCGCCTTGTGGACATCCTCGATAGTCTGATGCACCAGAATCCCGAAGAGGATGGGACTCTGACGGACTGGGGAGAATGCCAGCTCCTTGAAAAACCGGTACTGCCGAGCGCAGTTCTCGTACAGCAGGACATGAGAGGTGAAAGAGTATTCCCGCTTGATGTTCACATCCTTGATCTTTTCAAGCGTCAGCCCCTCGAACTCGATCTCCCGCCATGAGTCGAGGGGGGCATAGAAGTCTGCAAAATATTTCGAGGGAGTCCTTCCTCTTCCGGCCGCCTCCTGACAGGAGAGAGCAAGAAGGTTCTGGGCCCTGGAAAAAGCCGTATAATAGAGACGCCAGAAGTCGTAGTATTTGGTTTTCTCTATGGGCTCAAATGGCGCCTTCCGGTAATAGTTTGTTTCCAGCCGCTCATCCAGATCCGTGTACTGCTTCCGGGGAACGGCCTCCAATGACCCGACCACCACCACGGGAAACTCCAGCCCTTTGGACTGGTGGATCGTGAGAAACGAAACGCAACCGGAAGGAGCATATTCCGAATCGTCCTCGAATTCGTTGATTCCGCCCTCTTTCAGGAACCGGAGATAGTTGTTGAAGAGAAAGTTGAGGCTCTTGTCGTAATAGTCGGGCGTGAGGACCCGGAGGTGGTTGAGATATTCGAACTTGGCCAGAAGACTTGAAAAGATGGCAATGTTCCGTAGGGGCCTGCCGTCAATGATCCCGGTGGGGCCCCTGTCGGAGAGATACTGATTGAAAAGGGGGAACTGCAGCAAGCGATAGAAGATGGCCGTAAAGCCGTAGTCCACCGCCTTTGTCATAGGGTCCAGCTCCTTGATCCGGAACTGACACCATTTGAGCAGGTCTTTATTTTCGGGCTTTCTCAGCTCTTTTCCAAAAGCCCGAAGGCATTCGTCGTAATACTCCCAGATCGACATCTTTATATTTTCATTCCACTGCCGGATCTCCCCGTACCGTTTGAAGATGAAGAGAAAAGCCCCCAGAAAGAGGCGTACCTCTGGGCGTTCAAAGAACATGTTGGATCGGGGGGAATAGACCGGGATGCCATTGGCCTCCAGGTAGGTGCTGAGGCTCTTTACCTTGGGATTTTTAACGGATCGGAACAGGAAGGCCACCTGGTTCCAGTCGGTCAGGATCGTCTCTTTCAGCTCAAGGAGAAACGCCAATACCTCTGTGTGCCAGTTCCCTTCACCGATCTCTCCGGAGACCTTGAAGACCGCAGGCTTTTTTGGAAACCTTGCCCCCTTGGGCGGCTCCACGGTCTTCTCATGCCGGAAGACCCTGCCCTCATGGGACCATTCCTGCGACCCCATCCAGTTGTTGTAAAAGGAGATGATCCCCTTGTGGGACCTGTAGTTGACGGTCAGCTCCTTCTTATGGCATTTCCCCTTTTTGAAATTGGTGGGGAATTCGAGGATGTTCCGGATCGTGGCCCCCCGGAACCGGTAGAGCCCCTGGTCGTCGTCGCCTACCACGCAGATGTTAGCCTTTTTCCCTGCCAGCTTTAAAAGGATCATCTCCTGGAGAGTGTTGGTGTCCTGGTACTCGTCGATCATCAGGTATTTGACCTGCTTCTGAATGGCGGAGAGGACTTCGGGACATTTTTCGAGCAGGCGGAGCGCTTCGAGCTGGATGGTGGAGAAGTCCAGAGCATCGTTCTCTTCGAGATGCTTTTGATAGAGGCGGTAGCACGCGGCCAGCGCCATGAGCTGATTGTCTTTTGAAGCTTCCAGCCGGGCCACATCCACGTTCTCCTCGGAGATCTTGTTGATCCATTTGATCAGGGCCTCGGATTTGCTCCATCGGCTTTTGGGTCCGGCGCCGTAGACCAGCTCGATGTCTTCGATGGCATCGTAGTCCCACATGTTCTGATAGAGGAAATACTGTTGATCGAACTCGTCCATGACCGTGTAGTTCCGGCTCAGGCGGGTGTTTCCCCTGTGGTCTTCGAGGATCTGGAGGCAGATGGAATGGATCGTGCCGATGTACATCTCGTTGATATTGAACTGCAGGCCCGCCTCGATCAGCCGGTTGGAAAGGCGTGTGATCAGCTCGCTTGCAGCCTTCTCCGTGAAGGTGGCAACAAACAGGCTTTCTGGTGTCACTCCTTTTTCCGAGATCAGATAGAAAAGCCGCTCGATCAGGGTGAAGGTTTTTCCGGAGCCTGGTCCAGCAATGATCATCAGCGGTCCTTCTGTGATTTCAACAACCGCTTTCTGGTGAGGATTCATCTCAGGCATGTCTGCCCCCCATCTTTTTTTGTCTTTGCGTTTCCTTCTGTTGGATTATCGACCGTATGTTTTTTAAAAACCCCTATGACCTAAAGCCTTTACAACTAATCGGGAAAAAAATCAATAAACAAAGGGGAATGATTCAGGAAAATATTGATAATTCTTCCCTCATCCTGTTGCATTTTCCTCACTTTTCGATTATGAGAAAATAAGCCGACAATAATAAAAAGGAGGAGAGGATGAAACGATTTTGGCTGGTTTGTGTGGTGATCATGGCACTCTTTTGTGCCGGCAACGCTTGGGGGAAGCTTTACAAATGGGTGGATGAAAACGGTGTGCCTCACTATTCCAATGATCCGCCGCCGGAGGAGTACATCGAACAAGTTGAGGAAAGACATGAGAGCAAAAACACCGATCCTGTTCCTGTAAAATTGGAAGAGGCCGCAACCGAAACCGACCAGGGTGGAAGCTCCCGGGTCAGTGAAGAATGGAAACGCCAGCAGGAAGAGACGAAACAGCGCAGGATAGCGGAGAAGCAGGCCGAAGATGCCATCTATTTTGAGGCATACCAGCAGCTCATCGATATTCGGGATCTGTTAAAAACGACCGGTGTCACCTTTGATAACTATACAGATCTTCTGGATGATGCCTCCCGTAAGATCAACCGCCTTCCGAAATCCGAACGGGGAGACATGCTCAGAGAAATCATTGCCTGGTACAATCGAGCCCGGGAATGCTGGTACAAAAAGATCTATACGGGTGGGAATTTTAAAAAGACCATGCCGGATTTGTCCACAAAGCTCTATATGGAGTTGGAAATCATTCCGGATGAAACCTATGCTTCCTGCTATCAGGGCATATGGAAAAAAATGGCCGATCGCATCGATGTCTATGAAGAGCGCTATATGAAGAAATAGGATAACCGCTTTAAATTCCCGCCATAGCCCCGGTTCAGGGGCTTTTTCATTTTTGCAGTGTCCCGGCTTGATCTCCCCCCACAAAACCGGCTATGGTGAAAGGAGAAACCGAAACCAAAGGAGACCCCCATGCCCCTGACCGCCCACATCCCCGACACCTCAACCCCCTGCAGCCGCCCCCTGTTCCTGGTCCCGGTCCCGGCCGGATTCCCCTCCCCGGCAGAGGACTACATCGAGGGAAAGCTCGATCTCAACAAACACCTCATCAAACACCCTGCCGCCACCTTCTTCGTGCGTGTCACCGGGGACTCCATGATCGGCGCCGGCATCCATCCGGGGGACATCCTGATCGTGGACCGCTCCCTGGAGCCTGCCGACAAAAAGGTGGTGATCGCCGTGGTGGACGGGGAGCTGACCGTCAAGCGCCTTCGGATGACCGATGACGGGGTTTTCCTGGTCCCCGAAAACGGCCACTATGAACCCATCCGGATCGACGGTCAGGAGGTGGAGATTTGGGGCGTAGTGACGAACGTGATTCATAAGCTGTAAAGCAATGACCGCCTACGCCCTGGTCGATGGAAACAACTTTTATGTCTCCTGCGAGCGGGTCTTTGATCCGAAGCTGAGGGACCGCCCCGTCATCGTCCTTTCCAACAACGACGGGTGTGCGGTGGCACGGTCCAACGAGGCCAAAGCCCTGGGCGTGAAAATGGGGCAGCCGGTCTTTGAGATCGAGGCGCTGATCCGGGCGTACAACATCGCAGTCCTCTCCTCCAACTACACCCTTTACGCGGACATGTCCCGGCGCATGATGGAGACCCTCTCCCGATTTACCCCGCACCTGGAGATCTATTCCATTGACGAGGCGTTCCTGGACATCTCGGGATTTTCGGGCCCGGATCTTACCGAATACGGCCACGAGATCCGGATGACCACTGTGAAGTGGACCGGAATCCCTGTCTCCGTAGGCATCGGCCCCACCAAGACCCTGGCCAAGGTCGCCAACCGCCTGGCCAAGAAATCGGCAAAGGCCGGCGGCGTGTTGAACCTGGTCGATTCCCCCTGGATAGATACGGCGCTGCAGCGGACCCCGGTCGAGGACATATGGGGGATCGGGAGACGTTACACGAAGTTTCTCCGGAACAAGGGCATTGAAACGGCCCTGGCGCTGCGGGACATCGAGGACATCAGAATCACCGGCAAGATGGGCGTGATGGGCTCCCGGATGCTGGCCGAACTCCGGGGGAAACCCTGCTACGGGATCGAGGAGGGACCCCCGCCCAGGAAATCTATCCGTTCATCCAGGACGTTCAAGAGAACCATTTCCGACAGGAAAGCCCTGGAGGAAGCTCTTGCCACCTACGTCACGCGCGGGGCCGAAAAACTCCGGAGCCAAGGATCGGTTGCGGGCCTGCTCATCGTCTTTCTGGCCACCAACCGCTTTCACGAAGGCTTTACAGTGGACTGCGCATCGGTTCCGCTGCCGATTCCCACTGCAGACACCCCGGAGTTGATCCACGGGGCCCACAGGGGATTGGAAGAGATCTACCGACCTGAGCTGCGGTACAAGCGGGCCGGGATTCTGCTGGAGGATCTTTCCAGCGATACGATGGTGCAGACAGCGCTGTTCGATACGGTGGACCGGGAGAAGATCGAGCGGGTCATGGCCGCGGTGGATGCCATCAACGCCCGCATGGGGCAGGATACGGTGCGGTATGCGGCCTCGGGGACCGGCAAGGCCAGAAGATGGAAGACCGTCTTCAGCCGGAAGAGCCCGGCCTACACTACGAGCTGGGAGGGATTGCCCGGGGCTGGATGAGATCCGGCAAAGAGGCTTTCAGGCTGAACCGGAACGGCCCCATGTGATATCATGGGCAGATTCACGCAATATCAAAGGAGGGGAAACGATGATGACCAGCAATACTGCGGGGATTTCAAATGGCTGGGGACAGGACACGGAGAGCCGGAACGTAAATGAAAGACCGAACCAGGCTACCGGTATAAAAAATCGGGGCCAAAACCCTGTCAGCAGCGCAACAGAGTACAGGAGATATTACCAGATGGGACTCTTTGATCGGGATGACCAGCTCCCTTTGTGGGAGGATCTTTGATCTATTTCACGGAATCCAGGCGTCAGAAGGGCCGCCGTTTCGTGGTCTGGAATGAAAATGAGGTAGTCGGCTTCATCAGGATGAGATCCGACGGCACATGGGTAGCTGTCCTCGATGACGCCTATTTCGGATATCGGAATGAGGATTTCACGGACCTGGAAGCGGCCAAGGAGTGGATAATCAGGTCATTCGAAAGATTGAGGGATGAGGCTGACAGGCTGATCGAGGGGGAAGAGAGGGTCAAGAGGATGAGGCTGGACATCCCGCGGCCCTCACCAGGATAAGGATGCTGCCAGAAAAGTTACTGCCCATGCCCCCTGAAGAACCCCGCCAGCGCCCGCCGATAATGAACCATCCCGACACCCCCCGGCCCAAAGATCCCCACATGATCGCAATCCGGAAGCAACCATAGCTGCTTGGGCTCTTCTGCCCTGGCAAACAGACGCCGGCAATGATCCGGATAGACGAGCTGGTCGTTCTCGCAGTGGATCACCAGCAGGGGCGTAGGGGACAACTGCGCCACCCATTCCTCCGGGTCCAGCCCGTCCGAGATCAGCAGCGCCGACAGAATCCCGGTCTGCAGGGAGAGACAGGGCACGGCCCCAACATTCTCTTTCACAGCCACGGCCATCCGCTCCCGGGCCTCGCCTCGATAGCTGGAGAAAGCCCCCTCAACGGCAATGGCCCTCACCTTGGGGAAACGATTCTTCCCCAGGGCAACGATGGCATTGGCCCCGCCAAGGCTCTGACCGAAGAGGAAGATGTTCTCTGTTCCCGGGCCCGTCATGGCGCTGACATATGCGATGGCGGCAACACTGTCCTCGTATACCCCACGCCGATCCGGAGTCCCTTCTGATCGCCCGTATCCCCGATAATCGAAGACGAACAGGTTGAATCCGGACTCCTGGAGCCATGCGGACTGCCGGAGGTTGTATTCGAGATCGCGGTAGTTGCCGTGGAAGTGGATGACGGTTCCGATGGGGTGGCCTGTTGCCGGCAGAAAGCGGGCCGACAGAGGTGTGCCGTCCATGCTGGTGAAGAAGAGGTGGCCCGGGGGTGGTTCTGGAAGCGGATTGAGCTGGCCGGGCTGATAAAAGGCACTGTCCATGCAGCCGAGGAGGAGGAGGGTTAGGAGGATGAGGATGGGGCAGGTGATCTTCATGATGAAGGCACTATATACCCGAATTTGGGGGGATTTCAAGGAGAAGGGGGTGGGTATTTTTTTTGAATGCCGGAGAAAGCACCGAATCTAATTTTGCTATCCGGTGTTTTCTCCGGTATAAGCTGGGGGGCAGGATAAGGACAGATTCAAAATCAGACCTGCTCCTACCCGTTTAGACACCCTATCTCTTTTTCAAGACATCCCGGACAAGCTGGATAAGCGACAGTATGATGTAGAAAAACATGAAAACAACTGCACCTAATCCGCCATACTCTTTTAAGCTATCCGCAAGAATATCAACTACTAAATTCATATTTACTCCTCCTTAAATTTTAGACGCAATACACCTGTCAGGGTAAAAGGTCGTTTTGGGAATTTACCTGGATGCGCAGTAACAGAGCGCTCTAACGGTTAAGAGGAGTTCTTTAGAAAGGTAGTTTCAAGATCAGCATAGCCCCTCCTTCTATCTGCCGGTCGCAGTTTTTCCGGCAGATAGGAAAGGGCAGTGCCATGTGCCGCGTTGGAACCTACCTGCCAATTAATATAAAAAAATAATATATATTATAAAATTAAAATCTTACAATTGCATATCCTCGCTCATCCTTGACATTCTTTCCCTGATCCTCTAAATCATTGATAGCCATGTGCCGCGTTGGAATCTATCTGAAAGCTTGTCTTTTAAGCTTACAATATTTCAACGCGGTTTTTTTATCCTTACATCTTTTTCAGGTTATCGGTCAATTGGATGGCGGATGTATTCGGATGTGGGGAAAAGGATCAAATGGGGAATGCGCCAAACCCTACTTTTTTTAATTATTTCCAACAATATAAACAACTTAAATTTATGCCGATCCGAAAACAACTCATTTTTCAACTGCTTGCCAAAACCAGAATGCCTCTATGGATATAAGAAACTATAGGCAGGGAAGAATATTTATGTAGTTACTGTAAAATAATTTGTTTTCACCCCGCCCGACTCACCACCTCCACCACCGGAACCTCCCACCGATCGCACCGAACCCTGTCCCGGTATTCCGGGGCCGTTTCCCTTGCATACCGCCGCACCATCCCCAGCACCGTCATCCGCTCCACGGCATCCGTCCGATCCTTCCATTCCGCCTGCCCCATCTTCGACAGTTGGGCCACATCCGCACCATCCGGCCCCGTCAGGAAGATCCGGTTTCCACCGTTTCGGAAGGAGAGGGGATCGCCCGGCTTGAGCCGGCTGATTGCCCCATGAACCCGGGCCCCCTCCGGATAATTGGCCGCGTAACCAATATAAAAGTGGCGCATCCCCAGGACATCGTACTGACAGAATCCACCCCGGGGCTTCTCCTCGGGAAAGATGATCTCCCGATCCAGCACATGATCCGGATCGAGATGAAGGGCGTGGGGATTGCAGCAGTCCTTCCGGAGAAACAGCGTCAGGGACCCCTTTGCCCGGGTCATGGCCACATAGTAGAGACGCCGCTCCTCCTCCAGTTTCGGCACATCCTTTTCCGGCCGCCAGTCCCCGTCCAGGATGAAAACATGCTCGAACTCCAGCCCCTTTGCCCCGTGCGCCGTACTCAAGTGAACCCCTTGCCCCATCCGATGCTCCCGCTTCTGCTCCACAAAAGCCTCGTACAGGAAATCGAGCGCTGACCGCACCGGCAGCAGGGCATCCCCGCTCTCCTCTTTCCAGTCATCCAGAACCCGCAGGATCTCCCGGGGCCACGGATTCTCCGGATCTGAACCCTGCTCCACCCGGTTCATCAGCTCGGTGGCCCGATGCAGAGCATTGGGCATCCGGGAAAACGTATCCAGGATATCGGCAATCTCCCGGATACGATGGACCGCAAAGCCGCTCTCCCGATCCAGTGGAAAGCTGAACGGGATACCATCGGCCTCGAATGCCCCCCGCACCGCAGAAAGGGTCCCACACCCCATGCCGTTCCTGGCAAGAACTGCAACATCACCGAAATCCAGATCCGGATCAACGACCTTCATCCTCCGGATCTCCTGCACCAGAGCTGCCGCCTGACCCCCGGGGCCCCCGACCGCGATCCGTCCCACCTTCCCCTGTGTCACCGGGTCCCGTTCCCCCCAGTCCCCTCCAGGAGAAGCCCCGGCCCGGAGCCGGTTCACGCGGATCGGCTGGTCCGTCTTCATCCGGTCTGTGTTGAGCCGGATCAGGCTGTTGGCGGCCCCGATGATACGGCCTGAAGAGCGATAATTTTCCACCAGGTGATGAATCCGGGCATCGTAATCGTCCCTGAAGCGCCGGATATACACCACATTGGCGTTCCGGAACCCGTAGATCGACTGGTCATCATCGCCCACCGCAAGAATGGAGAGCTTCAGCTCCGGATCATTCAGGGAGCGGCCCGCAATGGCCGATATCAGCTCGTACTGGTCCCCATCGATGTCCTGGTATTCGTCCACAAGGATGTGCGCATAGCCGCCCAGCAGCCGGTCCCGGGTCTCGTCTGCATCGATACCGGGCAGCTCCTTCTCCCCCTTCAGCAGAGCCGTAGCCTCCCGGATCACTTCATCGAAGCGGGTCCCCGGATCGGCTTCCCCGGCCTGGGCCCCGGTCTCGGCCCTGGCCGCAAAGGAAGTACCGGTCAGCCGCATGGCAAGCCCGTGATAGGTCAGGACCGTGACCCCGGTTGCATCCTCCCCGACCAGCTCCCGCAGCCGGCGCCGAACCGACAGAGCCGCACCGTGGTTGAAGCAGAGAATCAGAACCCCGGAAGGCAGAACCCGCTTCACCCGCAGCAGGTAAGCGCACCGATGCACCACCACCCGGGTCTTGCCCGAACCTGGACCCGCCAGGATCAGGGCATTCTTCTCTATGGTCGATGCTACGATCGACTCCTGGATCGGATTCTTCAGACTTCCCACGATGGCCTTGAACGAAGACTCACCCGTGGCCATGTCCAGCAGATCCTTTCGATCCGAAAAGAAGTGCCCGATAAACTCGTCCGTCTCCTGGGAGAAATAGGCGGCCCCCAGTTGGCGGGCCCTGCTGATCCGATTCAGCCCCAGCCGGGCGTATTCATTCATCACATGGATCTGAAACCGCCGCTGCTCATAGTGGTGTTCCAGGAGCGCAAAGTCCCCCTTGCTGTACCGCCGGCCCTTGGCCTCCGGCAGAATCCGGAACGTGATGGCCTGCCGGAATACGGCCAGCCCCTTCTGCAGGAGGATCACCCGCTGTTCGTGCAGGAACATCAACCCCCGGTCAATGGCAGCCGATGCCTTATCCTCGGAAACCTGAACCGCAAAATCCCGCTGCAGGGCATCGGCCAGATCATCCGACGAGAACTGAACCAGAACCTCACCCACAGGAGCTTTCCCGATCCCCTGGATAATCGCCTCCAGAATCACCCATGCGATGGCCTGCCGGCGCTTGGCTATCTCCACAATGGACGCCCAGCTCTTCTGCAGCTTGAGCCGCCACTGATCCTGAAATTTGTGGCGGAAAAGAATGCTGCCCCGCTCTCCGGCAAACCCCCTGCCATCCTGAGCAAGAGACCGCAGCAGACCCTTGATTCTCTCCGGATTGGCCTCTTCAACCCCCTGATCCCGAAGCATCTGAACCAGACCTCGAAGCCCCAGCGTCAGCCACCCTTCCATGTGGTCATCCGGATAACTCTCCTGGAGGATCTTGAGCATCTGGATCTCGGTATCGCAGACATGGGAGAGGATCGACTTGGCGTTGTTCTTCCCCTTGGCCCGGACAAAAGCGGAAAGGCGGATGCCCTGCCGGATCAACCCGACTTTCGACATCTGGTGGAGAATATCCATGATATCCCTGGAGCTTTCCAGCCCTGCCTCTCCGGACCCGGCCCCGAAACCGGCCAGATCCCGAAACAGCTCATCCGCACTGATCCCTTGATCCGGATCACTATTGAGCAGCGTCTCCAGAACCGTCTCCCAGATCCGGCGCCGCCCCGGGGAAAGATCGAGCCGGTCCAGCTTTTTGCAAGCCTCCTCCATTGACTTGAACCTGGGCTCACCCTGGAACACCCGGGTCCGGTTCTCGTTTCTCTCCAGAAAACCGGCCCGCTCCAGCCATGCCACAGCCGCCTTGACCTTGGTGTCGGCCTGCCCCTGGTCCGCATCAAAGGAGACATTCATCTCATCATCCTGGAGCAGATCCCCTGTGGTGATCACCGAGTTGCCCTCCTCATCCTGCTTGAGCTTGCGCAGGCCACGGAGAATCTGCTCGATGTCCCGCTTCCGGATCTCGCTCAAGGCCGCCAGACCGAATTGGGTCTCGATATCTTCCTCATTATATAAAAGGATACACTGGGCCGGCCCCAGGTCCCTGCCGGCACGACCCGCCTCCTGCAGGTAGTTCTCCAGGGAGCCGGGAATATCGCTGTGAATCACCAGGCGCACATCCGGCTTGTCGATGCCCATGCCGAACGCATTGGTGGCGCAGATGATGGCCAGCTCTCCCGCGGTGAACGCCTCCTGAACCCGGCGCTTCTCTGCGGGATGGATATCCGCATGAAAAGCAGCCGCATCCAACCCCGTCTCCTTGAGATAGTCCGCACTCTTCACCGTCTTCTTTCTGGTGGCGCAGTAGACAATGGCACTGCCCTGCGCGATCCGTTCCCGCAGCAGCTCCGCGATCCGTGGGTGCTTGTTGTGGGATGTGACCGACTCCACGGAAAACTCGAGGTTCTCCCGCTCATGCCCCCCGGGAAATAGTGTCAGGATCTGGCCCAGATTGTCCTTGAAATGGTGCAGGATCTCTTCGATGACATCCTTTTTGGCTGTAGCCGTCAGGCAGACCACCGGCGGAATCTCGGCCCCCTGGGATTCTGCGAACTCCCGGATGAAGCGGGAAGCATAGAGATAATCCGGCCGGAAATCATGCCCCCATTTTGACAGACAGTGCGCCTCGTCAAAGACCCATGCCCCGATCTCCCGGTATTTCAGGGCATCCCGGACCGACCGGTTCCGAAGCTGTTCCGGGGAAATATAGAGCAGACCGATATCCCCCATGCGGACACCGTCCAGGGCGGCCCCCCGCTCGGGGCCCGTGAGCATCCCGTATATTGCGGCCACAGCCTCGGTTCCCGTGTGCGCCTGCAGGTTCTCCTTCTGGTCCTTCATCAGACTGAGCAGGGGGGAGATCACCACGGTGAGCAGCCCTCTTCGGTAGTAGCGGACCAGCGCCGGCAATTGGAAACAGAGAGACTTGCCGAACCCCGTGGGCAGAATCCCCAGGAGAGGGCCGTCACTCATGCCCCGGGCCACGATCTCCTCCTGCAGGGGCTCGCCCGTGGGCAGCCTGCGAAACTCCGGATAGCCGAAATACCGCTGCACCTGAGCCACCGGATCATGAGTCTCGGCGCAATAGGTGCAGGAAGAATCGCCGCAGGGAATATCCCGCATGGCCCTGAGCGCCTGAGCCACAACGGGAAAGCGCTTCCGGACCCAGATCGGAATCACCGAGTTGCCGCCGCCAACACGGAGCCAGGCCAGCGCATATGCCCCCGAGATCCGGTCAGCGGGATGTGCCAGCAAGGGCCCCAGGGTCTCTTCGATGCTCTTTTTGCAGATCCTCTTTCCGGCAACCCGGGCAAAGATCTGGAGAGCCTCCTCGATGCCGATTACAGGGACCTCCGGAGCGCCTGATATCCTGGCAAAGATATTCGATACCCCACCGTGGTCCCCGATGCTGTTCTCCCCTTCGGCTGCAGTGGCGTATCGGAAGAAGGGGAGCAGATCCGGACAGGAGCGGGCCTCCTGGGCAAAGCTCTCCCACTGATCGCAGAACAGGACAGCAGACAGACGGGCATCAGCCACCGGGTCACTGAGGGAATGGCTGACCAGCTTGTAATCCTTGATCAAGCGATGGTACGGGTTTTGGGGGAATGCCAGCGGGGAGAGGTAGAGTGTGTCTATCACCGGAATCCGGAGCAGGGCCAGATCCGGAGCAATCGATGCAAGGATCGGAAGATCATGGGAGACGAGATTGTGCCCGAGTGCATGGGTTGCACCGGCGCTGAACGCATCCAGATCGGCCAGGGCATCCGGAAGGGAAAACTTGTCCTTGCGCACGAAACTCTTCTCTCCGAAGACGGCCCCGATCCGGTGGATCTTGTTGTCCCGTCCCGTCTCCAGATCCAGAAGGAGACAGGATTCGAGGAATGTTTCGGCCGCGGCTCTGGGGTCCTGCGCCGGCGCAGAGGTAGCTCGCTCGGTAGAGCAGGAGACTGAAAATATGTGGCTGCATTTCTTGCAGCGGACCTTGGAGCCGCCGGGTTTGATCCTGGAGCCGTCGATCTGATAGACAGCGCTGCAGTTGGGGCAGGTGATCTTCATGATGAAGGCACTATATACCCGAATTTGGGGGGATTTCAAGGAGAAGGAGGTGGGGAGACAAATTGAAAAACAAGACTATCAATTCTTAATTAAATTAGATATAGATTGTAAATCAATATAAAAATAAATAGATAGGCCAAATTTAAAACTGCACCCCACAAATGTAGTTTATCTAACCATTCTTTATCATCATGTTCCTTAAAGGCAAGGTATAAAAAGGTGATTATGAATAATATCCGTATTAAATTAGTATCTTCAAATGGAGGCTTATCCAGTATTAAAAAACTTCTAAACATGGTGATCACTACAAGAACTACACCCAAACCAAATATCCTTTTTTTATTTTCGAAATAATGTGTTTTTAAATTGTAAGTCCTTTCGGACTGACAATCAGGCATTAAGATTTCAACCATCAAATACAAACCTACTGGGAATAGAATATTTACAACAGTTAAAAAAAAATTTGAAGGTACCATATCCCGGTCAATATATTCAGCCCACCAATATTGCATTTGCGCAAAAAATATAAAAACAATCCAAACATATAATGGCCAAAAGTGTTCTCCTATATTATTACTATTGGTTTTAATCAACTGTCCAACATTCTGAAGCAGCTTAGTTACACCCAAACCTAAAATTATAGATGAAAAAATTAAATAATGATTGAATAGTTGTTGTTCCATTCTAAAGTCCTTTTTAACATTCTCTAATATTCGTAATAAGATTAGGTAATCCTATCAAATACAACCATAAAACAATCTGCAACCTCTTTGTCATCGAAAACCATCACCCTTTTAAATTCCAGGGCATCTTTCGTAACTGGGAAATAGAGTCTCACTTTTTGGCGGTCAATAATAAGGATATCAAAACCAAGATTTGTTTTTACCCTTCTCTCTGTACAGGAAGACAAAGCTTCAAACTTTTCTAACCATTCTCGATTTTGTAAATCGGCAGGGATGGCACGAACCGTATCAATCGATTTCCTTTTGATAACCTCCAGCATTGTTTCCACATATTCTTCATCTGGTATATGACCGGTAAAGTGGGTAACATGAATTGTCTCCTGAGCATTCCGAATGTCATCTATGGCGGTCTCTCCTTTGAGATCCCGATCAATGGAACTGGTTATGTAAGTGCCTCCCCCTATTCCCTCTTTGGCAGCGGCAGGATCTGCAGCCGGATCAGAGATTTTTTGCGGAGGTTTGACCGGCTTGGGACCAATTTTTGGAGGCCACAGTGATATTTCACGCCCCTGAAAGAAAGCGGCCAGAAACAGGATAAGGAAAGATGAAATCACGGTAGCCGCCAGATAGAGAAACACGTTTGCCGCCGTAGGATTAGCGGACAACCACTTGAAAAGTTCGCTCATGTCGTCATCTCCTGTCAGAGAAGGTTAGAAGCTCAATGCTTTGAGGCGGTCTTCAATATACCGGAATACAGGGGGATTTCAAGGAGAAGGAGGCGGGGGGACCGGAATGGATGAAAAAACTATGGCTGAGAAAATTTCTGTGATATGAGAAAAAGGGAGTGTTCCCCATACGCATGGGGATGAACCGGTTGCGTTTTCGCTTAATCACACGTTCCCCATTTTATGGGGATGGAAAGCATTTCCCTATTGACGGTATGACATCACAAAGGGTAGGATAACCCCATTATGGTAAAGTTTACTTTTCGCATACCGGATGATCTTCATGAAGCGCTGAGACTGGCGGCCTTCAAAGCCAAACGCAAAAGCATGAATGACATTGCTACTGCGGCACTGGCCGAATATTTAGAACAGCAAGGATATTTTAACCCTGAAGAAACGCAAGGGGAAGACCAGAAACAGGAACAGAGTGGATAAGAGACCCTAAAAATAGAAAAGCCCTTCCCGGCCTATGTCTTGGCGGACAACCGGAAAGGGCAAATTCGTTAAGGCTTGCCTCAGCAAGCAGCCTGCACTCAATATATGGGATGCGGATTGCCGAGTCAAGCCAAAACAGAAAGGATGGTTTGACAAAATGGCAATTTCCGGAGCCCTTCAATCCCCGAATTCTCACCCCATCACCGAACCTTTCGCCCCGGTACTCAACCG
>JAABSZ010000041.1:0-23455 GCA_011390135.1 Desulfobacteraceae bacterium | reverse complement strand
CTTTGGTTGCGGTTATCTCTTCTTCCATACATAGCCGGTTTTGTGGGGGGAGATCAAGATTGACCTCATTTATTCCGAAAACATCCCTCCTTGTTTATTGATTTTTTTCCCGATTCGATGTAAAGGCTTTAGGTCATGGGGGTTTTTGCAACATATCATCAGACCGATAATCCATAGAAGGGATATCATGGCCAGAAAACCAGCGCAGAAAAAGACAGCTTCCGAAAAGACCGTATCTGCCAAAAAAGCGAAAAAGACCGACAAGACCAACGGCAACGGCGCAAATCTCGGCTTCGAGGCCAAGCTCTGGCTGGCGGCCGACAAGCTCAGAAACAACATGGATGCGGCCGAGTACAAGCATGTGGTACTCGGCCTCATCTTTTTGAAATACATCTCCGACGCCTTTGAAGAGCGGTATCAGGAACTCCTTTCCCTCAAAAAGGAGGGATACGATCCCGAAGACCGGGACGAATACACTTCTGAAAACGTCTTCTGGGTCCCAAAAGAGGCCCGCTGGGCCGTTCTCCAGAGCAGGGCAAAACATCCTGATATCGGCAAGACCATAGACAATGCAATGATGGCCATCGAGCAGGATAATCCCAGGCTCAAAGGGGTGCTGCCCAAGGACTACGCCCGGCCCGCGCTGGACAAGCAGCGGCTCGGGGAGCTGATCGACCTGATCGGAACCATCGGCCTCGGGGATGCGGAGAACCGGTCAAAGGATATTCTCGGCAGGGTTTACGAATACTTCCTTTCCCGGTTTGCCAGCGCTGAAGGTAAAAAGGGCGGGCAGTTCTACACCCCCCGGTGTGTGGTGCAGGTACTCGTTTCGATGCTGGCGCCGTACAAGGGAAGGATCTATGACCCCTGCTGCGGATCGGGCGGGATGTTCGTCCAGAGCGAGAAGTTCGTGGAGGAACACGGGGGACGGATCGGGGATATCGCCATCTACGGCCAGGAGTCCAACCCCACCACCCGAAAGCTGGCGCTGATGAATCTGGCCATCCGGGGCATCGAGGGGGATCTGGGAAAGGAACATGCCGACACCTTCCGGAACGATCTCCATAAGGATCTCAAGGCCGATTTCGTGCTGGCCAATCCGCCTTTCAACGATTCGGACTGGGCCCGAAAAGAGGATGATGTCCGATGGAAATACGGAACCCCGCCCAAGGGCAACGCCAACTTCGCCTGGGTCCAGCACTTCATTCATCACCTGTCGCCCAAAGGCATGGCCGGTTTCGTGCTGGCCAACGGCTCCATGAGTTCCAACCAGTCCGGGGAGGGGGAGATCCGGAAGAACATCATCGAGGCCGATCTCGTGGACTGCATGGTGGCCATGCCGGGGCAGTTGTTCTATTCCACACAGATCCCGGTCTGCCTCTGGTTTCTGACCCGGAGCAAGACAGGGGGCGGGCGACGGAACCGAAAGGGGGAGACTCTTTTCATCGACGCCAGAAAGATGGGCGTCCTGATCGACCGGGTGCATCGGGAACTGACGGAGGAGGAAATCCAAAGACTCGCGGACACCTACCACGCCTGGCGAGGGGAGAAAGGCGCGGGGAAATATGAGGATGTGGCGGGGTTCTGCAAGTCTGCGACAAAAGAGGAGATCGCCGGACATGGGCATGTGCTGACGCCCGGGCGGTATGTGGGGGCCGAGGAGATCGAGGATGACGGGGAGCCCTTCGAGGAGAAGATGGAGCGGTTGACGGCGGCGCTGTATGAGCAGATGGCGGAGGGTGCGAGGCTTGATGTCACCATCCGGGAGAATATGGAGGGGTTGGGATATGGGGGATGATGTTATCCATACGATCTATGGCCCTATGTCTGATAGATTCACTAAAGCACCCCTTCATAGTCTCTGTGTCTCGGACTATGGCGTTCAGACTGGCCCCTTTGGAAGCCAACTGCACGCAAGTAACTATGTTGAGTTTGGCACTCCCATTATCACGGTTGAACATTTGGGAGAAAACCGGCTCATACATAAAAACCTTCCAAGAATTACCGACGAAGACAAAGTGAGACTGGCTCGGTATACAATTATTACCGGTGATATTATTTTCAGTCGAGTTGGATCTGTTGATCGGCGGGCAATTGTTCAACCTAATGAAAATGGTTGGCTTTTCTCCGGACGATGTCTTCGTGTCCGCCCAGATCAGAGCAAGATTGATCCTGCTTTCTTGTCATATTTTTTTGGCTATGTGGGATTCAAAGGGCATATCAGACAAATTGCAGTAGGCGCAACTATGCCCTCTCTAAACACTACAATTCTTGGCAATGTACCAATCTATTATCCTCCCCTCGCCGAACAAAAAGCCATCGCCCACATCCTCGGCACTCTCGACGACAAAATCGAGCTGAACCGCAAGATGAATGAAAACCTGGAATCCATCGCCCGGGCCATCTTCAAGTCGTGGTTCGTGGACTTCGACCCGGTGCGGGCAAAGATGGATGGCCGGCAACCTGCGGGGATGGATGCCGAGACCGCTGCCCTATTTCCGGATGGGTTCGAGGATTCGGAGTTGGGGAAGATTCCGAAGGGGTGGAAAGTAAACCATCTCGAAAAACATATAGTAGCGTTAAAAGGGCTCAGTTATAAAGGCGAAAGCCTTTCTGATGCGGGTATGCCTCTTCATAATTTAAACTCGGTCTACGAAGGAGGAGGGTATAAATATGAAGGCATCAAATATTATTCCGGCAAATACAAAGACAGGCATTTAATCGAACCGGGTGATCTTATTGTTACCAATACGGAGCAAGGTCATGAATGTTTGTTGATTGGCTATGCCGCTATCATCCCAAATAATTTCGGAGAGACGGGAATATTCAGCCATCATCTGTACAGCGTCAAGACTCGAACAAAATCGCCTATGATGCCTCATTACCTTTGTGAGCTTTTTAATTCGAGAAAAATGCACGATATTATAAGCGGTTATGGTAATGGAACAACGGTGAATATGCTTCCCATAGATGCCCTTCAAAAGCCTATGATTGTTGTACCTCCTTCACAGATCATTGATAAATATGAAAATCTTGCGATTTCAATCTATTCTCGAAGAGAAAGTTTAATCAGCGAAAATAACACCCTCTCCTCCCTCCGAGACACCCTCCTCCCCAAGCTCATCTCGGGTCAGCTCCGGATTCCGGACGCGGAGAAGATGGTGGAGGATGCAGCATGAACGGCGGCGCATTCAACGAGAACACCCTGGAACAGGCCGCCATCTCCTGGTTTGAGGATCTCGGCTACACTTTTCTTTCCGGAGAGAAGATCGCCCCCGGCGAGTTCGACGCGGAGCGGGAGGGCTTCGGCCAGGTGATCCTTGCAGAGCGGCTCCAGGAGGCCATCGACCGGATCAATCCCGAGATCCCGGATGAGGCCCGGGAGGAGGCTTTCCGGAAGGTTCAACTTCTTGATGCCCCGACCCTGATCGGCAATAACCGGATCTTTCACCGGATGCTCTGCGACGGTGTAGAGGTGGAATACCGCAGGGAGGACGGCTCCATTGCCGGGGATCGGGTTCTTCTGATCGATTACGATGATCCGGAGGGCAACGACTGGCTCCTGGTCAATCAGTTCACTGTGAAAGAGGCCGGATGCAACCGCAGGCCAGATCTGGTGGTCTTCGTCAACGGCATTCCCCTTTCTGTGATAGAGCTGAAAAACCCGGCAAACGAGGAGACAACGATCTGGTCCGCGTGGAATCAGCTCCAGACCTACAAGACCGACATCCCCTCCCTGTTTGCCTATAACGGGCTGATGGTGGTCTCGGACGGGCTGGAGGCCCGGGTCGGGTCCCTGACCGCAAACCGGGAGTGGTTCAAGGTCTGGCGCTCCCTGGATGAGGAGACCCTGGCCCCGGCCGCGGCGCTTCAACTGCAGGTACTCATCAGCGGTATCTTTGCCCCAGCCCGCTTTCCCGGGCTGATCCGCCACTTCACCGCATTCGAGGATGACACGGACAGCGACCGGGTTAGCAAGCTCTTTGCCGGCTACCATCAGGTGGATGCGGTGGAGCGGGCAGTTGAGGCCACGGTGGAGGCTTCCAAAGCCGAGGGGGACCGGCGCTGCGGCGTGGTCTGGCACACCCAGGGGTCCGGAAAGAGTCTCTCCATGCTCTTTTTTGCGGGAAAGATCATCCTCCATCCGGAGATGAACAACCCCACCCTCGTGGTGCTTACAGATCGGAACGACCTGGATGATCAGCTCTTCGGCCAGTTCCAGCGCTGTGCGGAGATCGTCCGGCAGCAGCCGGTCCAGGCCGATTCGGTCAAGCATCTCCGGGAGCTGCTCCAGGTGGCATCCGGGGGCGTGGTCTTCACCACCATCCAGAAGTTTCTCCCAGACGAGAAGGGGGGAAGGGTCTCGATGCTCTCGGATCGGCGGAACATCATCGTGATTGCAGACGAGGCCCACCGCAGCCAGTACGACCTGATCGACGGACTGGCCCGGAACATGCGGGATTCCCTGCCCAACGCCTCCTTCATCGGCTTCACCGGAACTCCCATCGAGAAGACCGACGCCAACACCCGGGCCGTGTTCGGGGACTATATCAGCATCTACGACGTGCAGCGGGCCGTTGAAGACGGGGCAACGGTCCCCATCTATTATGAAAGCCGGATCGCAAAGCTGGCCTTGAACGAGCCCGAGCTGCCCCGGATCGATTCGGAATTCGAGGAGATCACCGAAGGGGAGGAGACGGAACGTAAGGAGAAGCTCAAGACCAAGTGGGCAGCTCTCGAGGCCCTGGTGGGAACCGAGAAGCGTCTGAAGCTCATCGCAGAGGATCTGGTGGAACACTTCGAGCGCCGGGAGGAGGCGATGGCCGGCAAGGCCATGATCGTCTGCATGAGCCGGCGGATCTGCGTGGACCTCTACAACGAGATCGCAAAGCTCTGTCCCGACTGGCATGATCCGGAGGACCACCAGGGGGCCATGAAGATCGTCATGACCGGCTCTGCTTCGGACCCCCAAGAGTGGCAGCCCCATGTCCGGAACAAGCCCAAGCGCCGGGCCCTGGCAACCCGGTTCAAAGATCCAAAAGACTCCTTCAAGGTCGCCATTGTCCGGGATATGTGGCTGACGGGCTTTGATGTGCCGTGCCTGCATACCATGTACCTGGACAAGCCCATGCGGGGCCACGGCCTGATGCAGGCCATCGCACGGGTGAACCGGGTTTTCCGGGACAAGCCCGGAGGTCTGGTGGTGGATTATCTCGGCCTTGCCGAAAACCTGAAACAGGCGCTCATCACCTACACCATAAGCGGCGGCAAGGGCTCCCCCAGTGTGGACACTGCGGAGGCCGTTGCTGTCCTGCTGGAAAAGTTCGAGGTCTGCTGCGGGATCATGCATCCCTTTGACTGGTCCCTCTGGAAGACCGGAACCGCTGCGGAGCGGATCTCCCTGCTGCCGCCGGCCCAGGAGCATGTCCTTTCCCAGGAGAAGGGCAAGGAGCGGTTTGTGGGGGCCGTCACGGATCTTTCCCGTGCCTTTGCCCTGTGTGCGGCGCAAGATGAAGCCCTTGCCATCAGAGACGACATCGCATTTTTACAGGCGGTCAAGGCGGCCCTGATCAAGAGCGCCGGCGGCAAAAAGTCCCAGGAGGATCTCGATTATGCGGTCCGCCAGCTCCTATCCAAGGCCATCACCGCAGAGGACGAGGTGATCGATATCTTCTCGGCAGCCGGTCTCAAAAGGCCCGACATTTCGATCCTGTCCGAGGAGTTTCTGGCAGATGTCCAGGGGCTCAAGCACAAGAACGTGGCCATCGAGCTGCTGGAAAAGCTCCTCAAAGACGAGATCCGGACGCGGACCCGGAAGAATGTGGTGCAGACCAGGGCATTCAGCGAGATGCTGAAAAAGACCATGAACGCCTACAACAACCGCTCCGTCTCTATGCAGCAGGTCATCGAGGCGCTGATTAAGATCGCCAAGGAGATGCGGGAGGCCGCCAGCCGTGGGGAGGATCTGGGCTTAAATGATGATGAACTGGCCTTCTACGATGCCCTTGCCACCAACCAGAGCGCAGTCGAGAAGATGGGGATCGATGAGCTGAAGGTGATCGCAGCCGAGCTTCTGGTCCAGGTGCGAAAGAGCGTCACCATCGACTGGAACCTGCGGGAGAGTTCCCAGGCAAAGATCCGGGCCATGGTTCGGCGGATTCTGCGGAAATACGGCTATCCCCCCGATCTCCAGGAGGCGGCGACAAAGACGGTGCTGGAACAGGCGGAGGTGCTTTGTGAGGGGTGGGTGGGTTGAGAAAGAGTTTGGAAAGTTAGGCAGTTAAGGCAAACAAAGGAGGATTGCAATGGATACTCAAATCGTATCAGCCCTGATCGGTGCAGGGGCGACTCTTGGTTCGATCGTTCTTACTTTTTCGCTTAACGGCCTTGCAAAGAAAATTTCGGAGAAAAAATATAGAGAAAAACATAATATTATTGATATTTCAGGAAGCTGGAACTCAAAATGGATGTTTCCGATGGAAAATGGAGAGGATAAGATCATTGAATGTACGAACCATATCAAGATGAAAGGAAAGAACCAATTCGAGGGGGAAGGAAGGAATAACACGGAAACGTGGAAAAGGTGGCATTACAGTATTAACGGAACGATTGATGAAATGGGATATTTAAACGGTACATGGCAATCTTTGGGTGATGGTTACAAGGGTGCGTTTCTATTGAAGCTCAGGCCGAGTTTAAAATCGATGGAAGGTCATGTTATCAGTGTCGCATTTGAAAATGATACAAGAGCCGGTAGATGGGTTTGGGAAATAGATGGAAGATAGAGCGATCTCCCCCGGCGGTCGAACCCTCGTCTACCAGCCCGACAACAGCACCCGGCACAATGCCCCATAACCAACCTCCTCTTCATCTGCAGCCGCAACCAGTGGCGCAGCCCCACAGCCGAAGCAGTCTGGCGCAGGCATCCGGATCTGAATGTCCGCTCCGCCGGCACAAGCCCACGGGCACGGAGAAGGGTGAGCCCGGGGGATATCCGGTGGGCAGATGTGATCTTCGTCATGGAGAAGAAGCACAGGGACAGGCTGATGAAGGCATTCCCCCGGCTGATGGACGGCAAGACGGTCCATGTCCTGGAGATCCCGGATGAGTACCGGTACATGGACCCGGAACTCGTGGAGATCCTGGAGGCAGTTGTCGGGGCTTGTGTCGAGTTGGAGGTCGGATAGGGGTCAGGGGATGGATTTCACGAGGCGGAAGCCCAAAGAGTTGAGTTGATTGGCCGGTCTGCTTCCGGATCGGTAGGCTGAACGGCAGTAGGCCGCGCCATCGTAGTACCAGGAACCGCCACGGACAACCCGTTGCGAACCTCTATCAGGTCCTCCTGGATCATGAACTGGACTTTCCTTATAATAATTCTTTCTGTACCAGTCCCTGCACCATTCAAAAATCCCCCCATGCATGTCATAGAGGCCCCAGGAATTTGGCTCCTTCTGCCCCACAGAATGCAGATGCATGCCTGAGTTATGAATATGCCACCCCGCCCGATCCAGATCCGACTCTGTATCGCCGGTGTAATATCGGGTCTTCGTTCCCGCTCTGCAGGCATACTCCCACTGCGCTTCGGTTGGCAGTTGGAGTCCTGACCATATCGCAAATTTTTGCACATCATGCCAGCTCACCCCGACCACCGGCTGCCGGGGCTTATTATACCGTCGATCACTCCAGTATTTCGGCTCTTCCATATCCCGATTCTCTGCCAAGAAACGCCCGTACACCTCGTTTGTAACCGGATAGCGCCCAATGTAGAAACCAGATAGTCGAACCTCATGCACAGGTTTTTCACCATCAGGCCCATCTTCCGATCCCATCATGAACGTCCCGGCCGGAATCATCACCAGCTCGTATCCGCCTCTTTCCGAATAGATGACCTCCTGAATATCCTTGGCCGTCTGCTGTCCGATCCACTTCCGGATCTTCTGACAGGGATGCTCCTTCAGCCTTTCAAAGCGACTCTTCAGGGCTTCCTCATCGATCCGCTCCAGTATCTGCATTGCCAGAAGCTGACGCCGCCACAGTCCCTCGTCCGATCCGGGATCACGGTCCAGCAGCTCGACAAAAGGTGCGGCCGAACTTTCCGAAGTCTCGTCAAGGCACATCTCCATCAGATCCGGGTGTTTTTCAGCGACCGGGAGTTTGAGCATCTCCCGCATGAAGGGCACGAAGATGGAAGGCTCCTCCCGAAGAGATAGCATCAGCAGGATCACCTCCTGCCACCATCCTTTGCCGAACTGTTCGGCCAACCTCCGGATGATCTCAGCATCCTCAGAATAATAGACCCTGCGGATCTCCCTGGCCGCCAGATACTCCTGAAACCCCAGATGGATGAACCCGTACTGATCCCCGCTCCACCCGGTCAACAGGCCGCTCTGGTCCCGAACGATCCGCAGAAAATCCTCAGCCGTTCCATGAGACCAGCCCACAGTGCGAAGGGCCGGTGACATCACCGGAACAAGCTCCTGGGCTGTTGCCCGGGTTCGCTCTTCCTCCCCGTGGAGCCAGAGGGCCGCAGGCTGCAGCACCCGCCGACCGTCCTGAGCGGAGATGGAGGATCTCAATCCAATGGCCTCCCGCCACAGTTCCAGCAGGACATCCATGCACTCCTCATATAGACGGGCCCGGTTGTTCGGCAGGCTCGACCGGTCCCGATGCACCAGGCAGAGATTGGTCAGCAGGAGGGGATTTCTGGTCATTGAAAAGACCCTTCGGGAGCGGAACTCCGGCGCTTTCAGCCGCTGAATGAGATCATCTGCCCTCTGGCCTGCGATCACTTCCGCCTGCTTCCGGTTCTCGCTCAAGCCCGTCTCAACGCTTCGGTACCAGTTCCGGATAAAGGTCTCGGCCTGTTCCGTGGTCAGGGGCCGGATATGCATCACCAGAAAAGCCTCGCTCAAATGCGCTTCGGGGGTATAGCCCGCAAACCGGGAGGTGACGACAAACCAGTTCTTCGGGTAGGCTCTCAGCGCATCGTCGATCCAGCGGGATACCTGGGCCCGCTGCCCTGGTTCTGCCACCTCATCCAATCCGTCCAGCAGCAGAAGGAGTTTTTGACGCTTCATCAGCCGTTTTCCGAAGCCTTCCGGGGTGTCCAGGTGCGGCTTGTCGAGCTGATCCTGAATAAAAGCATCGAGCCCTTGCTTCAGATCCCGTAATTCCCGCAGGGGCAGAAAGACCGGGATGATGTCCTCGGGTAGGCCCAGCTTTTTCATGCCGCCGCCTATACACCAGAGCATCAGCCGGCGCAGATGGGTCGTCTTGCCCGATCCGGGGTCGCCCAGGATAACGATCCCCCGCCGTTCCATCCGGCCGCAGACCTTGAATGCTTCCGGAACGGAGATCTCCCTTCCCTCTCCCGATCTTTCAAGGCATTCATGGGCATCCTCGGCATCGGCAAAGTAGGCGTCTCCCGTGGCTCTGAAGTCGATTACGGCGTCCAGGGGAACATAGATGTCCTTGATCAGGATCGGGGTGCGCAGCTTGGTCTTGAATCCGATCAGGGGAAGGTCTTTGTGGAGGGATTTTGCGCTGTCGCAGTATTTCCGGATCTCCTCGTCGATTCCCCTCTCCTTTTTGGCTTTTACAGCGGGCTCTTTTCCTTCTACGGCCTTTTTCATTGCCCGGATCACCCGGTCCATGTCCCGGTGAAAGTCCGGGTCCGGCCGGATGGCAGCGCCGTTGCGAAAGGCGAGCTTCTTCAGTGGCTCCGGCAGCTCTTTGGGCCCCGGCATCACAGCACCATCCACAAAAAGCGGGATGACACCCATCTTTTGTTGCAGTCCCCTTTCGATTTCGATTCGGACCAGATCCGAAGGATCGTCCAGGCGTCTTCGACCAGTGGCATCGGCAATACTGAGCCATTTCGTGCCGATGACCGCAATCAGGAAATCGCATTGGGCAATGGCCTTGTCGATCTCCTGCTTGAAGTCGCTGCCCAGAGGGATCGAATCGACATCTTTGAAGATATTGCCCGAACCGAAAGCGCCCACGAGCTTGTCGTAGATACGGCCCGTGATCTGGGAGCTGTCGGCCCGCCGGTAGGAGATGAAAATCTTCATAGATCCTCGCATCATGAAGGCTTCACATGATAGATTCTCGCCACCTCGTAGTTTTTGGCCAGTCTGATCTGCCCCGCATACTGGAACTGAAAGGCGCCGTCATTCTGTGAGGTGACGAGTGCGGCAAAGGATTCGCTGGCATAGATCTCCCCCGGCGGGGTAATGGGCTCGATGCGGGCTGCCCGGATCACATATTTCCCGCAGAAGTCGATTCCGTCTACAATGGGATCGGTAAAGGTGAAAACAGGCCCGGCATCCAGAGAGATCCGAACGCTCAACTCCTCGGGCAGCCCGTAGTCCTCCCACTTCTTCCCGGCGATGATCTCCCGAAAATCGAGAGCGCACTGAAGGGCCGCGATAAAATTGTTGAAGACCAGGAAAAATCCGTCGCCCGCGGTCCGTTTCAATGCAATGTGATCCTCGTAATGGCGGATGATCCTGGCCACCTCATGGAGCACATGGCGGCTGTAGAGGAGAAGCTGGTTTTCATTCATCCGGCTGTAATTCTTGATATCGGCAAAAAGCATGGTATAGATCTCCCGGGAGGGCCGGATCTCTGACGCGGCCTGAAGAGAGGCGGCCGGAGAATCGGCCCTGCCCCTGATCCCCTCCTCCTGAACCGAGAGAAACCGGATCTCGGTGTCGAGCCATTTGGCCCGAAGCTTTGCCATGCCGTCCATGAAGATGGAGGCAAACTCGATGTTGGTCTCGTTTCCCACCTCGCACTCCATGCTCAACTCAAATACCCGGATCGCCTTTTGCACCAGCCGGTCAAACCGCGCTTCGATGCTTGGTTCGTCTGCCTTTTCCGAGATCATCCGCCGAACCTCTGTAACGGAAAAGGGAAGGACGATGTTCACCTCCGCATCCCGGCGAAACATCTCCTCCAGAAAGAGGATGTCCTCGATCTCCGAAACAGAGGCATATCCGATGCCGGCGTTCATATCCTGCAGACGGCTTTGAATGACGCTTCGGATCTCCTCTTCGGCCCTGCCGGAAAAAGATGTCAGAGAAGAGCCGCCGCAGCCGAGAAAAACCGCGACACTGGGAACCGGAAACCATTCATCAAAAGCGTTCGGGTCCCCTTTGAGATGGCCAGCCAGCAGCCGCGCCTGGCGCCGCATGGAGCTGATCTCCCTGGACATCCCTGCGGCCAGCGAAACGGCTCTTTCATACCAGGATCTGGCCGCAAAAATCCGGTTTCCGATCAAATGGGCCTCTCCGATGGTGGCGCAGCGCCAATAGTCGATATCCTGGCCGATCCGCTCATCGGCTTCGGCTTTTTCCATGCAGATACGGAGTACCTCCTGGGCCAGAGCCTCTGCATCTTTTTTTGCGCCGCAGAGCAGCCCAAGGGTGGCCGCATTGATGCCGCTGTATCCGGCACCGCTCTCATCTCCGGACCGGATGGCCCCCTCATAAGCCTCCTGATAATAGCCGGCAGCAGCCTTGAAATGCTCCGTGCGCTCGGCTTCCCCTTCCGCGGCAAGCCCCATATCCTTGCAGGTTCTGCCCAGCAGTCCCAGGGTCTCCCCGTCCGTTGCCCCCTTCTCGTAAAGCGCCTTGAGAATCCGGTGGGCCTGAAGCGTTGCGCCGCTCTGGGCAAGACTCAGGCCCAGAAGCTGATGCAGACGGACATACAGATCCCGATTCTTTTCTTCCATCCCCTTAAAATCGACCGGAGAGGGAAAATGTTTCAGGCCGCAGGAGAGAACATCATAGGCAAAAAGGGGCTCTCCGGTCCTGATAATCCGCTCGGCCAGCATCCGGTACAGATCCGGGAAATGCCTCCACTGCTCCGGATCATGCTTTTCCCAGATGCGCTGCAGCTCCGAAAGAGAGCGGGGCGCGGGCTGGCTGAGGCGCTCAAAAAGATAATCGACAAAGGGGTCCGGAACCGGAACCGCTGTTCTGTTGTCTGCCGGCGGATGGATGGTGTAGCCCATCCCGAGAATGCCCTTCAAGGTTTCAATGGCGGTGTTCCGGTCATACTCCTTTTCCGACTCGGGCAGATCCTCGTAGGGGATCAGACAGGGATGTTTTTTCCGGTGATCATCCCGATGGGGGCCGTAGGTCCACCCCTCGTTCATCCGCTGCCGGGCCCAGACCTCATGGACATTTTCCGCCAGTTTTTCCGCCAGCTCCATCAGCGAATCATCCAGGCGAATGGCGGATGTGTCCACCGGATTGGGCATGTACGCCTTCTTTTCAGTCTCCTGCTTCTGATCTTTCATGGGCTCCCTCGCCGGCCTCGATCTTCTGCGGGATCTTTTCCTCCCGCCACGGAAGACGATTCCGATAGCATCGCAGTCGTTTGATGAATTCATTGGTGAGTTTCGGATATCCTTGGACCATGGAAAGGGCTTTTGCCAGATTGGCCACAGCAGCCTCAAAATCCCCGGTCTCTGCATATGCCGCGGACAGGGTATCCAGATACTGCGGATCATGGCTGAAGGTCACCGACTTGAGGGCCAATGCCAGCGCCTTTTGCCCCTGTCGGAATCTGTCATCCGGGCAGGTGGCCAGCATCCAGGCCAGGTCATTGAGGATTTCGGCATCATCCGGGTTCAGCTCGTGCGCCCGTGTCAGATCCGCGATCGCCTCTTTGTATCTCCCTTGAAGCTTATAGAGGTTCCCGCGCTGTTGGAAGGAGGGGACATGGTCCGGCAGCAGGGATATTGAACGGGTAAAATCGGCAATGGCCTGCTCATGATCTTTCAGCACCCGATGGATCTGCCCGCGGCCGAACCAGGCTTCTGCCCGATCCGGCGACAGGGCGATGGCCTGGTCGAAATCAGCAAGACCCTTTTCCGGCTCCCCCTGATTCCGATAGGCATTGCCTCTTCGGATGAAGGTTTCCGGGTCATTCAAATCCATCTTGACCGTCTTTGCATAATCGGGTTTTTCCGCTGCAGGCGGTTTAGGGGGCGCTTCTTCTTCAGTATCAGTTGTTGCTTTTACCGGAATCTCTTCAAGAGGAGGCGGTTCCTCCCTTTCCGGCGCAACAGCGGTTTTTGTCGGTTGAAAAGGATATCTTTCCAGCCCGGCCCATATCAAAAGCAGCAGAATCAGAGCCGCGGGCAGCAGCAATGCCTTTTTGAAGGATGACCTTTTCGGCTTTTTCCCTTCAAAGAAATGGATCAGCTTGTCGATGGTGGAATCGAAATAGATATGGGAATAGGGGACGCAGTTGTATCTCGGCAGAAAAGCGATCTCTTCGGGAAGCTCCTCGGGCCGGGGAAATGCAAACCCCTCCTTTAAAACGGGAATGATGTTTCTGCCGGTGGCAATGGCATGGGCGATCTCCCGGCGGAGCCAGTCTTTTTCATTTTTGCACCGGTGCAGTGCATCGGGGGTCAGGATGACGATGAAATTGGGCGCTCTTTCGATCTCATCCAGAAGCCGGTCGTCGAAATGGGATGCCCCGAGATCGTCCACATCGAGAAAGATCGGATAGCCTCTTGTCCCAATGGCCGACCGGATCAACCTTGCCGTGTCTGCGCCTCCCTCACGGCGGTAGCTGATGAATGCGGCGTATTTCACCATCTTTCCCTCTGAAGTGAAAATCGATAAAACTATTGTCCTGTGCAGTATTCTGATATGCATGAAATGATTGAGTAGCTCAGGTGGAATACTCTTTGATAATCATCCGAATTTTATTTCATTTTATTTGGAAATCTTTATGAATCGATTTCACGAGACGGAAGCCGAGATTGTAGTCCCGAACACCAGAGGGATTGCCAAAACGGGTAGCCGAACGGCAGACGGCCCCGAAACTGAACCAAAAGCCCCCGCGGACAACCAGGACATCGCCCGAATCCGGCCCCTGTGGATCTTCTACAGGACTCATAGTATAATAGTTGACATCATACCAATCCTGACACCACTCCCAAACATTGCCGTGCATGTCGTATAAGCCCCATGCATTGGGCTCCTTCTGACCTACCGGATGCGGTTGACCATCAGAGTTTTCACGATACCATCCGGCTCGATTCAGATCCGCCTGCGAATCGCCAGTGTAATATCGTGTCGTGGTTCCGGCTCGACATGCATATTCCCATTGCGCCTCTGTCGGCAGTTTAAGCCCTGCCCATTGTGCAAATCTTTGAACATCATTCCAATTAACACCTACCACGGGGAAATAAGGCTGGTTAAATCGCTGATCCCTCCAATATCTCGGTTTTTTGATACTGGAATGATCCGAAAGAAACTGCCCATATTGTTCGTTGGTCACAGGATAGATGCCCATGTAAAAAGGGGAAAGGTGAACCTCATGGGCCGGTGCTTCATTATATCTGTGGCCTTCCTCAGTTTCCGGCGAACCCATTATGAATGTTCCGGCAGGGATACATATCAATTCATATCCGCCTCTTTCCGAGCAGATAATCTCCTGCTGTGTCTGAGACGCCTGCTGAATAACCTCTTTTCGAATCTCTTTATTTAAAATTCTGTCCGCAGGTGTTTCGTTAGAAAATGTTTCCCCGTGATCGTCTTTTGTGGATGATAACGCTCTGTCCATAGCACGGATCACCCGGTCCATGTCCCGATGGAAATCCGGGTCAGAACGGATCGCTGCGCCGTTCCGATAGGCCAGTTCCTGCAGCGACGGTTGCAGCTCATCCGGGGCCGGCATCGTGGCCCCATCGATGAACAAAGGGATGACCCCCATATTTCGGTTCAGGGCGCTCTCGATCTCGATCCGGACCAGATCCGAAGGGTTGTCCAGGCGTCTTCTGCCGGCCCCATCCACAGCACTCAGCCATCTCTCTCCGATCACCACGATCAGAAAGTCGCACTGGGCAATGGCCTTGTCGATCTCCTGCTTGAAGTCGCTACCGATGGGGATGGAATCCACATCCTTGAAGACGTTCTCATGCCCGTAAACAGCCACAAATTTGTCATATATGCGGCCTGCCGCCTGAGAATTGTCGGCCCGCCGGTAGGAGATGAAGATCTTCATTTGCAGCCCTTCCTAAAATACGGTTACGGCTTTTTTCTTTGGAATCGAAATCCATCTGCTGCTACAGATGCTATACCGGTTCCGAATGCCCCGCGTCAAGGGGAAGAGACGGGCAAGGGTCTCATTATTGCATCCCCCCTCCCCTTTCTGGTAATATCAGCATTTTAGAACGATGACGGACTCAACAGAAAAGGGAGCGCATGAACAAGCTGGAACTGATCGCAGAGTTGAAGACAGAGGCGGGGATCACCAAGACGGAGGCGGCCCAGGTCGTTGAGATCTTCTTCGGCAAGATGGCCGACGCCCTGGCCGAGGATGACCGGGTGGAGATCCGGGGGCTCTGCAGCTTCTTCGTCAAGGAGTACGAAAGCTACATCGGCCGGAATCCCAAGACCGGCGAGAAGGTGGTGATCCGGCCCAAGAAGCTCCCCTTTTTCAAGGTCGGCAAGGATCTGTTTGATCGGGTCAACCGGAATGGTAACGGGAAACGCCGGCGCAGGAAGTAGGCCGCCCTTCCCTCTTCCGCCCATCTCAAAGTTCCTACCGATGCAGCCAGACAATGGCGATCACATCCAGATCCACGCCGTGTCCCCTGGCCTCTCCGTCCCGCCCGTAAAACCGTATGAATGCCCGATCCGACCATTTCTCATACCCGAAGGGCCGCCCCCAGGGGTCACGCGGGATCGCTTCCAGATAATCGGGCGCCAGCTCGTCCGGCGAATCCGGCAGCCGGCGTTTTTCTGCCAGGAAATCCCGGGTCGCCGCCTCGATCACCTTCAGATCCTGTCTGCCCTGCAGGTAGCGCTCCCGGTCCTCCGGGGTTTCCGGCTCACGGTTTGCCCACTGGAGAAAGACCATGAGCATCAGACCGGCAGCGGCAAGGATGATCAGGATGTCGATGAGGTGGGATGATGCTGATTTGGGGGGTTCGGGCGTCATCCTCTCAGCTCCCCGTCCCGCGGTACAGATTCGAAAGGTCTGCTGCCGTCAGCTCAAGATCCGCTTCAGGTACTTTTCCACCACGCCCTGAAACGTCACCTTCTCCCCGGTCTGCAGTTTCTTCAGCTCGTATGCCTTCCATTGCATGTACATCTCCGGGCTCATGGTGAAGCTCATCTTGATCTTCTTTTCCGCCTTTGCGCCTTTGCGGTTTCCCTTTTTCCCGCTCTCCCTCATTTCCGCATCTGAGGTTTCCCGCTCATCCGCATTACCGCTTTCAAGGGATTCCTCTTTAGCGTCAATGCGGTTTCCCTCTTCCCCGCCTTCCCTTGTTTCCTCTTTTGCGGGTTCCCTCATCTCCGCATTTCCGCCTTTGAGGTCTTGCGGTTTCCCGCCTTTGCGCTCATCCGCATCTGCGGGAATGCTCTCCTGCGGTTTACCGTCTGCCTTTGCGCCGTCCACAAAGGCGTCGATCATATCCGGCTTTATTTTCGGCTTATCTTTTATCGGCATCTTCTATTCCATCTCCATGATCTTTTTGATTTCGGCATACAATGCATTGACCTCATCCGTGGCCTTTTTGTCGGCCATCTCCACAACGCCCAAGCCTTCGGGAAAAGCATTCTTGTAAACGATACGGGAGCAGAGAATGGCATCCAGAAGCCCGACATCCTCTTTGAATTTCTTCTCGATAGAGTCCACAATTTCCGTTGAAAGGCGGGTGTTGGGGATGACCTGGTTGAGAACGAAGTGGGCTTTGATTTCCCGATAGACTCGGGCGTCATTGAGGATATCGATCACATCCGCTGCGGCCCAGAAATCAACGCTCGATGGGAGACAGGGGATGATCAGAATGTCCGATGCCATGATCGCCGACCGAAAGGTCTTGCTGTCCCGGCCCCCGGCATCGATGAGGATCAAGTCGTGATCAAACTGCCCCAGGTCTTTATGAAGCGTTGCGGTCGTTACCTGGATGGCCTGGATGTCATCCGTATCCCGCATGGATCGAAAGGCCATTGCCGACGCCTGAATATCGGCATCCACCAGCAGCACTCTTTTCTTTTCCAGGGCAGCACAGACCGCCAGATTGCAGGCGATGGTCGATTTCCCCACGCCGCCCTTTGTGGAACCCACGGTGATGATCATACCGCATTTCCTCCTTACCGCATTTGAGGTTTCCCGCACATCCTTTTTTCCTCTTTACCGTTCAAGAGGATTTCCGTATTACCGCACTGCCGCTATCCCTCATTTCCGCATCAGAGGATTTCCCTGTTTCCTCCATGCCGCTCTTCCGCTTATCCTCATACCGTTACTCCCGATAACAATCAATAAAAAAAGTGCCTTCCACAGAGATAGGTTCTTGCTCAAATCGGTAATATCCGATATATTTCAATCGTTTCTAATATCTTCGGAGAAAGACCGTTGCCGAAACCGAACCCAACACGCATGAAGCAGCTCCCCCTCTTCGGGGTCATCCTCCAGTCCACGGAACTGGTAGCGCCGGAGAGCCCCCGGAAAGCCTTCTACCGGATCTGGATCGAGATGGAGATGGGGTCTTATTATGTGTGCAAGGAGAGCGGGGGGCTGGACAAGGTGCTGGACCGGCGGCGGTGGGAGTTTGAGACGCTGCCGGCGGCGGAGAAGGATCTGGGGCGCAGGGTCCGGGAGAAGATGCGGCCGGGGCGGAAGGTGCGGCGGTATCGGTTGGTAGGGGAGGGGTAACTTAGTATGTAAAAGGTATATAAAAATGAAAAATTTTTTTATGTTTATCACATTATTCTTTTTTTATCCATTTTCAGTTGGTTTTGAATATTATACCGTTTATAAAGATTTATTCAACTATGATCGTGGTTATAATATAGATTGCGAAGTAATGGAAGGAAAAGATGATTATGCGGATAAAGGAGTAACATATACCATCCAAGATAACAGTCTTATTATCCAAGCCGAAGCGCCTGAAGATAAAAAAGTTCATGGTATTGTATATCGTCGTATTTGGGATGATATTGCCAATGATGTACATTGGAAAGTCAGTTTTGACTTTATGATAGGTGAAGACGATCTTATAACAGGACCGGAGTTTAATTTAACATTCAATTCTGAAAAACTGGGTACATTTACATATGGTGTGCAATATTATGCATCCGAAACAAATCCAAATATGTTACATTTTTGGATTTCCACTGGGGATAAAGCTGACTGGGGTCACAAAACAGAGATTCCAGAATTAGAAAAAGGCGAGATATATTCTTTAGAATTAATAATAGATCATTATCAAAAAAAATATAATAGTATAACTATTAAGAATGATGCAAAAAATATATACAATAATGACAATCTATCAAATTTAACCGTTCAAAAAGAAGATAAATTTAATATAGATGATGTTACAATTGCTCTTGAAATCGATGCAACTCAAGGGAAAATCACCTATTACAATTTATGTGTAGAAAAAGAATATAAATCTGAAGGTGAATCTCTTTCTGAAGTAGAGATAAACAATGATAAAACAACATCATTCCTTTCGAAACAAGATTTCGAACTCACAATTCATGAAGAATTATACAAAAAAGATTTTATAGAAGTCGTCGAATTGTATGATCAATATGGAGTAAATCCATTAATTAAAATCAAGGATTACAACTCCACTCAAAAATTCACACTACCATCTTATAGTGGCTTAACTGCTAAATTCTGGTATGATGGCGACGAGTCTCCGACAACTTCTATCAAGATACGAACAATCGGAAACAATGATAGTAAGGTATTTTCGTTTTTAAATAAATCAAATGATTATATTTCATACGATTGTGTTATTTATAAATTAATTGGCTTGAAGGATTTAATGGAAATCCTCAAGATGCTCGCAGGCATACCATCTAAAGCAACTTTATGTTTAGATATAAATTCTGACCAACGAATTGATTTAAAAGAAGCCATTTATTATTTTAAAAAGATTTCTGGGTTCTAACTTTTTTTCATTAAACGTGCAAAAATCGGTTATTCAAACCTGATCCGCACCCGCACATCATGCGTCACGTTCACCCTGATCCCGGATCGGAGGACCGCCACAAGCTCGGAAAGCAGATCCCCTTTCCCCGCCATCGGCATCGAGGGCATATCCGGGGCAGCGCCGGCCTCCTCCATTGTTGCGGGCCCGGGCTCTTCCGGTTCGGATACATCCCCGATCTCCTCCCCGTTCGTTTCAGCCGTCTCAACTGTCTCAGCCGTCTCCTCGGCCCCTTTCTCCCCGGCCCCCGGCTCCGACTCTAAGCTCTTCTCCTCCTGCTTTGCCTGGACAATGGGCCCGAGATCCGGATACTCCTCAACCGCCTGCTCCAAGGTGTAGCGATCCTTTCCCCGCTTCAGGGATAGCCACCGGGCCTGCTCCGGGGTCAATGCCCTGGCCTCCTCCACCATCTCATAGACAAAGCGCCGGCCATCCTTGCGGCGGTTCATGAAATAGCCCAGGTCGGTCTTTATCAGCTTGCCCAGGAGGGCCGTTGCCTCTGCGTCTGACACGGTGATGTCGGGGGGCGCTGAGGCTTTTTCGGCAACTTCGGGGGCGGTCAGGGCTCCGCCTTCCAGCAGGACGTTGATGATCGCTTCGTTCTTGGTGATGTTTTCGGCCATTGGATCTCCTTTTGAGTAGGGTCAGGGTGGTGGTTGTCTCCTGGTCAGCATAGGGGATGGGGGGAGGATGTGTCAAGGTATTGGCGGGTTGGCGGGGCTATCGAGTTATCTCTTTCCGCATTAAGAGACATAATGTCTTGACATTTTTCCCACATTGGGAGATATCTATAGAATCCGAGTAGCCGCTTGGATGCCAAGCTGGTTTTAAATTATTGATTTGACAATCATTATTTCTCAGTTAATGCAGGAGACCTGCCTGGATAATTTCAGAGTACCGGTGGCGAGCCCAACCTTGATACATACTGGCAAACGCGAGATTCGCATCAAAAAAGTATCAGAGGTGACCTATGCAACGGCATCAATTAATTCTTGTTTTTTCTATGTTTATTGTCTGGGCGGTGGGCATGGTCAACAGCGTAGCTGCCGCCGGAGAAGTTGGTCCATCGCGCGTTATTGCGGCGCTCAAATCACAACTTTCCGAACACTACAGTTTCATTGTTAGCTTTAAGCCGGGACACACATCGGAAGCAATGCTGAAAGATGCTGCGGATGCAGTCGATCTGCCACTTTTTAACAGCAAGGCCGTAACTCTTAAAGTTGCTGACGCTTTCGCTCTCGCGGAACAGGCTGATATTGACTGGGTCTGGTACCTGCCCCCTGCCAAGGCCCCGATCACTATACGAGCATTGCAGGGGCTAGACTATGTGGTGAACACCCTGGATTCACCTAACCTAATCAACCTGTCGCTCGGCCCACCTAGTTCCTTCTATCCCAGAGAGCCAGAACCTAAGTCTCCTTTTTCGCGTGCAGTTGCGGCAGCAGCCGCGCGGGGCTTTATTGTTATTGCCGCGGTCGGCAACATTGGCACAAAGTGGCCCGGATATGTCAACCCGTGGAGTATACCGAAAGAAGTCATAGCAGTGGGTGCTTGGGATCATAATACCGGTACTATCTGGAAGGACTCATCAACTGCGGTACCTGAGCAGATTGAGTCATGGCCAGATGTGGTCGCACCGGGGGTTGACGTGATAAGCTTTTGGACCACGGCGCACAAGAAACCGAACGACCGCAAGGCCCACGACGAAGCCAATGAGAGGTTTCGCAAACAAGTGCCAAAAAAAGATTGGGACAATTACACAATGATGAGCGGTACAAGCCAGGCGGCGGCGATTGTCAGTAGGGCATCAGCTCAGGTGCTACGCTATCTTAAAGGCTTCATTGCTGAAAACAATCCCGGTCCCGGTGAGTTGCTGTTTTCGCTTGAAGCGGATGCTGACCGGATCTCGGACTTTGATACCCAAATGCCACGGCTTACCGGAAAAGCAATCCCGACGCAACATGGCGGTATGATTTACGAATATTGGCTGGATGAACCTTGGAGACTCGTTAAGCAAATTCTGATCGATACAGCTATTCCCGTGACCGGTGCAAGACCTTGGGAGGGCGGGGCGGGGCTTGTTGATCCAGATTACATCCGCAAGCAGTTCGGTGCTTATGGCGTCGAGCCGCCCCAGCCCCTCCCTGTCAAAGTGAAGAAATGAAATAAAGGATATTTTCATGTCACAATTCATCTTTTCCCTAGCCGCAGCGCTGATTGCCTTCTGGGCGACGCACAGCTATATCTATCCAACGATTTTTCCGGCACAGCCTAAGGAAGTGTCGAGTCTTTCACTTGATGAAATCATCGCCGACATCAAACGCGAACTCAACCAGATCGGTGAGACACCTGGTGATACAGCGGGTTTAGTGCTGAAGGATGTGGCGATCGAGCTAATCGCTCAGCGCGATAACAAAAATGGAATTTCAGGAGAACTCGTTGTTCCTGTCTTCAAGGAAGCGTCGATTAAAGGCGAAAGGTCTGGAAGAATCTCCACAGGTTCTAAGATCTCGGTCGTCTTCACTGCACCGCCCGGACAGGAACTGCTTACGAGCGTGAAGCCGGGATCGCTGGACCTGTCTGAAATAGTGCTCGAGGCCCGAAAAGCTCTTCTGTCAGCAAAGGCTGACACCTCCGGACCTGAGCTGACGCCAAAATCGGTCGATATCGAAGTTAACTTCGTTCTGGTGAGAGGCAAGAGCGTCGGTGCCGGGGTCAAAGCCTATATCGTAAATATAGGGACCTCGTCAGAACAGGTTGATACTGGCGGCAATAAGGTGACCCTGCATTATCGCAATCCGGCGTTTGCCAAAAAAAATGACTGTCAGGAAGAAAAACCTATACCTCCGAGGTGAACATCCTATACGCCATAAAAGTAAAGAATAGGCAAAATTGGACTATGATTAGGGAGATGCCCCACGGCTTTCCCCTTCCACACCCCCGCTGTAAGCGGCGGTTCGCTGGTCAGGCAAAAAGATGATTGGGCAGGGAGATTCCTCATCATGGTTTCTCCCTACTCCACCGCCACTCCCAAGGCTCCACCGCCCCACGGTCCGCCCACAACCCGCGCCGCCCCTTCCGAGCCTCATCCTCCAGCGCCACCCAGTCATCGCAAAACCTCTCCCTGCAATACCGATCATAGACCCACGCCATCCCGCTCCGGATCATCTCCTGGTTGACGTTCATGTCACCGATCCAGACGACCGACACGGATCTTCCATAGCGGTCCACATCCATCTCCTCGATCCGGATCTCCCCGTTGACCATGCCTGCAAGGGCTTTGCGGGATTCCATGCCGTAAGGCTGTTGGCGCTCCGGGGCGTCGATGCCGTACAGCCTGATCTTTGCGCCGTCTGTCAGATAAATGGTGTCACCGTCAACGACCCGCTCAACCCGGAGTTTGCAGCCGGTGGCAAGGATCAACAAGGCCAGGAATATGATGGATAGGGTTCTTTTCATGTCTTCTGGTTTACCAGATAGCGGCGGTTGCGTCTATGAAAACCGGTTCGGGATCAAAGGGGGTGATCGCTGGAATCGAGCCGCCTGGTGGTCGCCGAAGACGGTTCATCCCGCTTCTCTTTCCGCTTTATGAGACATTATTTCTTGACATTTGCGCCAGGTTGGGGGATATCTACCGAATCCGGGTAGGCCGCCCGGTTTGGATATAACTCTTTCAAATCGGAGGTTTGAAATCTATCCATAGGGGGGAAAGATGAAGCGGAAATCCTGTTCTGTCGTTGTCTTGCTGTTCCTGATTGTTCTTCTTGCTGCTCCAACGGTTTATGCGGATTGTCAAGGGTGTTGTAAGGATCATGGCGGTGTCGTCTGTATAGACGGCGTGACCATGTGCGCTGATGGAGATCCCCTTTCCGACACATGCGTTGCAAAAGACTGTGATGCCTGCGAGGAGCCTGTACCGACACCCACCCCAACACCGTCTCCCACACCCACGCCATCCCCAACGCCGGATGATCCGGTTGATGATCCGGTTGATGATCCCGTAGATCCGGACGACCCAGACCCGGATGATTCATATGTCGATGACGATGACGACGCTGCCTCCCCACCGCTTCCAGATCCTCAGCCCCCCACCTTTTCCCCGGGGGAGGTTCCAGACACCTTTATCATCGCCTCTTTCAATATTCAAACCTTCGGCCCCTCAAAGGGCTCCAATCCCCACGTCATGGAGATCCTGGCCGGGATTATCGAGCAGTTCACCATTGTAGGAATCCAGGAGATCCGGGATCAGACCGGAGAGGTAGTGGCAGCGCTTGAAGCCGTGCTGGATCGAAAGGCGGATTACAACTATCTTCTCTGCCCGCCCATCGGCCGCACAGTTTCCACCGAGAGCTATGCTTTTTTTTACCGGGCCGACAGCATCATCCCCCACCCGGAAACCGCCTATGTCTTTAACGATCCAGATGATCTCTTCCATCGGGAGCCCTACATCGCCCGGTTCTCCCATGTAAAAGG
>JAABSZ010000004.1:0-64721 GCA_011390135.1 Desulfobacteraceae bacterium | reverse complement strand
CTTTAACCAATGGAGGAAAGAATGTCAAAAAAGTCGAGGTCATCTGTTGCAATTCTGATTGCAGGACTCCTGCTGATGTCGATCCTTGCGCTTCCCTGCGCGGTTTTGGCCGATGAATTGGCCGACGCGATCGCGGCCGCGCCCCAGGGCACTGAGCCCGGACAGATCGACCCTGCGGCCGAGCCCGGTTTTCTGGGGATTCCCGGCGCGCCGGAACCGAGTCTGGTCATCGGCTTCTTATGGGCCATCTGGGTGGGCTGGATCTTCTCGACCGTGGGCGCGTTCGGCGGGATCATGGCCGGCGTGGGACACATCACGGTCTTTGGCCTGGCCGACTACGGCAGAACCTTCAAGAACACCTCTCCTGCCCTGAACAAGCTGCTTACCGACAGCATCCGGGTCTCCAACCAGTGGATGGTGGGGCTTTCCGCGGCTGTGGGCAGCGTCAACTACTACCGGATGGGCCGTCTGGTGCTTCCCCTGGGGCTGGCGCTGGGGATCGGCTCGATTCTCGGCTCTTATCTGGTCCCCATGATCACCGCGGGCAAGATCTCCCTCAAGGACTATATCGGCTATTTCGGTCTCATCGTCTTTGTCATCGGCGCTTTTCTCTTCTATGAGACCACGCCCCGGGGGCAGAACCGGAAAAAGGAGGCCAAGGCCGCGGCCAAGCGGTTCGAGGAGGCCAATATCGCCCAAAGTTCCTCGGCATCGACCGAGGAGGGCGGCGTCAAGGTCGTGGAATGGAGTTTCAAAAGAGTCCGCTTCACCTTCTACGGCGTGGAGTTCTCCTTCAATCCCATCATCCCCCTCATCGGCGGCTTCTTCATCGCGGGCATCGCCTCGTTTCTGGGGATCGGCGGCGGCTTTCTCTTTGTGCCGTTTCTCACCAGCATCGCGGGCCTGCCCATGTTCCTGGTGGCCGGCACTTCCGCGCTGACGGTGCTCATCGGCATGATCACCAGTATCTTCACCTATATGGTCATCAAGAGCGTACCGATCTATTGGGCCCTCATCGGCGTGGAGCTGGTGGGGATCTTCGTCGGCTCCATGATCGGCCCCAGAACATCGAAATACATCCCGGACATCTGGCTCAAGCGCCTCTTCGTGGTGCTGGCCCTCTATGTGGGTATCCGCTACACCACCAAGGGATTTCTGGGCTACAGCATCGTTCCGCCGTTCTGACCATCCGCTGCTGAAGAAGGCAGGAAAAGGCAGGTTAAGGGATTCGGGGCGGAAATCTCCGCGCGTTCCGCCCCATCCAATCATAATGGGAAGTTTATGCGGCTGTCTCTACAGGCAGCCAAAGGAGACCATATGCTGCATCAGGCACATCTGCTGATCGATGCGTTTCTCATCTACCCTTACCGGATGCTGGAGATCCCCATCTTCGGGTTCCTATTAGGCTCTTTCTGGCTGGCCATTCTCTGTGTGCTGGTGGGGCAGTTCACCCTTTCGGTCGCATTTCGGGCCAACCGGAAGTGGCTAATGGGCGACAACCGGGAGATGGTCCGGATGCACAACCTTTCGGTGCGCGCGCTGCTGGCAAAGGACAAGAATGCCTACAAGGCATGCAACAAGGTAGCCAATGACGCGTTCGGAAAGGTCTTTTTCTCCCAGGTTGCCCTCTCCATCTCTTCCCTCTGGCCCATCCCCTTTGCACTGGGATGGATGCAGACGCGGTTTGCCGACGTCGATTTTGCCCTGCCCGTATCACTCCCACTGATAGGAGACGCGGTAGGTTATTCCTTCAGCTTCATTCCCCTCTACATTCTCGTCTATATCCTTTTCGGAAAGGTCAAGCATCGGCTTCCCTACTTCCGAAACATCGGGAAATGGGTCCGGGAAGGGGAGGCCGAAAGTGAACCGCTCATCAGATTTGGGGATATCGGGCCTCAAAAGGCCACCAAACAGGGCTGAGAGCGATCGGCTTTTCTATGGGTGCCTTTCTTTTTCTGTTTTCCTTTCTCCTCATCTCTCTTCTCTTTCCGGGTTCGGCCTTGGCCACTCAGGGCCACGGGGGGCGGGAGGGGTTATATATCCACCAGCTCTCCCACATCTTCTTCTTTATTTCGATGGGGATTCTCATCTACTGGCTGAAGAACCGCGGGCTGACGGCAAAGCCGGGGTGGCGATGCATCGGCTATTCCGCGATGTTTTTCATTTTATGGACATCGGATGCCTTTTTCGTCCATCTGCTGGATGAGCAGCTCGAGCTGATCCGGACCCGGCGGATCGGGAGTCTGGAGATGGCCATCGATACCGATGCGGGCCTCCAATGGCTGATCCCCCTCTACTATACGGCCAAACTGGATCATCTCCTCTGCGTACCCGCGCTGATTCTGCTCTATATGGGGTTGAAAGGGCTGGTTCACGAAAAGGGCGGGGAGAGCGTTCCGGAAAAGGAGGGGTGAAATGGTGGTGACGGCCATTCCCATCCTGCTGGTCGATCTGGTCGGATCGGTGCTGATGATCGTCTTCTCATTTCTCTGCCTCGATCTGGTCCGGATGCTCAAGCGGAAAGATCCGGGAAATCTGATCTGGACCTATCTCCTCTGGGTCTGCTACGGCCTCGGGGCATTTTCGGTCTCCCGGTCGGCCGGACATATTTTAAAGCAGATCCTTCTGCTGGCAGGGCATGAAGAGATCTGGAGTGATATCGCTGCATACAGCGGAACCATCAACACCTTCACCCTGATTCTGGTGGCCTCGGTGACGCTCTTCTTCGAACGGATCTGGAGCATCTACGGCCGGATTCTTTCAGACAAAAGAGCCCTGCAGGAGGCCCACGGGGAACTGATCTTCATGAACCAGAACCTTGAAAAGCTGGTGGCGGAGCGGACAGAGGCGCTGGCCCGGTCAGAGAAACAGATGGTCCAGGCGGACAGGCTGGCCTCGATCGGGCAGCTCTCTTCGGGGATTGCCCATGAGATCAACAACCCGCTGGGGATCATCCTGGGATATACCCAGTTGCTGCTGCGGGGGGAGGATCGGGAGTCCCAGAAATATGAAGATCTTAAGATCATCGAAAAGCATGTTAAGAACTGCAAGGCCATTGTGGAGGATCTGCTCAATTTCGCCCGGAGCGCGCCTCCGGCAAAGGAGATGGTTCAGATCCATGAGATCATCGATGAGGGGATAAATTTCATTCGTCACCACTCCCGGCTGGAGGATGTGGAGATTGTAAGGGAGTATGATCCCGCGGTGCCGCCCTTATATCTGGATGAGAAGAAGGTGCGGCAGGTGCTGGTGAATCTGATGATGAATGCCCGCCATGCCGTGGGAGCGGCCGGAAGGATTTTCCTTTCCACAAGGTGGGATGGGGAACAAAGGCTTGTGGCGATCCGGGTGGAAGACAGCGGATACGGGATCGAGGCAAAGAACCTGCCGCGGATCTTTGACCCTTTTTTTACTACCAAGCCGACCGGAGAGGGGACCGGGCTGGGGCTTTCGGTGAGCTACGGGATCATCAAGAATCATGGCGGTGAAATTGAAGTGGAGAGTCTGCCGGGGGAGGGGGCTGCGTTTACGGTGTGGCTGCCGGCGGTTTTAGCGGAAAAAACCGGGTTTAAAACCGAGTATAAAAAAGGACCAAAAGGACAAAAAGGACGAAAAGGACCGGATGGAGGGAGGGAGAGGATAGGAGAAGTGCAGGGGGGGCGTGATGGCGCAGACGATTCTCATCGTTGATGATGAGCCTGATATGCTGGTGCTGCTGAAGCGGAGCCTGGAGCCGGACTTGGACTGTGTTGTGAAGACGGCCCCTTCGGGGGAGGCTGCGCTTCAGATGCTTTCCAAAGCGCCTGTGGATCTGGTGCTGGCCGATATCAAGATGGCCCGCATGGACGGGCTGGAGCTGCTGGGGCTGATCCGGCAGAACCATCCCGAGACGACCGTCATGATGATGACGGCCTACGGCAGCATTGATATCGCGGTCTCGGCCATGAAACAGGGGGCCTATGACTTCATCACCAAGCCCTTTGACCATGATGCGCTGATCCTGCGGCTGGAAAAGGCGCTGGAGCGCAGCACCCTTTTACAGGAGAATATCCGGCTGAAAAAGGTATGTAAGGGGGCCGAAGGGCTGGAGAATATCGTGGGCAAAAGCCCCGCCATGCAAAGGGTTTACGAGACTATCCGGATGGTGGCAAAGACCGATGTGACGGTCTTGATCACGGGCGAGTCGGGCACGGGAAAGGAATTGACCGCAAGGGCGGTTCACCGGCTTAGCCCAAGAGCGGGGAAGTCCTTTGTGGCCGTGAACTGTCCTACGGTTCCGGAGCATATCCTGGAGAGCGAACTCTTCGGATACAGGAAGGGGGCATTCACCCATGCGACACAGAACCGGATCGGGCTCTTTCAGGAGGCGCACGGGGGGACCATCTTTCTGGATGAGATCGGCGATATCAGCCCGGCCATGCAGACAAAGCTTCTCCGGGTGCTTCAGGAGAAGGAGATCAAGCCTCTTGGCGATACCCGGGCCATCACCGTGGATGTCCGGATCATCGCCTCCACCAACCAGGATCTTAAGGAGAAGATCCGAAAAGGGGAGTTCCGGGATGATTTTTTCTACCGGCTGAATGTGCTGCCGATCGTGGTGCCGCAGCTTCAGGAGAGAAAAGAGGATATTCCGCTGCTGGCCGATCATCTTCTGGAGAAGCACTGCACAAAGCTTTCAAAGCCGCTCAAAAGCATCTCTTCGGAGCTGATGGATATCTTTTTGGATCGAAAGTGGGAGGGGAACATCCGGGAGCTGGAGAATATCATAATCCAGGGGATCCTCTTCTCAAAAGGAGAGATGGTTCTCCCCGGAGATGTGGGGTTGAAGCCGGCTGCGCCCAAAGCCGGAGGGGTTGCCGAGGATACCTTGGTGCTGCCGTACAAGGAGGCCAAGGAGGAGATCCTGAGCCGGTTCAACCGGGCCTATATCGGCCATCTGCTGATGGAAAGCGGGGGGAATGTGACCCAGGCCGCGAAGATGTGCGGTCTGGAGCGGCAGTCCCTGCAACAGGTCATGCGGCGTTACGGGATAAGATCGGACGATTACCGGGAATAGTTCCCGTCGGCCCCCGGGTTTCCTGAGTTTCCTCTTTCCACCAGCGCGGAGAGTTCATCCACGATCTCCATCATCTTCTCGGCATGATTCCGCAGTTCCTGGCAGGTTGAGGCCGACTCCTGTGCGCTGGCCGCATTCTGCTGGGTCATCTTATCCATCTCCCGTAAGGCCAGATTGATGCTTTCAAGCCCCCGGTTCTGCATCCGGCTGGACTTGGAGATGGACTGGCTCTTCTCTCCCATGATCGTGGCCGATTCGATGATCCCCTCGAAGTCGGTGTTGATCCCTTTGATGGCTTTGGCCGCTTCCATCACCCGGCCGATGGTGGCATTGAGCAGATCCTGGGTCCTTTTGGCGGCCTCGGTGGTCTGGATGGCCAGATTCCTGACCTCGTCGGCCACCACCGCGAATCCGCTGCCGGCATCTCCGGCCCGGGCCGCCTCCACTGCGGCATTGAGGGCCAAAAGATTGGTCTGAAACGCGATCCCGTCGATGGTCTTGATGATGCCGCCGATCCGGTCACTGTCCGATTCGATCTCGGTCATGCTCCGGGTCAGATCTACCAGAGACTTGAGGGATTGCCCCGATTTTTCCATGTTTTCGTTCATCAGTTGGTTGGCGTTCTCCGTGTCCATTACCACCTTCCGGCTGACCGCGAACATCTCTTCGATGGCCGAAGCGATCTCTTCCAGCGCGGCCGCCTGTTCCGAAGCGCCTTCGGATAGGCTCTGGCTGGCCCGGGCCAGCTCATTGGACGCGGAGAGCACCTGCGCGGTGATGATGTCGATGCCCGAAACGGTTCCCTTGACCGGTTTGATGATCGAACGGTAGAGGAGAACGCTCAACAGAATCAGGGCCGCAGCCGCGGCCAGGGTGAAGCCGATGCCGGCCCTGCTTCTCAGCTCTGTACTCTTCCGGACCGTCTCACGGCTCATCCGGCCGATCTCCAGGGCCTTGTCCCGAACCGCCATCCCCGCGGCCTTCAATTCTTTCCAAAGGGAATTGTCGGCATTCCGGAGCGCTCTCATCTCCGCCTCGAGCCGGTTGAGCTGCGGAGTCGATTCGAGCATAGTCTTGTACTGGTTCATCTTCCCGATATTGTCCCGGGCTCTGCCGAAGAGTTCCTGGCGCTTTTCGTCCAATCGGAGTATGCCTCTGATCTGCTCCATGACCTCGGGATTGTCGGTGATCCCCCGGATCTCTTCGATGGTCCTGTGCAGCGAGGCATCGACCTGCTCATACTCATCGAGAAGTTCGGGAAGGTTCTGGTAGAGATAGTCGGCCTCCACCATCATCACCTGTAGAACATCCCGGACCAATTCCTGGCTCAGGGTTCCGATATCCAGATCCTTTTGAATCATCCTGTCCAGATAGATGTTGATGCCGGTGATCGCGCCGATCCCTGCGATGCTCAATAACACCAGCAGCATCAGCTTGATCCGAATGCTCCTTTTTCCGACTCGCTTTAAAAAACGCATCCTCTCCTCCGCTGAAGTGTTCTGCTTACAAGTATACGGCATCTTTCTATAGCATCTGTGCCGTCAAAAGAAAATATCCGGTTAAAAGGGCTTATTAAGCCTTGCACCGGGGGCGGAGCCATCTTATACTTTATATTCCATCGGAAGAAGAGACAAGGGAAAATTCTTTGAAAAAGGAGGTGTTGGTTTGAAAGAGATTCTGATATTTCTCGGTTTTATCGGTATATGGTTTCTGCTGCAGGGATATATCCTTCCCAAAATGGGCGTCTCCACCTGAGTGCGTGATGCCTGTCAGGTGACAGACAAAAAGAAAAAGCCCGCGGAAAATCCGGATAAGTAGATCCCGCGCATCGGGAGCCTGAAAACTCCCGATGCCCCTTAAACCGACGGATTCATCCATTTTATTTGACGAAAACAGCCTCTTCGGAATATGATAGAAGATATGTTCGGAAAGGGATCGTGGATATTGAAGTTTTCCGGAAGATCGGGCATGTCGTCAGATACCGCAGTCGGAAAAGAAGTGAAGGGCTTCCTGCAGAAGGTGACCTTCTTCCTTCTGCTGGGACTGCTGTTCTTTCTTATCTCCATCCATAATTACCTCCTTTTCCATACCCTTGCGGAGATCTTCAGCATTGTCATCGCTTTTGCGGTCTTTCTGGTCTCCTGGAATGCCAGGGACCTCACGGAAAATCAGGTCCTGGTCTATGCAGGGATCGCCTATCTCTTCATCTCGGTACTCGATCTCTTCCATACCCTGAGCTACAGCGGCATGGACATCCTGGCCCAAGGCGAGGGGTATTCTGTCCAGCTCTGGGTTGCTGCCCGCTTTATGGAGAGCCTGACGCTGCTGGGGATACCTCTTTTTTTCGGCACAAAGCCCCGGATCTCCTATGGCGCTTTTTTTACCTTTTTGGGGGCGGTGACCGCCTTTTTACTGATGTCGATCTTCATCTGGGATATTTTCCCCGAATGCCTGGTCCCGGGTCTGAGTCAAACCCCCTTCAAGATTGCCGGCGAATACATCATCTGCCTGATTCTGATTGCTGCCCTCATCCATATCTACCGGAACCGGAATCGCTTTGATCAGAATCTCTACCTGCTGATTTCGGGGGCCATCTTTTTGACCATGATCAGCGAATTCATCCTTACCCTTTATATCAGCGCCTACGGCCTTTCCAATCTCGTGGGGCACTTTTTGAAGTTCGCCTCCTACTATATGATCTACAAGGCCATTGTGGAGACTGGTTTGAGAAAGCCTTTCAAGCTGATCTTCTCCCAGCTCAAGGAGCGGGAGGCGCAGTATCGGAATCTTTTCGACACCGCACTGGTGGGGATCTTCAGAATCACGCCGGACGGATCGACCGTGCTGGAGGCAAACCCGGCCGCGGCAAAGATCTTCGGCTATGATTCCCCGGCAAAGATGAAGGCCGAGATGGTTCCCCGAAATTGCTATATCAACATCGCGGATCGGAATCGGCTCAAGAAGATCCTCGATACCGAGGGGAAGGTGGACAATCTCGATCTCGCGGTCCGGGATCGGCACGGGAACGAGCGCTCGCTGATCCTGAGCGCGGCCCATTATGGGGAAAGAGGATATACCGAAGGCGCAATCCTCGACAACACCGAAGAGGTTCAGATCAAGAAGAAGATCGTGGAGGCCATGCAGCAGGAGGCCATGCAGCAGGGGAAGATAGAGATGGCCTCCAGTGTTCTCCATGATATCGGCAATGCGGTCACCGCGCTGGGGACACTGCTGACGGGTCTGCTGGGGGAGCAGTGGCCCGAACGGGATGCGATGGAGCGCCTTCAGAGGCTTTTCGAAGGGCAGAAGGATTCCCTGGAAACAGCATTGGGGCCCGGAAAGGGAGAGGCGCTGATCACATTTGTCCGGGAGTTGAACAGCAGTTTGGAAAACCGCTTCCTGGAATTCCGGGGGAATGTGGAGCGGATGACAAAGACCCTTGGCCATATCAACGAGATCCTTCACCTCCAGCGCCAGTATGCCCAGGAGGGGCGGATGGGGAAAAAGGTCTATATCGATATTCCGGAGTTGATCGAAGATGCCATTGCCATGAATATCGGCGGCTTTCAAAAGCGGAAGATCAAGATCCGGAGAAAGTACGACGGAAATCTTTCTCGGGTCTCCGGAGACCGGACCCGGCTGATGCAGGTCTTTTTGAACCTGCTCAAAAATGTCTGCGAAGCATTTGATGTCAAAGATGTGCCCCCGGAGCCGGTGATCGACATCGACATTGAAAACATCCCGTGGAAAGAGCGGATCGGGATCACCATTGCTGACAATGGATGCGGTTTTTCACCGGAACAGGGTGAAAAGCTTTTTGAAAAAGGATACAGCACCAAAAACCGCAATTCCGGAATCGGCCTCTACCAGTGCCGAAACATTGTGGAAAGCCACGGCGGAACACTTCTTCTCGACAGTGACGGAGAAGGAAAAGGGGCCACGGTGGTCATGGAACTGCCGACCGTTCAGGAGCCTGTAATTCAAGAGCAACAAGAGCGAACAGAACAGTAAAGGAGCAGGAATGAGACATGTCTTCAACAACCGCATTCTGGTCATCGATGATGATGAAACCATAAGAGACAGTTTCCGGGATATTCTGGTTCCCAAGCGCCGGGATTCCTATTCGCTGGATCGGGCATCGGAGGTTCTTTTCGGGAAGGGGACGGCCCGGGACCGGAAAGAGGAGAACTCTTTCCGGTTTGAGCTTTCCGTAGCTGCCAACGGCATCGAAGGTTTTGAAATGGTTAAAGAGGCCATTGAAAAAGAGCAGCCCTTTGCCGCAATCTTTGTGGACATGCGGATGCCGGGATGGGATGGCCTGGAGACTGTTCAGCGGATTCGGGATGTGGATGAGCGGGCCGAGATCATCTTTGTCACCGCATACAGCGACTACGGCATCGAAGAGGTGGTGGCCCGGGCCGGCATGAATGTCAGCTACCACTGCAAGCCTTTTTCCGTGGAGGAGGTGCGCCAGATCGCCACAAAGGCGGTCTATGAGTGGAACAAGGCCAGAAGCCTGGAGGATCTCATCGAGATCACCTCCCATCTCCGGGCCAGCCGATGGCAGCTCAAGCCGCTGCTAAACAACATCCTTCAGCAGGTGGCCGATATGCTGGGAACCCTTTCCGCGATGCTGGTGGTGCAGAACAGCAAAGGGTTTTTCGACAAAGTGATCAGCATCGGGGCCCTTGCCGAGACCGGTTCGGAGAACGAGTATATCCTGGAGCTGGAAAAAACCGGCTTTCCCGAGCGGATGACCCATTATGCCGAGAGATTCCTCTTCTTCCAGTTGGGCCGGTACGGGATCGTCGCGCTGCTGCAGGATGGGGTCCGGTCCATCAACATCGAGCGGATCTATCTGGTGCGCCTCTTTCTGGAGCAGGCGGCTCTGACCATCGCGAATGTCGATCTTCAGGAGACCCTGATCCGAAACGAGAAGCTCTCCGCGGTGGGGAAGGCGATCGGCATGGTGGCCCATGATCTCCGGGGGCCCATCGGCAGCATCTGCAGCGCAACGTCAATGGCGGCCGAAATGGCCGATGATCCGGACGCGGTAAAGGAGATCCACCGGCTCATCGACGAGCAGGCCGTGGCCGCGCTGGCCCTGGTTGAGGATATCCTCGACTTCACCCATAATGCGGAGCTGACCAAAGATACCATCCTCATGGGGCCATTTGTGGAATCGGTGGCAAGATCGGTGGCGGAAAATCTCCGGGAGTTGTCTGTCCCCATGAAGGTGGAGATGGATTCGGATACTCCCTTTCCCGCAGATGAGAGAAAGATCTTTCGGGTCATGGTCAATCTGATAAGGAATGCGGCCGAGGCCGTTGAGAAGAGAAAGCCCGATGCGCCTTCCATTCTTCTGAAGGTGACGGATGGAGAGGAGGGGAAGGTTCGATTCGAGGTCTCCGACAACGGCGGGGGGATTGCCGAGGAGATCAGAGAACACCTCTTCGTTCCCTTTTCCACTTACGGAAAGTCCAAGGGAACCGGCCTGGGGCTGGCCATCGTAAAGCAGTTCACCGAGGCCCACGGCGGAGAGGTCTCTGTTTCGACCTCCCCGGCAGGGACCCGGTTCACCGTCGAACTGCCCCGGTCATAAGGATATCATTCCTTTTTATGGATTCCCCGGCGTCGGGGCCTCGCCGGTCTCCGGCAGCGCCTCATCCGGCACGCCGGGAATCTCTTCGGCAGGAATCTCTTCGGCAGGAATCTCTTCGGCAGGAATCTCTTCGGCAGGGATCTCTTCGGCAGGGATCTCTTCGGCTGGGATCTCTTCGGCCGGAACCTCTTCGGCCGGGATCTCTTCAACCGGAATCCCTTCCCCTTCGGCCCCAACCTCTTCGGCCGGAATCTCTTCGGCCGTAGCCTGGCTGGGAAACCGGCCATCCATCGGCTCTCCTCTCTCCAGCACCCGGGCCTCCAGTTTCCGCAATCCTTCCATAAGATCCCTATCCATAACTACAGCGGTTCCTTCACTGATGATGAGCCGGACCAGCTCCGGGATCTTGAGCCTTGTGGAGGAGACGAGATAGACCGGCTGGATGTAGAGGATGACATTCTCCACCGGCAGGACGATCATCCGCCCCCGGATCACCTGTGAGCCGGCCTGATCCCAGAGGGTGAACTCCTGCGCGATGGCCGTGTCCTGATCGATGAGGGAACTCACCTGGGCAGGCCCATAGACCTGCTGGCCCTTTGGAAAGTTGTAGATCAGTATCCTGCCGTAATTCTTTCCGTCGGACCCGACCACCGGCATGGCCCGCAGGTTGTCCCGGTTCATGGGGCTCATGGGGGAGATCAGGATGAATTCGTGCCGGTCCTCGTTGATGAGGTTCAGGGTCAGATAGTAGGAGCGCATGAGCGCGGTCTCGATCCCCGCAAACTCCCAGTGGTCCTCCTGGCGGTAGAAGAGTTCCGGGTCCATCTGGTGGTACTTGGTGTAGACATCCATCTGAGCATCGAAGATGTCTTTGGGATACCGGATATGGGGCCGCAGGTATTCGGGGATCTCCTCCGGGGGCCTGAGCAGGTTCGGATAGGCCCGTTCATAGGCGCGGATGATCGGGTCATCCGGGTCGAAGGTGTAGAAGAAGATATCCCCGTTGTAGGCATCCACGATGATCTTGACCGAGTTGCGGATATAGTTGAACTCCCCCTGGTACTCATGGACATACGGATACGACTTCGATGTGGTGTAGGCATCCTGAATCCAGTAGATCCGCTCCGGGGTCATCACCACATAGGGGTCCCGGTCGAGGCGGAAGAAGGGGGTCAGAATATTGATCGCCTTCAGGATGTTCCGCCGGAACAGGATACGGCTGTTTTCGGTGGTCTTTGTGGTGAAGAAGATGTTTCTTTCCTTGTAGTGAACCGCAAAGAGGAGCTTTCTGAAGAGGTTGTTCATAGGAACCCCGCCGTTTCCGTCGTAATGGATCAGCACGTTCCCCTCCCGCTCCGGATAGTGGATCTCCCCCAGTTCCGAGGGAGCTATGACATACTCGTACTCCTCCAGCCCGTAATAGACGGCCGGCTGTTTGATCGCAAAGCCGAAGTCGGAGCGCAGGGGGATGTCCTGGACGAACCAGCGTATGGACTTATCCCCGCCCTGGGCCGCGGGGTTCATGACCAGGCCGTATCCGTGGGTGTACTGGAGCCGTTTGTTGATCCAACTGTTCGCGGCCTGGGGGGGCAGCTTCCGGGTCATGATCTCGCGGGCAGCCAGGTTGACCTGCTGGTGGACGCCGTTCACGGTGTAGCGGTCGATGTCGATGCCGGGAAAGGAGTAGTAGGGGCGGATAGCCTGGCGCTCCTCATAGACATCATCGAGCAGCTCCCTGTCCCAGACCGGGATGTTCTGGAGGTTCTTGACCAGGTCATCGGTCTCGGAAACCACGGAGATGGGATCGATGATATACTCCCGGGTTTCGATATCGTTGAGCTTGTAGGCATCGAGGGTGGCGTCGATATTTCTGGAGATGAAGGGCAACTGCTTTACCAGTTCGTTGGGCTCGACGATGTATTTTTCGAGCGTGTCGGATATGAAATGGGTCTTTTCCGCAATCAGCGTCAGGCCGAAGAGGAGGACAAAGGCGGCAAAGAGCCGGGTTCCTCTGTAGCGAAGGATCATGAAGATGAGGGATAAGGCCGCGCCCGTGAAGAGGAATATCTTGACCCAGATCAGCGGCAGTAAGAAGTACATCTCCACATACCCGGGGCCGAAGAAGACCCTGTCCGGATCATTGTAATAGAGCAGACCGTACTGCTCCAGCATGAACCCCCATATCTGGATGCCGATGACGATGAGGATGATGACGGTCAGGTGGATTCTCGCACCTTTTGGAAGGCTGAACTCCGTGGTAGCCAGCATCCGGTTCTCGATCCAGTAGAGCAGTGCAAGGCTGATAAAGAGCAGGCCGAAGGTGATCAGAAGATGCCACTGGATCAGCAGAAAAATGGGATAGTCGAAGAGGTAGAAGCTGATGTCGATCCCGTAGGCCGGGTCCTCCAGACCCGCGTCCGGGCCGAAGATAAAGAGGATCGCCTGCTCCCAGTTCATGTAGAATGGGATCGCGATGACGGCCCCCAGGATCAGGGATAAGGGGAGATAGACCTTCATGGAGCCGGTCCTGAACATCTTCAGCAGATACCGGGCCCGCCGATTCCCGGCTCCTCCTTTGGGGCTCCGGGTTCCCAGATAGCGGGAGGCGACCCAGAAGTTGGAAAAGAAGATTCCAAAAAAGAACGCGGTGACGCCGAGGAAGATCAGGTACTTATAGAGAAGCCGGAGAAAGAAGTAGTATCCGTATCCTCTGGCGCTGAACCACCAGTAATCGACGATGAAATCGACCAGAAGAAGGCTGATCAGAACAAAGACCGCGGCCACTCCCAGCAGTGCAACGAGCAAGATGATGATCCACTTTATCCACTTGGGCATGCTTATCCTCCTTGAAAGGTGATCCAATCCCTTTGAACTCTACCAGAGGCGAAAAGGTTTTTCAAGCAGATTCGATGGGTTTCGGCGTCGTCTCCATGGAACCGCCCAGGATATCTTCGATGTAGATCCGCTGGACCAGCACCATGATGCAGGCCACAAGGGGCGTTGCAATGAGAATGCCCAGAAATCCCATGAGGTTGAGCATCAGCACCTGGGCCGGAAGAATCAGCACCGGCGGAAGGGAGATGACTTTTCGCTGCACCAGAGGAGAGAGGAAATACCCCTCCAGGTTCTGGGCGAAGAAAAAGAGGATACCGGCATAGAAAAAGGTGGTGGGGCTTTTGGAGAGAGCCATCAGCAGGATCGGAAATCCCGAGATGATCGGGCCCAGATAGGGAATGATGGTCATCAGCCCCATGAAGAGGCCGAGCATCAGGGCCAAAGGCACATCCAGAAACCAGAGGCCCGTCATCATGAGCGCGCCCAGAATGGTCATGGAGAGAAACTGCCCCGCGAGCCAGCCCAGAAGAATATGGTAGAGTTCATTCAAGATCCGGGCGCCTCTCTCCCGTCTCTTTTTCGGGATCAGGCGGATCAGACCGCTTTTATAGACATCGGGCTCGGCCGCAAGATAGATCCCCACCAGCACGATCAGCACAAAGCTGGAGAGCAGGCCCGCAGTAGAGGAGAAGATGCCGATGAGGCTCGAACCGATCCCGGAGCCGTTCCCCTCTTTGTTATTGAAGATATTTTCCGGGTTGAGCCGTTTGAGGATCGAATCCCCCCATTGAAACTTTCTCAGATAATCCTCCAGAGAATCCCATGCCTTTGCAAACTCCTGGGGGAGTTGAACCGCCTGATCAAACAGCTTGGGGGTGAGCAGGATCACCAGTCCCGCGACGATCCCGATGATCAGGAGGATGACCAGCACAAGGGATATCTTATAAGAGAGGCGGGATCTGTGGCTGATGAAGCCGGATGCGCCCTGCAGCACGACGCTCACCATCACCCCGGCAAAGAGCAGCAGCAGGATCTGGATCGCCTGCCAGGCAAAGATGAGCAGAAGTATGAGCGATGCCCCGACCCCGGTCGCGATCAGCGCCCGTTTTGCAAAAGATGTCTCTTCCGTATCGGATTGAGTTTCTGCTTTTGTATTCATTGACCCATTATATAACTTCAAGGCCATAAAAGACAAGCAAATCGAGCTATCCGCTTGCATACAAAGGAAAAATAGGATAAGAAGGGTGAGGCGACAGATCGTTGGACAAGATTTTTTCAAAAATTCAAGGAGGCAGACATGGCAGATACGTTTCTGGTGGTAATCTCCTGCGGAACCGACAATCCGAACCGGGCCACCCGGGGGCTTCAGATGGCGGCCTTTGCCGCAAAGGCCGGGAAGAAGGCGGCCGTTTTTCTGCTGGATGAGGGGGTCTATCTGGCCAAAAAGGGGATGTGCCTCAACATCCGGGCCGCGACCGGGGATTCCGCAGACGATCACCTGGTTACGCTGCAGGAGTTCGAGGTTCCCATCCTGGCCTGCACCCCGTGCGTCAAATCGAGGTGCTTTGACGAGGGGGATCTGATCGAGGGGGCAAGACTTGCCACGGCAAACGAGCTGATCGAACTCTCCTTTACCAGCGCGGTGCTCAGCCTGTAAGGAGTTGAAAGACGGTTTGACCATCGAAGATAGAGACCAGTTCAAAGATCCGGCAATCGCAAAACAGTTGATTGCAAAGATCCGGGATGCCGGCCTGAAGCCGGTCCGGCTGATGGAGGTCTGCGGGACCCACACGGTCTCCATATTCCGAAGCGGGATCAGGAGCCTGCTGCCGGAGACCATCTCTCTTCTTTCGGGCCCCGGATGTCCGGTCTGCGTCACGGATCAGGGAGAGATCGATGCCTTTATCCGTCTCAGCCGGGAGGAGAAGGTCATCACCGCAACCTTCGGGGATCTTCTCCGGGTTCCAGGCAGCGGATCGACCCTTTTGAAGGAGCGGGCCGCGGGAAGAGACATCCGTGCAGTCTACTCTCCGATGGATGCGGTGGCGATTGCCCGGGAGAATCCAAAGAGAAAGATCGTCTTTCCCGGCATCGGGTTCGAGACCACTGCTCCGGCCATCGCGGCCGCGATCCTGACGGCCCGATCCCTGGATCTGAAGAACTTCTTCGTCTTTTCTGCCCACAAGACCGTTCCCCGGGCACTGGCCGCTCTTCTGGAGACCGAGGCCGTGGAGATCGACGGCTTTATCCTGCCGGGGCATGTATCGGTGATCATCGGAAGCGAGGCGTATCGCCCCCTGTTCGAACGGCACCGGATACCCTGCGCGATCGCGGGCTTCGAGCCGGCCGACATTCTGCTGGCGGTATGGATGCTGATCTCGGCCATTGAAAAAGGAGAGCCTCTTCTTGAAAACGGCTATGGCCGGGCCGTGACCCCAGGGGGAAACCAGAAGGCGATCGCGGTGATGGAACAGGTCTTTGCAGCCGATGATGCCCGGTGGCGGGGGCTGGGAACTATTCCCGGCAGCGGCCTTGTAATAAGAGAAGAATTTGCCGATTTCGACGCGGCAGTCCATTTCGGCATCGAAATCTCGGATGTCCCGCCGCCCAGAGGGTGCGCCTGCGGCCGGATCCTCACCGGAAAGATGATCCCGCCCCAGTGTCCGCTCTTCGACAAGGTCTGCACCCCCCTCGAACCGGTGGGTCCCTGCATGGTATCCAGCGAGGGAACCTGTGCGGCATATCATAAATTTCACGGCCCCCCATCCTGACGCAGCAGAAGAGAGAATGGCAAAACCCAAATCCCCTCAAACTTTCTCCTCCGGCTCCTCCGGGACATCTGCTTCCGAAACGATCCTTCTGGATCACGGCAGCGGCGGAAAGCTCTCCCACCAGTTGGTGAAGGAGATGCTGATTCCCGCTTTTGACAATCCAACCCTCTCTGCCCTGGATGACGGCGCGATGCTTGCGGTTGAGAAAGGCCGGATCGCGTTTTCCACCGACACCTTTGTGGTCGATCCCATCTTCTTTCCCGGCGGAGATATCGGAGAGCTTGCGGTGAACGGAACCGTCAATGATCTGGCCATGTGCGGCGCGATTCCGCTGGCGTTGAGCGCAGGGCTCATTCTGGAGGAGGGATTTCCCATGGACCATCTCCGGCGGATCATCAAGAGCATGGCCGCGGCCGCGGAAAAGGCCGGGGTGAAGATCGTCACCGGAGATACCAAAGTCGTTCCCAGAGGCGCGGCCGACAAGATCTTCATCAATACCTCCGGCATCGGCCGGATTCCGGACGGGGTGGATGTGGCTTCGACCCGGGCTCAAATCGGGGATAAGATCATCCTCAGCGGCACAATGGCGGACCACGGCGTGACCATCCTGACCCAGCGGGAGGGAATGGCCTTTGATGCCCCTCTGCAGAGCGACACCGCAGCCTTGAATGGCCTGGTCTTGAAAATGCTTTCGGTCTGTCCCGATCTCCATGTGCTTCGGGACCCGACCCGGGGCGGCGTAGGGACCACCCTGAATGAGATCGCGGCCGCGTCCGGAAAGGGCATTCGGATCTATGAGGCGCATCTGCCGGTGAAGCCGGCCGTCGCGGGCCTCTGCGATCTTCTCGGGTTTGACCCGCTCTATGTTGCCAACGAGGGAAAACTGCTCGCATTTGTGCCCCCGGAATATGCCGAGCCGGTGCTTTCTGCCATGAGGGCCGATCCCTTTGGAAAGGATGGGGCCATCATCGGCGAGGTTGTGGATGACCATCCCGGAAGGGTCTTTATGGAGACCCCTATCGGGGGCGCACGGATTGTTGACATGCTGGCCGGAGAACAACTGCCGAGAATCTGCTGAATAGCGTAATCCTCATGAAAAATATGACCCGGATGACCCGCCAAAGAACTTCTCCGATCCTGATCGCGATCCTTCTCTCCATTCTTCTGCTCTTTTCTTCCGGATGCAGGGAAAAGGAGTATATCCTTTCGGGCAGAACCATGGGAACCACCTACAACATCCGGTTGGTGACGGACCGATCCCCGGAAAGGCTTCAGGAGAAGATCGCAGCCCGTCTTGGGGCCATCAACCGGAGCATGTCAACCTATGATCCGGAAAGCGAGATCAGCCGTTTCAATGAATGGGTCGATATCGATGCGCCCTTTGAGATCTCCTATGATTTCATGCAGGTGATGATCATGGCAAGGGAACTGTACCGGCTTACAGGGGGCGCATGGGACGGCACGGTCGATCCATTGGTTACGCTCTGGGGCTTTGGCCGGGAGGGATCTGTCATCGAGCCGCCGCCTGAAGAGGCGATAGAGTCCCGCAGCGCACTTGTCGGTTTCGACCGGATCGAGATGCTTGAGAACCGGCGTCTGAAGAAGAAGATCCCGGAGGTCACGCTCGATCTTGCTTCTGTGGCAAAAGGGTATGGTGTCGATCAGATCTCGGAGCTGCTGGAAAAGGAGGGGGTCCATAACTATCTGGTGGAGATCGGCGGGGAGATCTTCGTATCCGGGACCCAGGCCGACGGAAAGCCCTGGCGGGTAGGCATCAACCTTCCCCTGCCGGGTGCGCAGACCCATGCGGTCTATCACGCCTTCTCCCTCGAAACCGGGGCACTGGCCACCAGCGGGAATTATCGTCTCTTCTTCGAGATAGAGGGAAAGCGCTACTCTCACATCATCGACCCGAGAACCGGCTATCCCGCGAACACGGGCGTGGTCAGCGCATCGGTCATCGCGGATACCTGCACATTTGCCGATGGTCTGGCAACAGCGCTGATGGTTATGGGGCCCGAACAGGGGATTGCCCTGATCGAGTCCCTTGAAGATGTGGAGTGCATGGTGGTGATCCTGCGGCCGAACGGAACCTTGAAAGATCACTTCTCCTCCGGCTTTCCCGGATATGCGCCTCCCCCTTCATGATTTTGCAGACAAGGAGTTGACAAGGGGAGAGGATTCCTTTAGGTTTGGGCCTTTAATCGGATTTATGCTTTTAGAGATACTGTTTTGATTTTTTATCCGCTTTGAATCAGGGAAAGGATGCTTTGTTGTGGATATCATCGTACTGCTCAAACAGGTTCCGGCCACCGAATCGCTCATCGAGATCGCGGCCGACAGCCTTTCGATAAAGACCGACGCGGTCAAATGGGTCATCAACCCGTATGACGAGTTTGCGGTGGAGGAGGCTCTCCGGATCAAGGAGAAATCCGGGGGCACGGTAACGGTCATCTGTGCGGGGACCGACAAGGCTCAGGAGGCGGTTCGAACCGCAATGGCCATGGGCGCAGACAAAGGAATTCTGATCAACGATCCCGCTGTGGCAGGGGCCGACGGTTTAGGGATTGCCAAAGCCCTTGCGGCTGCCATCCGCACCATGCCTCATGATCTGATTCTTGCGGGCCAGCGGGCCGTGGACGATGATAATTATCTGGTGGGCCCGGCCGTCGCGGAACTGTTGGGCATCCCCAATATCTCACTGGTGATCAAGGCAGAGATCGAGGAGAAGAAGATCCGATGCACCCGGACCGTGGAGGGGGGAACCGTGGTCATGGAGGCGCCGCTTCCCGCGCTCTTGACCACCCAGCGGGGCCTGAACGAACCCCGGTACGCCTCCATGATGGGCATCATGAAAGCCAAGAAGAAGCCGATCGACACAAAAAGCCTGTCCGATCTCGGACTGAAGGAGGAGGATGTGGCTCCCAAGGTCAAGATCCTTAAGATGACGCCCCCGCCGGAGCGAAAGGCCGGCAGGATCATCGAGGGGGATTCTCCCCAGGCCAAGGCCGAGGAGCTGGTCCGTCTTCTGCGGGAAGAGGCCAAGGTCATTTAGGTGAATTTTGGGAATGAACATCCCGGCAGAGGTCGTGGGGTTTCATTTAGACCTCCACTCTGTCCATTTTGTCCATTTCGTCCACTTTTTCGCCCCTTAAAGGGGATTTTGATTCCGAACAACGGCCTAAGATTAAGCAAGGATATAGAAGGGAAAAAACGATATGTCAACGGTATTGATCATCGCCGAACAGCGGGACGGCGCTTTTCGGAAGGTGACCTATGAGGCCGCGACCCAGGCCCGGGCCATCGCGGATGCCACCGGCGGAAAGACCGCTGCCCTGGTTCTCGGCGCCGATATAAAGGGGATTGCCGCGGAACTCGGCCGGTACGGCGTCGATACGATCTACACCGCGGAAAACGAGAAACTTGCCGAATACCTCACCGACGCGTATACGACCGTGGCCCAAAAGCTGATCCAAAAGATCGAGCCTGGGGTCGTGGTGATGGGCGCATCGGCACAGGGCAAGGATCTGGCCGCGCGGCTGTCAGCCCGGCTCGATGCCCCCCTTGCCATGGACTGCATCTCGGTCCGGGTCCAAGACGGAAACATCATCGGAACCCGGCCCATGTACGGCGGCAAGGTCATCGCGGAGGTCGCGCTGAGCGGAAAGCCGCAGATCGTCGCGGTACGGCCCAATGCGGTCAAGATTGAAGAGACAAAAGGGGAGGGTGATGTGGAGGCCGCGGACGCGGACCCGGGGGAGGTCTCCCTCACCTTTGTGGAGAAGCAGCTTGAAACCGGCAAAATGGAGCTGACCGAAGCCGATGTGATCGTCTCCGGTGGCCGGGGCGTGGGCGGGGCCGACTTTACCATCATCGAGGAACTGGCGGCCGCACTGGATGGCGCGGTCGGCGCCTCCCGCTCCGCAGTGGACGAGGGGTGGCGGCCCCATTCGGATCAGGTGGGACAGACCGGCAAGGTGGTCTCGCCCAATTTATATGTGGCCTGCGGGATCTCGGGCGCGATCCAGCACCTTGCCGGCATGTCCTCCTCCAAGGTGATCGTCGCGGTCAACAAAGATCCGGAGGCTCCCATCTTTGCAAAGGCAGACTACGGGATTGTGGGAGATCTTCAAGAGGTGGTCCCGGCCATCACGGCCGCGGTAAAGGCCGCAAAGGGCTGATTTGAGACGCCGAGCCGGTAAAGAAGAGAGGATGTGGTGGCCGTGATCCGGAAGGTCTATCTGGAGAGCCTGGGATGCGCCCGGAACCTCGTGGACAGCGAGGGAATGCTCCGAAGGCTTGCCGATGCGGGGCTGCAGGCCACCCCGGACCCGGCCGCGGCCCATGTCATCGTGGTCAACACCTGCAGCTTCATCGAATCCGCGGCCGAGGAGTCGATCGACGCTATCCTGGAGCTTGCCCGCTACAAGGAGGAGGGGGAATGCGAGCAGTTGATCGTTGCCGGATGCCTCCCCCAGCGGTACGGCGAGAAGGTGACCGAGAGCCTGCCGGAGGTGGATCTCTTCCTGGGCACGGGGGCCTTTGACCGGATCGCGGCTGCGGCCAGGGGAGAGATTGGATCGAGCAACTGCCTGCTGCCGGACCCGGACGCCATCGACGTCTCGGCCGACACGCCCGTCGGAAAATCGACCTTTCCCCACATGGCCTACCTCAAGATTGCCGAAGGATGCAGCCGCAGATGCACCTACTGCATCATTCCCAAGCTCAGGGGCGGTCAGAAGAGCCGGCCCTTCCCCGCGATCCTGAAGGAGGCCGAAGCGCGGATCAAAGAGGGGGTAAAGGAGCTGGTGCTGGTGGCCCAGGATACCACGGCCTACGGCAGCGATCTCTCCGACGGCAAGGGGCTTTCGGACCTGCTTATCGCGCTTTCGGAACGATCAGAGGGCGTATGGATTCGATTCCTCTACGGCCATCCCGACAGCATCGACGATGCAACCCTGGATGTCGTGGCCGATCGTGCCGACCTCTGCCCCTATTTCGACATTCCGGTGCAGCACGCCAGCCCTTCCATACTCCGGCGGATGGGGAGGCCCTATGACCATGAGGGACTCTACCGCCTTTTTGAAAAGATCCGGAAACAGGTTCCGGAGGCGAGCCTGCGCACCACACTCATCGTCGGCTTTCCCGGGGAGACCGATACGGACTTCCGCGCGCTGATCGATTTTGTGGAGACGGTCCGCTTCGACCACTTGGGCGTCTTCACCTATTCGGACGCGGACGATCTTCCCTCCCACCGGCTCGACGGCCATGTCTCGAAGAAGCGGGCTCAGTCCCGATACCACCGGCTCATGTCCCTGCAGCAGAAGATCTCTTTGGAGAAGAACCAGGACCGGCAGGGAAAGACCTACAAAATCCTGCTGGAGGAGAACCCGGAGCCGGGCCTCTATATCGGAAGAACTCAGTTCCAGGCCCCGGAGGTTGACGGGATCACCTATCTCCACGGCCATGACCTGATGGTGGGCCGTTTTGCCGATGTCCGGATCACCGAAGCCCTGGAATACGATCTGGTGGGGGATGCGCTGTGAGTGATCCGAAAGCCAAAATTCTGACTGCGGTGAAGAGCGATCTTGCCGAGATCGAGATCGAGCTGAAAAGAAACCTCGGCGCGCACCTCGAAATCGTCAACGACACCGCAAGCCATATCCTCTTTGCCGGGGGAAAGCGGCTGCGGCCCCTGCTGACGGTCCTCTGTGCGCGGATGTGCGGCTATCGCGGAGATTATGATTACACCCTCTCCACGGTCTTCGAGTACCTCCACGCGGCCACCCTTCTCCACGATGATCTGGTGGACGGCGCGCCCCTCCGCCGGAACCGGCCCGCGGCCTATGCGGTCTGGGGCAATTCCATCGCGGTGCTGGCCGGGGATTTCCTTCTGGCCAGAGCCCTCTCCATCGGAGTGCGGACCGGAAATCTGAAGATCATGGAGATCCTCGCGCAGATCACCGAGGAGATGTCCCAGGGGGAGATCCATCAGTTGATCCGGAAAGGAGATCGGGATCTCTGTGAGGTAGAGTATCTGGAGGTGATCCGCCGAAAGACCGCTGTCCTCATTCAGGGCGCATGCCGGGTGGGAGGGCTGCTGGCCCGAACCACGGCCGCGCAGGATGAGGCTTTGGGCCGATACGGCCACCATCTCGGCGTCGCGTTCCAGATGGCAGACGATCTTCTCGACTATACCGCGGATGCGGATCTGCTGGGAAAGGCCGTGGGCGCGGATCTGAAAGAGGGGAAGATGACCCTTCCCCTGATCCATGCCCTCCAGAAGGCCGGCCCTTCGGATCGGGAGGAGATCGAGGAGATGATCGGCCAGTCTGAAATCTGCGAGGAAGATTTCCGGTCACTGACCTGTATCCTGGAGGATTGCGGCGGCCTCGAATACACCCGGAACCAGGCCGAATGCCATGTGCAAAAAGCCAAGAACGCCCTGGATATTTTCCCCCCATCCCCGGCAAAGACGACTTTGGTGGACATCGCGGATTATGCGCTGTCCCGGAAAGTGTAAAAAATTCTTCATTGGTGGAATTCCCGACTGTATTGTCTCTTATCCGCGAAAACTGATAAAATCAAAAAACGGCTTGACGGATACTCTATAATGAATATTCACTCAAAATTTTTTTGGCCACTTGAAATGAAGATGCGATTGCCCTGTTTTCCCATTCCGCTACTATCGACTATTCTGCTCCTCTGCGGACTTTTGCTGGTCCTTTCCCTGTTTTCTGACGGAATCGCCCGCGCTGAGGAGCCCCTGGGGCCGAAGACGGTCCGCGCGGTCGGATGGAGCACTGTCCAAAACAATGATCTGTCGGCTGCAAAAGCAAGCGCCGTGGAAAACGGGCTGCTGGCTGCGGTGGAGAATGTTGCGCTGGAACTCCTCCCGCCTGACGTCGCTGTCTCCCGTTTCAGCGGGGTCAGCCGGACGCTTTTCGGCAATGCCCAGTCCTTTATCCAGAGCTATTCCGCACTGACCACTGAGGTCGTGGTGGGCGATACCCTGCGGATTCTGGTGGAGGCCGAGGTCCTGCCGGAAAAGATCAAAGAGAAGATGATCGGGGCCGGTCTGCTCGAAGGGCCGAAAACGGTCGAAGCCCCCCGGTTGATCTTCTTCATCGCGGAACAGCGGCTGGAAGGGGAACCGGTCCGCTTCTGGTGGCGGGGAGACGGCCGGCCCGAGCCGGTGCTCGCAGAGACCGTCATGGCTCAGGTTCTTTCCAAACAGGGATTTGCCGTGGCCAACGACAAGGTCAAGATCTCCAATCCGGACGCTCTGACGCCTTTGGTCGGCAATCCCTATCCGGATGCCGCCAGTGCAGTGGCCGCTGCCCGTGCATTGGGCGCGGACATCGTTGTTGTGGGAACGGCCGCGGCCCGGGTCGGCTTTGATGTGGCCCCGGAAAATATCAAGTCCTTCAGCAGCACCGTATCGGCCCGGGCCTACCGCACCGACACGGGGCAGGCCATCGGTGAAGTGACCGAGACCGAAACCGCATCGGCCTTTGAACCCGAAGAGGGCGCGACATCCGCGATCCGGGCCGCATCCATTTCTGCGGCCGGAGTGCTGGCGCAGGTCATGGGGGCCGATCCGGATACGGGGCTCGCCCCTGACGGGCCCATCCAACTGGTGGTCATGGGAACCGGTAATCTCGGCAATTTCGTGATGTTTCGAAAGGCCCTCTCCGGAATGCCGGCTGTGAAGGAGATCCGAATCCGCCGGCTCCAGTCCAACGAGGCCACCATCGAGGTGGAGATGGAGAGGCCGGAACCGGAGAAGCTGCTGAATGCGATCCGTGCCGAAATCTTCGAGAGCTTCGAGATCCGATTTCACGAGACCGGCCCCAATTTCGATAATCAATTGCGGATCGAGCTGGTTCCCAAATAATCTCCGGCAGAAGGAAGAGAGCGGGATCATGAGAGCGCCCCGGCTGACCATCAACATACCCAACATCCTGACCCTGATCCGGATTCTGCTGACGCCGCTCTTTGTCATCGCGCTGCTGAAGGGGATCTTCTCCTTTGCCCTCTTCATCTTCATCATCGCGGCCATCTCCGACGCGCTGGACGGGATCACCGCAAGATGGCTGGACCAGAGAACCCTGCTCGGGGCATATCTCGATCCCATCGCGGACAAACTCCTGATCCTTGCCTCCTATATCTGCCTCGGTTTTATGGGATTGGTTCCGGACTGGCTTGCGGTGATCGTCATCAGCCGGGATATTCTGATCTTTTTAGGGGTGGCGACCCTCAAGCTGATGGATCTCGGAATGGAGGTCAGGCCCAGCATCGCCAGCAAAATGACCACAACAGCCCAGCTCTTCACTGTATTCGTGATCCTTCTCGACAGAAATTTTCCGTTCCAGTACGGCCTCTACATCCTGACCGCGATTTTGACCTCGATCTCCGGGCTCCACTACATCTATATCGGCATGAATGTGCTGGGAGATGAACACCCCCAGACCGAGAACTCAGAACCAGAACGATCGGAAGAGGATTTATGAAGAGCATTATCGACGCGCACGCCCACGGCGGAATTCAGGACCGGAACCCGCCCCAGTCCTTCCGCGATTACGCAGAACGGGCAAGAGGGGGCGGCATAGGATCGGTGGTCATGTTTCCGCCGGTGATGGAGATATATGACCGGCATGATCCCGGTTTCGAAGACAGCTTCCAATGGCAGGAACGGCGCCGGCGGGCCAACCGGTATCTGCTGACCGCGGGGGACGAGGATTTTCCGGTGATCCCCTATTTTTTCATCTGGAACGATTTTGCGGTGGACCAATTATCGGAGGATCATCAGGGGATCAAGTGGCATCGCCACCCGGGGGAGCCGGTCTATCATTATGATGCGCCGGAGTGCGCAAACGCGATCGAGGTCATTCGGGAGAGAAACCTGCCGGTGGTGTTCGAGGAGGAGCTGAAGAACACCCTCAGATTCATCCGCGAGATCGCGCCCGGGGTTCGGCTGATCATCCCCCATTTAGGGCTTTTGAATGGCGGCTATGATGCCCTGAAGCGGCACGGGATCTGGGAGATGGAGAACATCTACGCGGACACCGCGCTGGCTCCGGCATCGGATATCGCGGATTATCTGAACCGATACGGCCATGAGCGGCTGATGTTCGGCTCGGATTTTCCCTTCGGAGATCCGGAAGAGGAGCTGGAGAAGGTGCTGAAGATGAAGCTGCCGGAAGATGTGCAGGAAGGGCTGGTGGGGGGAAATTTGCGGCGGATGCTGGGGTTAGAAACCCCAGGCTGAACCCGAAAAACCGGCTGAAAGCCGGTTATGGCGATGGGAGCGTGGGGGGTAATCGGGAATCCGAACCGGCTTTCAGCCGGTTTTGAATGATTTAGCCTGGGGTTTCAACCCCAGATTTCAACCAGATCAGACCATCATTCCCCGGATGTAGAAGAAGAGGGCAGAGAGGCTGTAGGCCAGCTTCATCCCGACGCCGACCAGGGTTCCCATGAAGATCCCCCAGCCGACCCGGACCGCCTCTTTGCGCTCCTTTCCCGATGCGATCTCGCCGATCATCGCGCCCACAAACGCGCCGATGATGATCCCCCACGGCGGAAAGACGAAGATCCCGGCAAACATCCCCAGAACGGAGCCCCATAGCCCCTGCCGGGAAGCCCCGAATTTTCTGGCCCCCAGCAGCGGGACGATGGAATCGAGGAGAAGCACGAAGAGCATCAGCCCGGCCATGATGATCAGGAATCGGCCCGAAAAGGGGGTCCAGTCCCGAACCCATGCCAGCAGGATCAGGCCCGCAAAGCTGATCGGCGGCCCCGGAAGCACCGGCATGATGCAGAACGCGATCCCGGCAACGATCAGTGCAAAGCCGAGAATGAACCAGAGAATGAGCAGTGTCGTTTCTATCATGGGAAAATCTTAGCACATCTTCTCGAAAAAAGGTTTGAAAAAAAGCGGATCGGGTCTATCCGATAGCCGGGCCAATGTCGGGCCCGATGCCGGGATCGGCGGCTGGGGCCTAATGTCAGATCACGCATTCATCAGATCCTCGATCTCCTCTGCCTCGATCGGAATCGTCTCCATCAGGTCAACTGGACCGTTTTCGGTGATGAGGATATCATTTTCCAGCCGGACCCCGATCTTCTCCTCCTTGATGTAGATCCCGGGCTCGCAGGTGAAGACCATCCCCGGCGTAAATTTCCGGTGGAGATCCCCGAGGTCATGGACATCCAGCCCCATATGGTGGGAGGTCCCGTGCATGAAATATTTCCGGTAGAGGGGCTTTTTCTCGTCCTGATCTTTGACATCGCCCGCATCAAGCAGCCCGAGATCGATCAGCTCCTTCTCCATCATTTTTCCCACGGCCTTCTGATAATCCTTTAAGATATTTCCGGGCCGCAGCATCTCGATGGCCCCCCGCTGGACCCGCAGCACCGCGTCATAGACGGCCCGCTGCCGGGGAGTGAAGCGGCCGTTGACCGGGACTGTCCGGGTCAGGTCCGAGGCATAGTTGGCATATTCTGCCCCGAAGTCCATCAGCACCAGATCCCCGTCCATGCACTGCTGATCGTTTTTGACGTAGTGGAGGACGCAGGCGTTCTCTCCGGAGGCCACGATCGGCTCGTATGCGGGCCCCCGGGAGCGGTTTTTCAAAAATTCATGGACGATCTCGGCCTCGATCTCGAACTCCCAGACCCCGGGCCGGATAAAGGAGAGCAGCCGGCCGAAGGCCGTTTCGGTGATCTCGCACGCGCTGCGGATCAGGGATATCTCGATGGGGGATTTGACGGCCCTAAGATCCCGCAGGATCGGCGCGGCCCGTTCGTACCGGTGCAGGGGAAACTGCCCCATGCACCAGCGGATAAAGCGGGCGTCCCGGGTCTCCACGGTCGTGTCGGCTCTTGAGTGTTCGTTGGTGTTGAGGTAGATGCGGCCGGCCTCGAAGACCAGTGGCCGGAAGATCCGCTCGAACTCGGAGGTCCAATGGATCGTTTCGATTCCGGATATCTGTGTCGCGGCCTCTTTTGTCAGCTTGTGCCCCTCCCAGGTGACGATCTGCTCGCTGGTCTCCCGTAGAAAAAGGATCTGGCGGTGCTTCTCCTCGACCGCATCGGGAAAGAGGAGGAGGATCGTCTCCTCCTGGTCGATGCCGGAGAGGTAGAAGATGTCGGTGTTCTGGACAAAGGCGTGGATGCCGTCCGCGCTGGTGGGCATGATGTCGTTGGCATTGAAGACGGCAATGGAACCGGACTCGAGGTTACGGACGAACCTCCTCCGGTTCTCCTGAAATAATTTTAGATCAATCGGCAAATATTTCATTTTACAGTTGAAGATTTTTTCAAAACGGTATATAGGGAAATAGGGCATCTTGTGGAGAACCATGCCCTGCTGACGGTCTCCATAATAGTAAAAAAAACTTGACATGTCAAAGGGGGACTGTTAGCAAGCGTTATATGGTATTTTGCAAATCGGTGGAAATGTGATATATAAGGATGAGGATTAAGGATAAAGATAAGGATATGGATGAAGAGATCGAAAACCGTTAGATATAAAAGGACCGAATAGATGAAAGGAGGTGAAGGGCAACCGCACTTGTAGTTTGAAGGGTTATTAGGTTTTCTGCGTATTTGTACGTTTTAACAAATGAAGGAGGAAAAAAAGATGAAGAAATTTGCAGTGTTGGCACTTGCGGCGTTGCTCGTGGTGGCATTCGTGCTTCCCGTGGCCGCGATGGAGTTTGAGTTTGGGGGGTATTGGCGGACGAGGGCTTATACGAACCAGAATTTTACCGGCGAGGATGTGACCGAATCCAAGGACTGGACCGGCGTGGATACTCGTACCCGACTCTATCTGACCGCAGTTTTCCATGAGAACCTGAAGTTCGTCAACAAGTTCGAGATGAATGCCACATGGGGACTTGAAGAAGATCCAGATGTACCTTACGCTAAACAATATGGGGACATCGGAGCGGATGGCAATGATTTTTTGATCAAAAACTCCTATGCCGATTTCAATCTTGGCGCATTGAATGCCAAAGTCGGTGTGCAGGGTGTCTATCTGGCCAGGGGTTTTCTGGCGGACACCGATGCTGCTGCCGCAGTTCTCAATTTCAGAACAGATATGGTCGCAATTCCGTTCATCTGGATGAAAGCCTATGAGGGCGGTATGGGATTGAATGCTCGGGATGTTGATGTCTTCGGACTTGCCCCGGCATTCGAGTTCGGCAACTTCGTGGTCAACCCCTACGCTCTCTATTTCTATTCCGACAATGCCCGGGATTTCTTCGAAGATACTGACGAGCTGGATCTCTACTACGTTGGTATGGACATCGACATGGATTTCGACACGGTCTTTGTCTGGTTGACCGGTATCTATCAGGGCGGCGAGATGACCCCTGTCGCGAATCCGAATGCAACCATCGATTCCAGCGCTTTCCTGGCAGCCCTCGGCTTCAAAGTCAATCTCTCCTTCGGAGATGTTCACGGTCAGGCTTTCTGGGCATCCGGTGATGATAAGGCGGATGATGACTACGAGACCTTCAATGTGCCGACCTCTATGGATTCCTACTACTGGGCGGAAATCATGGGTTTAGGGATCTTCGACCGTCAGAAATCTGCCAATGCGCCTGGCGATCAGATCTCTGACATTATGGCGGCCAATATCGGTGTGACCGTCAAGCCGATGGACAAGCTTACCGTGGCATTTGATGCCTGGTATGCCAGAAAAGATAATGATATCAAATTCAGCTATGATGAAAGCCGAGATGATAAATTTAAGTCCAGCATGGAAGAAGATGAGTTGGGCATCGAGCTTGATCTTAGAATTACCTATCAGCTCGTTCCGGGCATGAATATCGACCTGGTCGGAGCATATCTGTTCGCAGGCGATGCAACTACCGGCGGAGCGAAGGACGATGCCGATCCTTACGAGCTGGGAACCCGTCTCTCCCTCAGCTTCTAAGCTGATCCTTTAGTTAGTTTTCCATTGAGTACAAAAAGGCCGGAGGCATCTGCTTCCGGCCTTTTTTCGTTTGTGGCTTGAAGATCCAAGATGGCCGCACCGCTATAAGTATAGACTATGACGGCTTTGACCTTTCTTCTCCCCTTCCCCTCTCCATTCTTTCCCTTTGCCCTTTTGTCAGATCCGTTCATAAAGGGCAACTCTTCCCCTTTGACCCCATTATCATCTGCCCCAATCATCATCAGCTCTGATTCCATCTGTTACACCTCAACAAAGGAATCGATCAGGCCGCCCCTGACACCGCCAGCCGACCAAATCCATCTGATCCCAAAACCACTCTCTCCTTTTCGTCCTTTTCCTTCAGCCGATGACCGGCCCATTCTTCCGGCAAAAAACAGCACCGTTCTCCTTTCACCCTATCCCCCTTTTAACCAATAAAAAAGGCGCGCCGGGAAAACCCCGACACGCCCTTTTAAGAAATAATCTGAAAAAGATCAGATCATCTTTTTCCTGCTAAAGCTGCTTTTCAAACTACCCTTAGAACTTCCTCCCGCTGTAATCCGCATACGCCATCGCCAGGGTCCGATAGACCAGATGCGCCAGCTTCGAGTAGGGCAGGTACACGAACAGGGCAAACACGAACATCAGATGGATGAAATAGATCGTGTATGAAAGCCCCGCAGCCCCAGCCAGCCGACTCATCTCGGTCAGCATACCGGTCAAACCCAGCGCAAGCGCCAGCCCGATCAAGGACCAGTCCTTATAGGTGGTGTTCTGATCCGGCTGCTTTGCAAACCTGTTCTTGATCATCAGCGCACTGCCGATCACCAGCGCCACACCCGCGATGTTCCCCAGCCACTTGACCGGGTTCAACTGCGAATATGGTCCATGAATCCCAAAGCCGTACATGGTCACAAAGAAGATGCTGGTGACGATGAAAAGGCCGATGAAGCCGAAGAGTACCATCATGTGCGACGTTGCCCGCTCCTCATTCTCGCCGCACTCGGAGAACTTGGAGTGCTTCAAAATCTTCGGAATCACGTTTACGATCGACTTCAAAAAGGGCCCGATCTCCAGCTTCTCCTTCTGCGTCTTCCCCTCGGCCACCGCATTCTCATGGATGTCCTTCATGAACCCCTTGATGCCGATGGCAAAGATCACCACAGTCCAGATCGAGGCCGGCACCATGATAAGATCGACCAGCCAACTCGAGAAGAAATGGGAATGGACGATCTCGCTTCCCCCGGGGGTGAAGTCGAGAAGCCCTGTAATCAGCCCCACGATCACGAAGATCACCGCGGGAATCAGCAGCAGAATCGGGAGCTTTTTCGGGTCGTTCACCGCCTCTGCCAATGCTCTCGGCTTTCCGTAATCCATGATGGCATAGGTGCGCAGCGCGGCCAGAGTATCGCCCGGCTTTGCCCCCCGGGGACACATGGTGGTGCAGTCCCCGCAGTTGTGGCACAGCCAGATGTCGCCGCTCTTGATCAGCTTATCCTTGAGCCCCCAGGAGGCCGCGATCATCTCCTTTCGGGGAAAGGGGCGGTCATCAGGCGAGATGGGACAGGCCACCGAGCAAGTGGCGCACTGATAACACTTCTTGAGCGTATCGGCCCCCATCCCGTTCAACTCTTTGATGAAGTTCAGATCGGGCTCGATCATATATCGGTCTGCCATTCAAAACCTCCTTTTTTCGCTTTAGAATCCCTTGAACGGATTCGGCCCCAGAGCCTCGATGGATTCCACAAAATCATTGATGATCTTGGGCAGCTTGTCATAGTCGTCGATGGCCACCTCGAACTGCGCGACCCGCTCTTGCTCCAGCGCGAGGCTCGCGAGCGCATCACCGATCTTCTTCACCCGGATGTCGGCCAGCTCGCTTCCCTTGACAAAGTGACACTGATAATCATCCCCGTGCTTGCAGCCCAGCAGGAAGACACCGTCCATTCCCTGGGAGAGCGCGTCCTTGATCCAGATGACGTTCATGGAGCCGAGACAGCGCACCGGGATGAGACGGACATCCGCAGAGAAAGCGCCCTTGTTCAACCCGACTATATCGAGTGCCGGATACGCGTCGTTCTCGCAGACGATCCCGAGAACCCGGAAAGGCGGCTCGGTATAGTCGTCCTCCGAGGGAACCTTTACCGCTTTGACCATGGAGCCGATGCTGTCGATGCTGTAGTCGGCAAAGCCGATGATCCGCTCGGGACAGGCGCCCATGCAGGTTCCGCAGCGCCGGCACCGGGTCGGGTTCGGCTTGGGTGTGCCCTTGGCATCATCATCGAGCGCGCCAAAGGGGCACTCCTGGGTGCAGCGCTTGCACTGGGTGCATCTCTGGAAGAAGAAGTCCGGGAAGGTCATGTCGCCGGAGCGGGGATGAACCGAAACGCCGCGGTTGACCGATTCCAGAGACTGGATCGTCTTCAGGGCCGCGCCGGCCGCATCCTCCATGCACTCGCCCATTGTCATGTTCCGGCGGATCGTGCCGGCCGCGTAGATGCCGGTCCGCTGGGTCTCGTAGGGGAAGCAGATGAAGTTGGAGTCCACATACCCATTGAAGAGGTCGATGTCCCTGAATCCCGGGCCCTGGCGGTAGGCCATGTTGACCACAGGATCATCCTTGGTGGCCGGCACCATGCCGGTTCCCAGAACAACGAGATCGGCCTTGACCCCGATCTTCTCCCCCAGAAGGGTATCCTCAGCCTCGACCGTCAGGCCGTCGCCGTTTTTCGAGACAGCGCTCACCCTCCCCTTGGAGAGGAAGATCCCCGTGTCCTGCTGAACCGATTTGTAGAAGTTCTCGGAAAGTCCCGGGGTGCGCATGTGCTGATAGAAGATGTACGCCTTGGCGTCGTCGTAGTCCTCCCGCAGATAGGTGGCATGCTTCAAGGCCACGAGACTTGCGGTCGAGCCGCTGTAGGAGAAGTCTGCATCATCCTCTTTTCCGGGGCTCTGGACAAAGACCACAGACTTGGCTGCCTTGCCGTCCGAGGGGCGGGTGATCTTGCCGGCCGCCGCCATCTCCTCGAACTGGTAGTTGGTGATCACGTCCGGGCTCTCGCCGAAGCCGAGGTGCGCAAACTCGCCCTCTTTGGGCTTGTAGGGCTTCCAGCCGGCCGCGAGTACCACCGCGCCGAACTTCTCCGCGTTCGGGTCGATGGTCAGGATGTCCTTCCGGCCCTCGTTGTACTCCATAAACTTCTGGTGCAGGGTCTCGGCATCGAGTTCGTTGCCGCTCTCATCCAGCGTCATCTCCTCTGGCAGCGGATAGGGAACGTCGAATTCGATCTTCTCGCCCGGCTTTTTGAAGGTGACAAAGAACTCGCCCGGCTGTCCCGCGAGGCGGGCCACCACGGCGCCGGTCTTGACCGTGACGTTGGAAAGGCCGTTCAGCTCGTCGATCAGCCCCCCGATTATCGGCTCGATCGGCTTCTCATAGGGCTCGTCCACCGGGATCTGCTTCCGCATTTTGGCTGCATAGCCTCCCAGCTTCTCCTCCTTTTCCACCAGGGTGACCTCATAGCCGGCCTTTGCCGCATCCATTGCAGCCGTGATGCCGGTGACGCCGCCGCCGATGACCAGGATCTTTTTGCTCATCTCCTCTTCGAGCTTATAGGGCTCGGGCAGGATGATCCTCTCGGTCTTGGCCATGCTCATCCGGAGGTAGTCCTCGGCCATCATCTGAACCCGGTCGAACTTCTCCTCATCCTCTTTCTCTTCCTCGGTCAGTGCCGGGAACTTGTCCCTCGGGTGGGACCAGACCACCTGCTCCCGGATATTGACCCGGTCCACTATGCAGCCCGGGAAATCAAAGGTGTCATAGTTGACCCGGGGGGAGCAGGCCGCGATCATCAGGGTGTTGACCCCGCCGTCGATCTCCTGCTTCAGCATCTCGAGGCCCTCTTTGCCGCAGAACTGGCCGTGGGTCTTGCAGGTGAGCCCTTCCTCTTCGGGGACATCGCAGAGTTTCGGAATGTCGAGAGACTCCCCGATTCCGCATCCTGTGCAGATATATACGCCGTACTTTTTGTCCATTAGATAAAACCTCCTAGCGCTTCACAAGGGTTTGAATCGCTTTTAAGGCCATACCGGTCGCATTCTGGTTGGAAGACATGACGTCGGCCGGCCGGTTGGCACATCCCGCGCCAAACATTCCACCCTTCTTGAAGTCGTTGACGATAAAGCCGTCTGCATTGTACGTCAGATCCGCGGGGAGCTTGGCCGTGGCCGCACTCGGCTGCATGCCGGTGGCCAGGACGACCATATCGACGGTCTGGTGGATCTTCTCTCCGGTCATCGCATTTTCGGCCGTCACGGTGATCCCCTTGGAATCCGGGTCCTCACTCACTTCCGCGACCTTCCCCTTGATGAAGAAGACATTCTTATCCTCTTTGATCTTCTGGTAGAACTGCTCGTACTTTAGGCCCGGGGCCCGCAGGTCGATGTAGAAGATGTAGATCTTTGCATCGGGATACCGCTCCCGGACATAGGTGGCCTGCTTCAACGAGGCCATGCAGCAGATATAGGAGCAGTAGGGGAGGTGGTTCTCGTCTCTGGAGCCGGCGCACTGGACAAATGCCACGCTTTCCGGGGCTTTGTCGTCCGAGGGCCGCAGGACTTTGCCTTCTGTGGGGCCGTTGGGGGCCGCCATCCGCTCCATCATCATGTTGGTGATGATGTTCGGGTACCGGCCAAAGCCGAGGTTGTCGATCCGGCCCGCATCGTAGGGGACCCATCCGGTGGACCAGACGATCGCGCCCACCTGCAGGTCCATGGTTTTGGTCTCCATGTCGAGATCGACCGCATCGTATTTGCAGACATCCTTGCACCGCTGGGCATCTTCTGTTCCGATGATCTGCGGTGAGATCACATACCTGGACGGAAAGGACATCTCATGGGGCAGGTACGCGCCCTTTTGCCGGCTCATCCCTAAGTTGAACTCGTCGGTGATCTCCATCTTGCAGGCCTTGGCGCACTCGTCGCAGCAGGTGCAGTTCTCGTTGACATACCGGGGGTTGAGCCTCACCGTCACGTCATAGCTGCCGGGGGAGCCGCTTACTTTCTCCACCTCGGCCAGTGTGAAAAAATGGATACGGGGGTTGTTCTTGATGCGCTTGAAGTTGATTTCAAGGCCGCAGGTGGGAGGACATAGCTTGGGGAAATACTGATTGAGCTGTGCTACCCTTCCACCCAGGTAAGGATTCTTTTCAACGATGAAAACCTCGTACCCGACTTCTGCTGCTTCCAGGGCCGTGGTCAACCCGCCGATGCCCCCTCCGACAACGAGAATGGTTCCGTTTCCGAGGGCTTGTGTCGATTCTGTCATGCTATCCCTCCTTGATAGTATTCAATGGTGAGAGGCAAAAGGCGAGGGGCAAAAGCATTTTAAGATTTTTTAAACTGGTTCTTTTGCCGCTGGCCCCTTGCCTCTCACCTTCTCTTGGGAATAAATGTACAGGCACTTAATAAAAACCTCCAGGCATCAGAAAAAGTGACACCTGGAGGCTTTTTATCGGTTTACTTCACTACTCTATAAACCAGCCCGCTCAAATCAGGTCGGGATGATCTGGACGTACTCTTTCTTGAATACATCCCAGCTACCGGCCTTGGGATCATACTTCGAGTTGGTGAAGGCAAACCAGTTCTCGTCATCCTGATTCGGATAATCTGCCTGATAGTAGAAGCCCGGATAGCGGGTCTCTTTCCGATACTGGATGTGCCGCAGGTGGGATTCCACTGTCCAGATTCTGTGGATGATCTCCCATGCTCTCATCAGCTCGTGCAGATCGCCGGAAGCCAGCTTCTCACAGTCCTCGCGCATGGTCTCGAGAAGATCCATGACGATCTCGAGATTCTTGCTTGTGGTCATGTAGTAGGTGGACGTTCCTGCGCCGTACTCGTGGGTGGCCTTCATCATCCGGTACATCATCCCGTTCGGCTTCAGGTAGTTCGGGTTGATGTCCTCGGCAGTGGTGTACTGACAGTTCTCCAGATAGACCCGGACAGACTTGTAGACCAGCTCGACCAGCTCTTCCTTGCTCTGGGCCAGGGTCGGTTTGTAATCCTTGTCGTCTCTTGCAAGACGGACCATGGATTTTGCGGCCATACGACCCTCGGCGTGAGAGCCCGAGGAGAACTTGTGGCCGGAACAGCCGACGCCGTCACCGGAGGTGAAGAGACCGTTGACCGTGGTCATCCGGTTATAGATCTTGCCGTTGTACTTGATCTTGTAGGAATCCGGAATCCAGTCATAGTCGGGGCCGGAGGTCCAGAGACCGCAGCAGCCGGAGTGGGAGCCGAGCAGGTACGGCTCGGTCGGCATGATCTCGGAGTTCTTCTTCTCGGGCTCGGTGTTGGTGGCGCACCAGAGGTTGGCCTGGCCGCAGGTCATGTCGAGGAAGTCTTCCCATGCCTCGGACTCGAGGTGCTTCAGCTCCTTCTTGTCCATGGTCTTCCCGATCTCGGCCAGAGCGGTCACGGTGTCCATGATGATCGGGCCGCGGCCCTCTTTCATCTCGAACAGCATCAGGTGGTTCCGCAGACAGGTCGGGGTGATCGCGGCGGTTCCGTAAGGTGCGTAGTTCTCCAGCTCCTTCTTGGCCGCATCGGAGCCGGCAAATGCCTCGCCCAGTCCGTTGAGAGCCTTGGCTTTGAACAGGAGGAACCATGCGCCGACCGGGCCGTAACCATCTTTGAAACGGGCCGGGGTGAAACGGTTTTCCATCATGGAGAGTTCCGCACCGACCTTCATGCACAGATAATAGGTGGAGCCGGAGTTCCATACCGGATACCATGCACGACCCTTGCCCTCGCCGACCGAACGGGGCTGATAGATGTTGACCGCGCCGCCGCAGGCAACCATCATGGCCTTACACTTGATGATATAGACTTTGTTCTCACGCACGGAAAAGCCGACCGCGCCCGCGATCCGGTTCTCCTGTTTGGCGTCCAGCAGCAGCTCGACGATGAAGACCCGCTCGAGGATGTTGTCCTCTCCGATCGCCTTCTTCGCGGCCTCGGCCACGATCCGCTTGTAGGACTCGCCGTTGATCATGATCTGCCATTTTCCGGTGCGGACCGGGGTGGCGCCGCCTTTCAGGGTTCCCTGTTTCAGGCCCTTCTTTCCGTCCAGGTTCTTCCCATCGTCGGTCTTCTTCCATACCGGCAGTCCCCACTCCTCGAACAGATGGACAGAATCGTCCACATGGCAGCCGAGGTCGAAGATCAGGTCCTCACGGACGATGCCCATCAAGTCGTTTCTGACCATCCGGACGTAGTCGTCAGGGCTGTTGTCGCCGATGTATGTATTGATTGCGGAAAGGCCCTGTGCCACAGCACCGGAACGCTCCATCGCGGCCTTGTCCACGAGAAGACAGGTCTGGTCGTCGCTCATCCATTTTTTGACCTCGAAGGCCGAGCCGCAGGCCGCCATACCGCCGCCTACGATAAGAATATCAACTTCGCGCTCCTCGACTTCAGGATCCCGTACCGCCTTGAGTTCGCCCTTCGGTTTGTTCGGAATTGCCATTTAACAACCTCCTTAGGAGATGACGCCAGATCGAATTGGCCATTCTAATCCGGCGAGATTAATCACTTGTAACAGATCACTGTCCTGCCGTAATCCCTAAAAAGTTAAGGATTAAAAAACACTTAGACTGTGGCCTGGGGTTTGGGCATCTTGTAGCCTTCGGACTCCTCGGTGGCCAGAAACTCGCTGTCCAGATCCTTGCCCTTAAGCTCGGAATAGGCGTTTGCGGCACCTTCTGCGGTGGTTCGGATGGGGAACTTGAAGCGCTTGATGGTTCCGTTTCTGAACTTACAGGTCCACATCACATCTTCGGTACCCATCATGGGCATGATGGAGCTTCCCAGCGGCACGAAGTCGGCATAGCCGCGGACTTCGATGGCCTGGGTCGGGCAGATCTTGACGCAGGAGAAGCACTCCCAGCACTGATCCGGCTCCTGGTTGTAGGCCTTCATCGAGTTCGGGTCCAGCACCATCAGGTCGTTGGGGCAGATGTACATACATGCGGTCTTGTCGCCGCCCTTGCACCCGTCGCACTTCTCATTGATTACAAAACTTGGCATCTACAATACCTCCTCGCTAAATTGTTGTTTACCGTTTACAACACTGTTCACTTTGACTGTTATGCTTAACCGCTTTTGCACCTCCCTTCGTGACTGTGACCGGCCTTTCGGGCCGATGAATCTGCTAAGGATCTGCAAATAGTGCCTTCTTCAGTCTCTGAAGGCGGTTCAGTTTTGGATATTCATAAAATTCAATCATATGAACTTAAAAATTCAATCATATAAACCTAATACAAACAGAGAGGACGTATAACATTTATTTTTTCGGTCTGTCAAGACTTTTTGTGCGCACTCTCTTTCCGGCAGGGGAGGAGAGGCCGGGGAATTCGGATGACGGCTTGCGCCCTTCTCCGGATTCTGGTACATCCTCACCGGAATAGAACGATTTATATTAAATCGACGCACAAATCAAGAAGGGATTGAAAAAAATTTATGGAAAACGAGATAGTTCCTGTTTATCCGGGGGAGGTCTTCAATTTTGCCTGTTCTGCGCGGGTTCGGTGCTTCAACGAGTGCTGCCGGGATCTTAACCAGCCCCTGACCCCGTATGATATTCTCCGGCTGAAAAACGGCCTCGGGATGGAATCGGGAGAATTTCTGGCCCGCTATACCCATCAGCATACGGGGCCCGAGACCGGACTTCCGGTGGTTACGCTGAAGCCGCTTCCCGGACCCGAGCGGAAATGCCCTTTTGTGACGACGGAGGGGTGTCGGGTCTATGAGGACCGGCCCGGCTCCTGCCGGACCTATCCGCTGGTCCGGCTTCTCTCCCGGGATCGGGCCGCGGGGCGGATGTCGGAGCGGTATTTTCTGATGCAGGAGGGGCACTGCTTCGGCTTTGAAGCCGAATCTGCCCAGACTCCGGAAGAGTGGGTCGAATCCCAGAGGATCGGCCCTTATAATGAAATGAACGATCTTATGATGGGGGTCATCGCGGCCAAAAACCGGCTGCATCCGGGCCCTTTGCCGATGGTGGCCGGCCGGCTTTTCTATTCGGCCTGTTATGATATCGACGCCTTCCGGACCCGGCTTCGGGAAAATGGGGAGGGAAAGGAGTTTGACGTTGATTCGGCCGTGAGAAATGGCATAGAATGTGATGATACGGTTTTTTTGAAAGCCGTTCTGGAATGGATGCCTACCGCGCTTTTTCAAAGGACCGAAAAGATGGTTGAAAAAGCCGGAGCGGTGCGATGAATCCGGGGCGGGCGCAGGCAGGGGAGGGTGCGCTTGGGGGGAAGCGGGCCCTGGTGCTGGGGGCGGTCAAGGGGATCGGCAAAGGGATCGGGCTGGATCTGGTTCGCCGGGGGGCACGGGTGGCGGCCACTTATTATGATTGGGAGGAAGCCATTCCCCGGATGCAGGAAGATTTTGCCGATACGGGCGGAGAATACCACCTTTTCAGAACGGATCTTCTCGAATCAGACAGGATTCTTTCCATGGTGGATGGGGCCGTGGAACGTCTGGGGGGCCTCGATATCCTGGTCAACAACATCGAGCGGGGCGGGTGGCCCGTGGTCCATGGGCCCTATGTGCCGGAGCAGTGGGACCTGGAGATGGCGACAACTCTCCGGGCAAAGCGCTGGGTCTTTGAAGCGGCCCTGCCCCATCTGAAACGGTCCGGGGACGGGGTCGTGATCAATTTCTCCTCCATTGCGGGGATGGTGGGCCGGTCCGGGCCGGCGCAGATCATCTTCAACGACGGCTATGCCGCGGCCAACCGGGGGGTCTCGCTGCTCACCGAGACATGGGCCCGGATGGGGGCCCCCGAGGTGCGGGTCAACGAGATCATGCTCGGGATCTTCGAGACCCGGCACGGTGAGGGAACCCGGGGCTGGGGGCTGCTGACCGATCCGCAGAAGGATGCGCTGCGGGAACACACCCTTCTGGAACGGTTCGGAAGGATCGACGATCTTATCCGTGCGGTCCGGTTCCTGATTTCCGATGCGCCCTTCATGACCGGGTCGGTGCTGCGGATCGACGGCGGGTATGTGCTTGGCGGAGAGCGGACGGGCCCCATGCCGCCCGGGGTATTGTAAGGTGAATTCCGGAAATGAAGATCCCGGCAAAGCTCTTGGGGTTTCAACCGCCACTATGTCCGCTCTGTCCACTCCGTCCATTTTTTCGTCCTTTTTACAGGGGATTTCAATTCCGGAAAGCCGCCTGAATCCTTCTATTTGCCTTTCGGCTTGAACGAGGCCGGCTTTTTTCCCCAGATGAAGAATTCGATCCACTCGAAGCCTATCTTCAACAGCGCCTCGTCATCGAGGCGCGCCCGCTTCAATACCTCCGGCTTCACCTTGTACCGTTTGGTAAACGAGCTTTTATAGACGAACTCCCGGAACGCGTCGATGTTGTAAGCCGCCATAAAGGCCATTTTGGCCCGGGGGCAGTTGGGCCCTTCATGTCCCCACGGGTCTGCCGAAAAGAGCGCCCTGACCTCTGCCCAGCGCAGGGTCATCCGGTGATAATCCTTTGCCTCCTGATCCGCCAACCAGTCATCGATGGTCAATTCCTGATCTTCATTCGCGCCGAGGCAGGTCTCAGGGGGCCGGAAAAAGTGGACCAGCGTCGTCTTACCGGTTTTGCCATCGAACCGGACCCCATGTTCCACCGGATAGGATCGGCAGGTTCCGGGCCGGTCCGGATAGACCCTGCATCCGGCATCGCTCAGAAATGGGCAGGTGGCCTCTTCATTGTCGGCCATTCGGAGCAGTACCTCGGGAAAGTGGCTCCCCTCCCGCAGGACCACATCCACATACTCCTCCAAAAAACGATCCGAGGAGATCCCCAGCCGTTTTTTCAGCCGGATCAGATCATAAGGGTACAAGAAGAGGTTGAGGTTCCGGCAGCACCGGTTGAAACAGGCCACATCCGGATGGCACCGGAACCGGAAGGTGTCGCCCGGCTCGATCCGCCGGCCCGGCAGTTGATCTATCTCTTCGATATTTTCGATATACTTCATAAAATCAGGTTCTGATCGCTCTTGTGCGCCGCGAGGATCTCCGCGACGGTCATTTTGATTTTTCCGCTGAAGCCGGTCTTTCCCCGGATTTCTGCCTCCAGGGCCGCCATCTCCCGGTAGAAGGGGGTTCGATCCAGCAGATGTCTATTCTCGCCTGTGTTGCTTCTGTAATAGGCGTCACATCCGGGCCCTTCGACCCGGGCTCCGTCGGGCCGGGACAGGAAATGGGGTATGCCGTGGAGCCGGCAGATCATGGGCCGGTACGGATAGAGCAGGCAGCGCTCCTTTTCATTGGCCGGACAGAGGGGCCGCCTGTCCGTTTCATGTTCGGGAGATTTCACCCGCGCCATGATCCGCTTCTGCGCTTGGGTTGAAAGTTTTGAAAAACCTTTCAGCAGATAGAGATATTCCACCATCGTATAATGATAGAAGAGGCTGCGGCAGCAGTTATTATCGCACCCGCTGCAGTGGAAACCGGCTTGCCGGGCCGCATCATCATACCCCCCATCCATCCGGGAAAAGAGGTGGCCGAGTTCTTCCAACAGAGGGTCGTATATAAGATCGTGGGGCTGCATCCTGTTGGCCAGGGCGGCAATGGTATCGATCATCAAAAGAGGTTCCTATACGAGGGGGGAGGGAAAGAATAGGGCGGTGTAGAGATCCAGCGCGTACCGGTCCGTCATGCTCGCGATCAGATCCGCGACGATCCGCTCGTGGGAGTGCTGGTAATGGGCATAGCTCTGCAGTTCCATATTCTCCAGCTCATCCGGAACCATCTCCAAATTCTCCATGAAATACTGGTAGAGTTCGCAGAGGATCTTCTTGGCCTTGACGAACTCCTGGTGGACATGATCGGAGCGGTAAACATTCTCATAGAGGAACATCCGCAGCGTAGTCATCGCGCCATAGACCTCCTCGCTCATCTTGAGTCTGAATTCACCATCTTCGACTGTGCTTGAAAAGACGAGATCCCGGATCATGGTGGAGGCCCGCTGGGAATGGTTTTTCCCCAGAATTTCTTTACAGACGCCGGGGACATGATCTTCGCCGATCACACCGCTTCGGATCGCGTCATCCAGATCATGGTTCAGATATGCAACGATGTCGGCCACCCGCACAACCTGCCCCTCCACGGTCGCGGGCTGCTCGTCCGGATCATCCGGGATGATCTTGCCGTACCCCTTGGAATGCTTCCGGATGCCGTTGCGCACCTCCCAGGTGAGGTTGAGCCCCCGGCCCCGGTTTTCGATCACCTCCACCACCCGGAGGCTCTGTTCGTTGTGGGCAAAATCGGGAGAGAAGATCTCCTTTAAGGCCGTCTCTCCGGAGTGTCCAAAGGGCGTATGCCCCAGATCATGGCCCAGCGAGATGGCCTCTGCCAGATCCTCGTTGAGCCGCATGGCCCGGGCCACGGTTCTGGAGATCTGTGCCACCTCGAGGGTGTGGGTGAGCCTTGTCCGGTACTGATCCCCCAAGGGGGAGAGAAAGACCTGGGTCTTGTGCTTCAATCGTCTGAAGGCGTTGGAGAAGAGAATTCGATCCCGGTCCACCTGAAACGCGGTTCGGATCAGACACTCGGGCTCGGGGCGGCTTCGGCCCCGGGAGCAGGAGCTGAGACACCCATACGGGGAGATAAACCCCTTCTCCCGTTCCTCGAAGGTCTCCCGGATCGAAGCGGTCTGCTCAAATGTATCGATTAACACGTTTTGGCTGTCCTTGGATATAATATGGTGTTGGCTTCAGACGGCATGGGCATCATGCCCTTCCGCATCATACTTTTCACCACAAAGACGTATATATTTCCACAAGTATAGTATATTGTAAAGGATTATTTGATTCCTTGACGGAACGTGCGCTTAGGGGTAAAAGAGGAGAAACAAAAATGAACCGCCATTCATAATTCAGGAGGCATAAAGGATGAATTTTTTTTTCAGACCCAAGGGCATCGCCCTGATCGGTGCAAGCGCCACCCCATTCAAAGGGGGCAATTCGATTTTGAAAAATCTGATCACCGGTTTTGACGGCGGGATCTATCCGGTCAATCCCAAGTATGAGACCATCGAAGAGGTCCGCTGCTATCCGACAGTGGCCGATGTTCCCGACCCGGTCGATCTCGCCATCGTCTTCGTGCCCGCGCCCCATGTGCCGGGGGTTGTCCGAGCCTGTGCAGATAGAGGGATAAAAGGGGTGATGATCGAATCCGGCGGCTTCTCCGAGACCGGGGAGGGGGGCGCAGCCCTTCAGGGGGAGCTTCTGGAGATCCGAAAGGAGACCGGCATCCGCCTCTGGGGCCCCAATTGTATGGGGCTGGTGGATGCTGTAAAGAGGTATGTCTTCTCCTTTGTCTCTCCCATGATCTGGCAGGAGGGGCTGACGCCGGGGGATGTCTCTCTCGTGGTCCAGAGCGGGATGCTTTCGGGCGCGTTTCTGATGGATCTGATGACCCACGGGGTGATGGGGATCAGCAAGGTCTGCTCCATCGGCAACAAGATGGATGTGGATGAGTGCGATCTTTTAGAGTATCTGGTCGATGATCCGGATACAGGGGCCATCGGTCTCTATCTGGAGGCCATCCCAGATGGGAGGCGCTTCACCGACATCTGCCGGCGATCCAAGAAGCCGATCGTGATTTTGAAGGGCGGCAGGAGTGAAATCGGGGCAAAGGCTGCCATGAGCCACACCGCAAGCCTTGCCGGAGACGGGGCAGTGATCCGGGGTGCGATGGCCCAGTCCGGTGTAACCGAGGCAAATGATTTCAAACAGATGATGGATATCTGCCGGGCCCTGGCGGCCTTTCCGGACACGGCCCCGAAAAAGGATGCCCGGGTCGCGGTGCTCACCTATACGGGCGGGGCCGGGATCGTATCGGTCGATTTCATGGATGGGCTCGGGCTTGCGCCGGCTCTGCTTTCCGAAGAGAGCCGGGCAAAGCTCAAGACCGTCTTTCCGGAGTGGATGCCGATCTCCAACCCGGTCGATCTATGGCCTGCGGTGGAGCGAAACGGTGCGGAGAAGACCTATGGCGTGGCGCTGGAAGCGGTCTGCAGCGATCCGGGCGTGGATGCGGTGCTGATCCATGCCTTTGCCGGGGGCTTTGCCCTGAAGCCGGATCTGGCTGGCATGGCAGAGACCGCAAAGGGGGCCGGCAAGCCGGTCTTCATCTGGCTGCTGGGAACCATAGACGCAGCCAGGGAATTTCATCAGGAGGCGCAGGAACTTGGGATGGTGGTCTATAGGGAGATATACCGGGCTGTGGAGTGCATGGGGGCTCTCTTCAACCGGCCGGTTCCCAAAGCGGTTCCGAAAGCGACGGAAATGCCTGCGGCCGGCGCACTTCCCCTGGATGATGCGCAGCAGAAGCTTCTCTTTGAATCATCCGGAGTTCTGGCCGGTGTTCTGGATGAACATCTTTCCAAGAAGCTCCTTTCTGCGGCCGGAATTCCCGTTGTCGAAGAGAGGGTTGCGAAAACGCCCGAATCTGCAGAAAAGGCCGCATCGGAACTTGGACTTCCCGTGGTCATGAAAGGGCTGCTTCCGGGAGAGGTCCACAAGACGGAGAAGAACCTCGTCCGGCTCGATATCAGGACATCAGAAGATGTTCGAAGAACCTTCGAGGAATTGACAAGGGAGATGAGCGACAGGGGAGAGATCCTGGTGCAGCCCCATATCAAAGGCGATCTGGAGCTGATCGCGGGGCTGGTGCGGGACCCGCAGTTCGGGACTTGCGTGATGTGCGGCTTCGGCGGGATATTGGCAGAAGTCATCGCGGATGTGGCCTTTGCAATGGCCCCCTTGAGCCATGAAGAGGCGCTGGCGCTGATCGGCCGTCTCAAGGCGCAAAAGCTTCTGGATGGCTTCCGCGGAACCTCGCCTGTGGATCGAAATGCACTGGCGCAGGCCCTGGTGCAGTTGGGGGATTTGGGAGCGGCTTACGAAAACATCGAACAGGTCGATATCAACCCGCTGATCATTCGGAATGGATCGCCGATTGCTGTGGATGCGTCCGTGATTCTGAAGGAGAAGCCCTGACAGCGGATTCTGAAGGCGTTATGGCATAAAAGAAGGGAGGCAATATCGAATTGTCTCCCTGGCCTATTCCTTTTTTACGCTCTCCACATCACCCCGAAATCGATTTGCGGATCAAATCCGGAAGCATTTTGATCGCATCCGTCTTTGCGGCAAAAAGATCCGCGCCCGCACCCAGCATCTCCTGTCTGACCCACTCATCATCGTTCATGGAGATCGCGACTATTTTTGTCTTGGTCCCCAATTTCTTTATCCTCCGGGCAACCTCCTGACCCGTCATGTCCGGGAGGCGGTGATCCAGCAGGATGACATCAAAAGACTGTTTCCGACAGAGTTCCAGTGCCAGTGCCCCGGTGCCGGCCTCTTCAGCCACGGCCATATCGTTCATATCGTTTAAGATCAATCGAAGACTGTCCCGCATCATGGCATGGTCATCCACGATGAGTATACGCAGTTTTTTTGAAGAGGAATCCATTGCTTTCAGCCTTTTGTAAGACAGTCCTTATGATACCAGAGCGATTACGGATAAGGTTTTGGGTTCGTTGACGGATTTAATATATCCTATCCGCACAGCCTCTTGCAAGGAAAATTTGAGGGGGCTCCGATTCCGCTCCTTCGGCTTGCTGTTGATCTTTTGACGTATCTATTCTATGATAAAATCATAAAAAAAGATCATCCTGGCGTGCGATTTGATTGCGTGTGATCTTTTGCGGCAAAGATTTCAAACATGATAATATAGATCACTGAAATGAGGATCAATGGAAAATACGCCTGTTACGGAACACAAGCTGAAGCTTCGAAACCTTCGGCTCTCCGACTTCGACGACATCCGGGAGATCATGAACCGGGTCTATCGGGGTATGGGAGGCTCCTGGAAGTTCGAGGAGTTCTCCTCCATGCTGGCCCGCTTTCCCCAGGGGCAGATCTGCATCGAGGACATGGGGACCATCGTCTCTGCGGCCCTGAGCCTGGTCATCGACTTTTCCGAATACGGGGATCAGCATACCTATGAGGACATCATCGGCGAGGGCAAACTGGAGAATCATGATCCGGACGGTGACTATCTCTACGGCATCGATGTCTTTGTCCATCCGGATTACCGGGGCATGCGCCTGGGGCGGCGCCTCTATGACGCGAGAAAGGAGTTGTGCGAGCAGCTCAATCTGAAGGGGATTCTTCTGGGGGGGCGGATACCCTCCTATCGGGAATACGCTTCAAAAATGTCGCCCTTCCAGTACTGCCAGATGGTCAAAAACAAGGAGGTCGTCGATCCGGTGCTCACGTTCCAGCTCTCCAACGACTTCCACATCAAGAAGGTGATGCCCGGCTACATTCCCGAGGATCGACAGTCAAGAGCCTACGGGGTTCTGCTGGAGTGGAACAACATCTATTATGAGGCACGGAAAAAACCGCTCTTTGGGGGCCGGAAATCGACGGTCCGGACATCTGTGGTCCAGTGGCAGATGCGCCACTTCTCCTCTCCGGAGGACTTTCTTGCCCAGGCCGAGTTCTTCATCGACACGGTCTCCGGCTACAACTCCGACATCGTCCTCTTTCCCGAGCTGCTCAATGTTCCTCTCATGGCCGGGTTCAATCAGGAAGATCCGCCAGAGGCCATGCGCTCTCTGGCCGGATATACCGAAACCCTGCGCCAGGCATTTGCGGATATGGCCATCTCCTACAATATCAACATCATCACCGGCAGCATGCCCGAATACCGGGACCAGCGCCTCTACAACGTATCCTTCCTCTGCCGGAGAGACGGGACATGGGAATCCCAGTACAAGCTCCACATCACCCCGGATGAACAGCAGTACTGGGGGCTGCAAGGGGGCGACGATCTCAGGGTTTTCGAGACAGACATCGGCAGGATCGGGATCTTGATCTGCTATGATGTGGAGTTCCCGGAACTCTGCCGGTATCTCGCGGATCAGGGGATGAACATCCTCTTCATTCCGTATTGGACCGACACCAAGAACGGGTACCTCCGGGTGCGGCGGTGCGCACAGGCCAGGGCCATCGAAAACGAGTGCTATGTCGCGATCTCCGGAAGCGTCGGCAACCTGCCCAGAGTGGCCAATATGGACATCCAGTACTCCCAGTCCGCGATCTTCACCCCTTCGGATTTCTCCTTTCCCCATGATGCGGTCGCGGCCGAGGCCACCCCCAACACGGAGATGACGCTGATGGTGGATCTGGATCTCGATCTGTTGAAAGAGCTGCGCCAGACCGGAAGCGTCCGGAACCTGAAGAGCCGCCGGCTCGATCTGTACAATATTACCTGGCTCAAGGGAGAGCAGCGGCGCAACCTTGTTCGGGAGTAGAAAATGATGATGAAACGACGCTTTCGCAAATCCCTTCTGTGCGCGTCTCTTTTTCTTCTGCTGGTTTCGGGCGGATTTTCTTTCCTCTCCCTTTTCCCGGAATCGGCTTTGGGGGCGGAAGAGAAGGCCGCGGAAAAGGAGAAGATCGACCCGAGAATCACCCGAAGAGCCGCAGACAGCCTCTGGCGCCTGAAGCGGGCCATCCAGCGGGATGCCTATTCCTCTGCCCGGGCCGCGCTCAATATATGGCGCAGCAATGCCATCGAGGCCGGAAATTTCGATGAAGCGGCCCACGAGGAATACCGCCGGCAGATCTTTGAAAAGTCGATCCAAAGCACCCTCAGTTGGTTCGAAGCGAGCCTCGGGCAGGAATGGATCAACGATGCCGGGTATTCGGTTCAGGTTTACAAGCTCCAATCGCGGGCCATCGATACCTTCGATCAAAAACTTTACGATAACATGCTGGAGCGGATCCAGAAGAAGAAGGCCGAGATCGCCGCGCGGGAGAAGGCCGAAAAAGAAAAGGGCGCTGCTGCTTCTCCCTGATATCCTTTTATATGCGGTTATATCCGGGTTTGACACGCCATACCTCATGGTTTAGAATTCGACAGTAAGCTTTTGCCTCCACAATACATTCGGAGAGACCTCTAACTTGGAACCGGCCGACATCCTCGACGCCTATTACTGGAACCGCCTGCCGCTGATCCTGATGTTCGTCAACGGCTACTTCATCTATCGCCTCTTTGTGGTGACGCAACTGACGGATGTCTTTGTCTCCTGGAGCCTCCGGCGGAGCAGAGGCCGCATCGGCCGGATTTCCCTCTACATCATCGCTACTGCCGCGGTCATCTCTTTTTTCATCCCCAATGCGGTGACCATTCTGATCCTTCTGCCCTCCCTGAAGCTGCTGGACCGGGATATCCGCATCCAGACGGACGGGAAACGGCTGACCACCGCGCTGACCCTTTCTGCCATATATGGGGCCAATATCGGCGGAATGGGCTCTCTGATCGGCAGCCCCGCCAATCTGATGCTCATCGCCGCGCTCGATCTCTTCAAGGTTCCCGGAGGCGATCAAATCACCTTTCTCAACTGGTTTCTCTGGTCCCTGCCGCTGGTGGCCATCTTTTCCCTGTTGGCGTGGCGGGTCGTGATCCTCTTCGGGATTCCCAAAGAGTTGCGCTCTCTTAGGGTGGCGATGGGGGAAGCCCGGATCTGTTTGAATTCGAAACAGCGTTCCGCGGCCTGGCTTTTCGGGATCTTCATCATCTTCTGGATCATCCTGTCGCTGCTGGAAAGCCCATCCTTCGGCATCGAGGAGTACCTTCCCATCCCGGCCATCCTCTTTTTTCTCCTGTTTCTGTACATGAGCTTTGTCTCTCCGCCTGGCCCCGCTCCCCGTCCTCTGCTTCGGCCAAAGGATGTCTTCACCGATCTTCCCGCGAGGGGGCTTCTCTTTATCGGGCTTCTTGTCGTGATCGTCTGGGGGGTTCGAAAGCTGGGGCTCCAACAGTATATTCCGGCGCTGCTCTCCGGTCTGATCCACCCTGGGGTCCCTCCGATTCTGGTGGTGATCTCGGTCTCGGCTGCGGTGACCTTCCTCACGGAAATCCTCAGCAACACCGTGGTTTCTGCGGCTTTTTTCCCTCTGGTGGAATTTATCGGGGAGAGCTACGGCCTGGCTCCGCTCATCCTGATGATCGCTGTTTCGGCCGCGTCCACCTGTGCGTTCATGACCCCGGTGGCCACTCCCTGCAACGCACTTGCCTTTGGTGAGATGAAGGGAACCTCATTGAAGCGGATGCTTGTGGCCGGATTTCTGCTCAATCTCACCGGAGCGCTTCTCATCAGCCTGTGGCTGGGGTTCATGATTCCGCTGCTCTACCTTCGGTAGTCTGAGCTTCCTTCGGTTTTTGTTGACGGAAATGGCCGCAGATTATATACATATTGAGAAGAAAGTATTCAAAGAATCGAATCTTATTGAAAAGGAGGTCTTCATGGATCTGAAGCAGAAAGGGCAGGAGGCAAATGTCGGCGGATTCAAGCAGTTGATGGTTTCCATGCGGTGGACAACCGCTGCGGACTTCGACCTGGCAGCGGCCTATGAGGATAAGAACGGAAAGCAGGGGCTCGTCTATTTCGGCGAGCTGGGAGATCTCAACAACTTTCCCCACATGCAGCTTTCCGGGGATGAGGGCGTGGGCGACTCGGGCGGTGACAACGAGGAGACCATGCGCATCACCAAGCTCGATGACATGAAATATGTCTGGATTCTCTGCTGGGACTACGGCAAAGTACAGGACGGCGCGCCGGCCCGGTTCAATGAGAGTGATGTGACCCTCTCTGTCATCGACGACAAGGGGAGTTCCCACAATGTGACCCTGGATACCGGGGACATGGGCAATGTGGCGCTGCTGGCCACCATCGACAATTCGGGCGGGGTCGGGCCCAAAATCATCAATTCGAGCAAGGCAGGCACCCTGAAAGGGCTGGCCAAGCTGCAGCAGTTGATCGACATTATCAATCAATAGGTAATAGACAATAGACAATAGGAATCGTACAATAGAAATCGGAAATCCTTTGTAAAAGAAAAAGGGTCATCAAAAAAAACATCAACAGGAGGTTATGAACATATGGAACTGAAGCAGAAGGGCGAAGAGGCAAATGTCGGTGGATTCAAGCAGCTTATGGTTGCCATGCGCTGGACCACAGCGGCCGATTTCGATCTGGCCGCGGCCTATGAGGAGAAGGGCGGAAAGCAGGGGCTCGTCTATTTCGGCGAGCTGGGAGACTTGAACGCTCCTCCCTTTATGCAGCTTTCGGGGGATGAAGGGGTGGGGGACAAGGGCGGCGAGAACGAGGAGGTCCTCCGGATCACCAAGCTCGACGACATGAAATATGTCTGGCTCATCTGTTGGGACTACGGGAAGATCAAGGAAGGATCGGCCGCGCGGTTCAACGACAGCGACGTGACCCTTTCGGTGATGGACGACAAGGGAACCGCTCATGAGGTGAATCTCGATACCGGGGATATGGGCAATTTTGCCCTGATCGCCACCATCGACAATTCAACCCCGATCGGAGCAAAGCTTGTCAATACCAGCAAGGCCGGGACTCTGAAGGGACTCAACAAGCTCCAGGATCTTCTGGATGTGATTCAGGAATAGAACCACTGAGGGAAATGGGAATGCACCGGGCCGGCAGGAGGCAGACGGACCGGCCGTCCCGGAGGCATTCCTGATGGAAAACCGGACAAATGAAAGACCTTCGATGTAAGGAGAAGCGCATATGGATCTGAAGCAGAAGGGGGCCGATGCCGTTATCGGCAATTTCAAACAGATGAAGGTATCTCTGATCTGGACCGCGGAAGTGGATCTTGATCTGATGGCCTTCTACAAGACCAAAGACGGCCGAACCGGCGGGATCTATTCGGACAATTATGCCGGCGGATCACTCGGCGATCTCAATGCCTTTCCCTTTGTTCAGCTCTCCGGAGACGAGGGGGTGGGCGCAGGGGGCGGCTCTAAAAGGGAGGAACTCCGGGTGGCCCGGCTCGACGATTTCGAGGAGCTTCACATCTGTGCGCTCAACTTCACGGATGCATCCACTGGGCAGAACCGGGTCTTTGCCGACTATGATGCCAGTGTCGAGGTGGTCACGGACAAGGGCGAGACCCATGTTGTCACCCTCGACTCCAAAACACCGGGCGCAGTCGCGGTTATCTGTACCTTCAAAAGCAGCTTTATGGGCGCATCTATTGCCAACAGCAGCGATGTGATGGGGTTGGAGGATTTTCGGGCAAATATTCCGGGTGCATCGGAGTTGAAGGTCGCTTCGAAGATCGTGTTGAAGGAGAAGGGGCAGAAGGCCCCCCTCTCCGGAAAGGATTTTCATGCGATTCTCCGCTGGAAGACCGCGGTGGATCTCGATCTCCACTGTTTCTACCGGCTGAAGGCAGATGCGGCCCCGGCCAAGAAGGGGCTGATGGGAAAGCTGCTGGGGGGAAGTGGTTCGGGCAGGGGACATGTCTATTTCGGAGACCGGGGCAGCCGGGAGAACGCGCCCTGGGTCTATCTGGATCAGGATGCCGGGGTCGGTGACAAGGGGGGAGACAATGAGGAGAACCTCTACTTCACCCGGCTGGAAACCATCGAGCATGCCCTGATCGCGGCCAACATCTTCAACAAGCCCAATTCCAACTTTTCCGCATATGACGGCCGGGTGATGGTCCGGGGCGGGGGCCGGGAGATCGAGGTCCCCCTTACCGAGTCGAGCCCGGGAAGCTGGTGTCTCATCGCCCGGATCGACAACAGCGGCCCCGGGGGCGCGCAACTGATCAATGTCAACCAGGTCCGGCGGGATGAGCCTGTGCTGGATTGAGAATCGCCAAATGACCCCGGGGTGAAACGGCCGGTCATCGAAGATTTCGAGGCTCTCCGGTTCGGCTATGAGGAGAGCCTTCTCCGGCGGATCACCGAGCGGGCCGGACCCATTCCGCTGCGGGATTTCTCAGATGCCCAGCGCCTTCTCGATGGCCGGCGTCAGGATCTGCTCGGAGATGCGGTCCGGATCACGGCCGATCTGCTGCCCGAAGTCTATACGGCCTACAGCTTCTGCCTCGATCTCTTCCGCGGGGCCTATTCCGGGGATCTCTTCGTCCGCCAGAGCCCGACCTACAACGCGAGTGTCTTCGCGCACGAAGGAAAGTTCGACCTGCTCATCCATTCAGGGCTGCTGAACGATTTTACCATCGATGAACTCCGCTTTGTGATCGGCCATGAACTGGGGCATGTGGCCTTTGAGCATTCCCGGTTTCCGATCCATGAGATCCTGAGCCATCTGAGGGAGATCCCGCCGGAGATCGGATCACTGCTTCTCAGTTGGTCCAGGGCGGCCGAGGTCTCCGCGGATCGGATCGGACTGCTCTGCTGCGGGGGGCTGACCCCCGCGGTCACCGCGCTCTTCAAGACCGCAAGCGGCCTGAGGGGCATCCATGTGGATCGGATTCTCGATTCGTTCCGGGGTCAGTATGAGGAGCTGGAGCGGGGCATCCGCAAGGGGCGGGATGCCTACAGATGGATGCGCACCCACCCCATGATCCCGATCCGGTTCAAGGCCCTGGAGATGGCAGCCCTGGACATCGTGGCCCTCTGCCGGGGCGCTCCCGGCTTCTCCTGGAAAGGCTTTCGGGCCATCGATGCCCAGATCGGGTTCATCCTCGAATCCCTGGATCGATAGCGGTTCTGATGAACATCTCCTCGATCGATTCCCCCGTCAGTCTTTGGAGCCGGCCACCCACTTCAGCCCCCATCCGTACATCTGATCGCACTCGGGATGGCCTTTGTGGAAGGTCACCTCCTTGGTCACCTTGATCTGGTTTCCCGAAAAGTCCATCAGTGCGATCGCGCAGAATGGCCTGGTGTCGCTCTGAGCGCCCATGGGCACTTCAATTACCGGCTGCCCCGGAACTTTTACCGTCACGATCGCGTCGGTGGCCCCCCAGTTGGGAACCCCCTCATAGATATAGGTGTAGAAGAGCACCCGGCGAATCTCTCCGATCCGGGCTAAATTGATCTTCATGTTCTCCCCCTGGGACCATGAGCCGGTTCGGTCGTCGCCCATGTGCTGGATATAGGGCGGCGTGTCGAACCCGCCAAAGGAGTTTCCCAGGGGCTGGATGGCCCCCTTCAGACCATTTTCCATCTCGAAAAGGCAGCCCAGATCCAGATCGATCCCGCCGCCGCCGCCCCCGCCCAGCAGCTTTGAAAAGAGGCCCCCGGAGGATTTACCGTCCGGCTTCTGGTTCCAGTTGAGGTTGATGAGGAGTTCACCGGTCGTCACCTTCGGCTTGATGTCGAAGCTGTCCCCTTTGGTCTTGAGGGTGACTTTGGAGGCGATCTTCAACTCCGATGCCCCGGGAATCTTTGCCCGGAAGTCCTCCAATCCCATCACCTCGCTCTCATTGATCAGGGATGTCGAAATAAAACCGGCCTCGAATTTGCCGATCATCGCGACCGCGCCCGGGTCATTGGAGTCGAGTGCCACCGTGTGGGACTCCCCCTTATCCGTCATCACCTCCACACGGGCATCATAGTCGGCAAATGTCCGGTTCTGACCCGAGGAGGCATCGGTAAAATTGAGGGCACAGATAAAGAGTTCGGCAAAATCATCCAGCTTTGCCACCCGCATCTCCTCCCGCTTTGCACCGCCGCCCGCGCCGACGCCCTCATCTCCTGAAAGCTCGACAAAGGGGAAGGCATCGAGATCTCCCAGAGTCCCCCCGGCATAGTTGTCCGAATAGATCCCGCCGGTCCGCCCATCTTTGGTCCTGTAGAAGGCCATCAGATCCAGATCCACTGCCGAAGTCCAAACCAGCGAGACCTTCAACTGTTTGAATGCCCCGATATCGGCCTTCTCTCCTTTCTGCTTCAGCTCCATCCTTTCACCTCCGTTTTTTGGGGTTGATTCATCGATCTTCCTCATCCATTTTTCTCATCCATCTTCTTCATCCATAAGGATGGACCAATTCCCGCGCCGGATGTCAAGAAAAAAACATTGGGAATAAGATGCTTATCCTGTTGTTGCATTTATTTGAAAATGCTATTAGGATTGCAGATCAGCGTAAAGAGAATTAACGGGTCCGAATCGAACCTTCATCCATCCGATTCAAGGAGGGCTTATGCCGATTTACCAATGGAAGGGAGTGAACAGGCGGAAACGATCCCAGAAGGGGGATGTGGAGGCCACAGATATAAAGGCGGCCGAGGCGAATCTCAAAAAGAGGGGCATCAGCGATATAAAGATCAAGGAGAAGCCCAAGGATCTTTTTGCAAACATCTCCTTTATGCAGCCCAAGATCAGCCAGAAGGATGTCATCGTCTTCTGCCGGCAGTTTTCCACCATGATCGATGCGGGGCTTCCAATCATCCAGTGTCTCGAGATCCTCTCCTCCCAGCAGGAGAATCCCCGCTTCAAAAACGCGATCAAGGACATCAAGAATTCGGTCGAAGGCGGAGATACCCTTGCCGAATCCATGAAAAAGTATCCGGAGCAGTTCGATACCCTCTTTGTCAACATGATCGCGGCCGGGGAGGCCGGCGGTATCCTCGACACCATTCTCCGGCGGCTCTCGGAGCATCTGGAGAAGGCCGCAAAACTAAAGGCCAAGGTGAAGAGTGCGATGGTCTATCCGACCATCACGGTCATTGTGGCCGTTATGGTGGTCATGGTAATCATGGTCTTCGTCATCCCGGTCTTCGAGGACATGTTCTCCGGCCTCGGGGGCCAACTGCCGGGACTGACTCAGATAGTTGTCAACATGAGCCGGTTCATCAAGGGCAATATCATCTTCATCGTTATCGGTGTGGTGCTGGCTTTCGTCTCTTTCAAGAAGTTCTACAAAACAGACAGGGGGCAGATAATCATCGATGACCTGATGCTCAAGGCTCCGGTCTTTGGAATGCTGCTGAGAAAGGTCGCGGTGGCCAAGTTCACCCGGACTATGGGAACCATGCTGCAAAGTGGTGTGGCCATCCTGGATTCTCTGGAGATCGTGGCTCGGACAGCCGGCAACAGGACCGTGGAACGAACCATCTATGAGGTGCGCACGGACATCTCCGAAGGCCGCACCATGGCCGAGCCCCTGCTGGAAAGCGGCGTCTTTCCTCCAATGGTCTGCCAGATGATCGCGGTCGGAGAGGCCACGGGAGCCCTCGATGTCATGCTCGGAAAGATCGCGGACTTCTATGACGACGAGGTGGACGAGGCCGTCAATAATCTCACGGAGATGATCGAGCCGATGATGATGGTCTTTCTCGGAGGGGTCATCGGTACACTGGTGGTGGCCATGTACCTGCCCATCTTCTCGATGGCCGGCGCGGTCTGATTTCTCTTTTCCATGAACAAGACCCAAAGAGCACCACGGGCCGAACTCTACCGGAGGCTGAAATGGCTGATGTTCTTCCGGGTGCTCTTCTTCACCCTGCTCCTCGGTTCCACCGCAATTGTCCAGCTCGGAAGGACCGCATCCCCGCTTTCCGCGTCGATGCTCTTCCTCTACGGGCTCATCGGCGCGATCTTTCTCCTCTCCTTTTTCTATTCCCTGCTGCTCAACCGGATTCGGCGTCTGCTCCTCTTCGCCTACATCCAGATCGGAATCGACACCCTTGCCGTAACCCTCATCGTCTTTCTCACCGGCAGCTTTTCCAGCGTCTTCTCCTTTCTCTACCTGCTGGTGATCATCTATGCCAGCATCCTCCTCTACCGGCGGGGCAGCATGGTGATGGCGGCACTGAGCAGCATCCATTACGGGATACTGATCGATCTGGAGTACTACGGATTGATCCGTCCCCTTGGGGAAGGGGCATGGACCGTTCCGCTGTCCGATTTTACCGGCAGCCATATCCTGCTGAAGATCATCGCGATGATGACCGCCTGCTTTGGTGTGGCCTTTCTGAGCGGACTCCTTTCAGAGCAGACCCGGCAGAGCAGGGAGGAGCTGAAAGCGATGGGCGAACATGTGCGCCGGGTCGAGAAGATGGCTGCAATCGGAGAAATGGCCGCGGGACTTGCCCATGAGATCAAAAACCCGCTGGCCTCCCTCCGGGGCTCCATCCAGATGCTGGAGGAGAGCATTGCAGATCCGGACGATCAGAAGCTTATGCGCATTATTCTCCGGGAGGCTGACCGGCTCGGCGCGCTCGTCAGCGACTTTCTCCTCTTTGCCCGACCCCCGGCCGGCCGGCGGGAGGTCTTTGATCTCTCCCATGCCCTGGCCGAAACACTCTCCCTTTTCCAGCGGGACAGACGTTTCCACGCCATCCGCATGGAATCGGACCTGGCACCGGGGGTCTGGGTGGAGATGGACCCGACGCATCTCCGGCAGATTCTCTGGAATCTCCTGCTCAATGCGGCCGAGGCCATCGAGGACCATGGGCGGATTACCATCGAGGTCTTTCCGGAACGGCCCGATCATGCCGTGCTTCAGGTTTCCGATACCGGCTGCGGCATTCCCCCGGATGTGCTGGAATCGATCTTCGATCCTTTTTTTACCACCAAAGCCCGGGGCACGGGATTGGGGCTTTCGGTGGTGCATCGGATCATAGAATCCTACGACTGCTGGATCAATGTCAAAAGCGAAGAGAAGAAAGGCACAACCTTCATTTTAAACCTGAAAAGGGCGGCCCCGCCAACTTAGCCTTGACACCGCTTTGAAATTCCTCTATGATATAAAATTTTAATTTATAATTGATTCGGGCAGATACCCTGTGATTTGTCTGAACCCTTCTGAGGTTGAGAGAGCGGACGGTAAATGAACACGGAAAAGACAAACGATATCCTTTCAAAACGAAAAGAAAAACTGGCCGATCTCCGGTCGGCCGGCGTAAATCCCTTCCCCAATGATTTTCGGGTCTCCCATACAGTTGCACAGATCCAGGAGAGGATCGAAAAAGACCCGGATGGGCTGAACCAGGACGAGCCGGTTATGGCCGCGGCCGGCCGCATCGTCGCGTTTAACCGCTTCGGCAAGACCACCTTTATCCGGTTCCGGGACTATACTGGCCAGATGCAGGCGTACATCCGAAAGGATGAGGTGGGCGAAGATGCCTATTCCCTGTTCCGGCAGCTCGATATCGGCGATTATGTGGGGCTCGAGGGAGGGCTCTTCCGGACAAAGACCGGGGAATGGACCCTCTTTGTCAAAAGATTCTCCCTGGCCTGCAAATCGACCCGTCCCCTGCCGGAGAAGTTCCACGGCCTCAAGGACCCGGAAAAGCGGTACCGGCAGCGGTATCTGGATCTGGTCATGAACCCGGATGTCCGGGAGATCTTCATCAAACGGAGCCGGATCATCCAGGCGGTTCGGGAGTTTCTTCTGGCCCGGGGCTACCTCGAGGTGGAGACGCCGATGATGCAGGCCATTCCGGGCGGGGCCGAGGCCGAACCCTTCAAGACCCACCACAATGCTCTTGACATGGATCTTTTTCTTCGGATCGCGCCCGAACTCTACCTCAAACGTCTGGTAGTGGGAGGATTCGAGCGGGTCTTCGAGATCAACCGGAACTTCAGAAACGAAGGGGTCTCGACCCAGCACAATCCGGAGTTCACCATGCTCGAGTTCTACCAGGCCTACGCCACCTACGAGGATCTCATGGATCTCACCGAGGAGATGTTCGCGCATACCGCACAGACGGTTCTCGGAAGCACCGAGGTTCCCTGGGGGGGCGAGACCATCGAGCTGGGGGGAAAGTGGCGCCGGCTGCCCCTGCTCGGGTCCCTGACCGAGATCGGCGGTGTCGATCCGGATATTCTCCGGGATCGGGAAGGCCTTTTGAACTTTGCCGAGAGGAAGGGCGTGAAGATCACCAAGACGGGCCGGATCGGCAAGATCATCACCAAGCTCTTTGACGCGCTGGTGGAGCCGCACCTGATCCAGCCCACCTTCATCACCGGCTATCCGGTGGAGGTCTCCCCCCTCTCCCGGAGAAACGATGCAGAACCGGATCTGACGGACCGGTTCGAGCTTTTTGTCGGGGGCCGGGAGATAGCGAACGGTTTTTCGGAACTCAATGATCCCGAGGACCAGCGGGGCCGTTTTCAGCAGCAGGTGGAGGATCGCGCGGCCGGAGATGCGGAGGCCCATCTCATGGATGAGGATTACATCGAGGCTCTGGAGTACGGGATGCCGCCCACCGCGGGCGAGGGCGTCGGTATCGACCGGCTGGTGATGCTGCTGACGGACGCGGCCTCCATCCGGGAGGTGATCCTCTTCCCCCACATGCGCCTTCACACAAAGACCGGGATCATGAAAACCGATCCTGAAAAAGAGAAAGCGGTATAGGCGGATATATTGCGGATGTCTTTTGAACTCTTCATCAGCCGGCGCTATCTCCGGGCAAAGCGGAAGCAGGGCTTCATCTCCCTGATCACCTTTCTTTCCGTTGCAGGGGTGACGGTGGGGGTAATGGCGCTCATCGTGGTCATCGCGGTGATGGCCGGCTTTGAGTCGGATCTGAAGAACAGGATTCTCGGGGTGGAATCCCATATCATTCTCCTGCGCCACGGCGACGGGATCTCCGACTATCCGAAGATTTTGAACCGGGTGCGGGGGGTCGAGGATGTGGAGGCGGCCACCCCCTTCATCTATTCCCAGGTGATGCTGCGGAGCGCCACAGGGATATCGGGCGGGGTACTGCGGGGGATCGATCCGGAGAGCGCAGGATCGGTCATCGCCAACTTTGGGGAGGATGCACTGGATGCCTTGGCGGACCGCGCCCGACAGGATCGGACCGAGGGAGTCAAAGCAGGGATCGTTCTCGGCAAGGAGCTGGCCGCAAATCTTGGCGCGGGAAAGGGGGATGCGGTCTATATAATCTCCCCGAGAGGGATGCTCTCGCCCGTGGGCCACATGCCGGCCATGACCCGTTTCGAGATCGTGGGGCTTTTCGAGTCTGGAATGTATGAGTATGACGGCTCTCTTGCCTATATCCATCTTTCAGACGCTCAACGGATGCTCCGGATGGATGATGGGGTCACCGGCATCGAGATCCGGGTGAATGATGTTTACGCCGCGGACCGGATCGGCGAGAAGATCGAGGCGGAGCTGGGATTTCCCTACTGGACCAAGGACTGGATGCAGATGAACCGGAATCTTTTCTCCGCGCTCAAGCTGGAGAAGGTGGTGATGTTCATCATTCTGGCCTTGATCGTGCTGGTCGCGGCCTTCAACATCGCAAGCTCTCTGATCATGATGGTGATGGAGAAGACCCGGGATATCGCGATACTGAAGGCGATGGGCGCGACCGACAAGAGCATTCGGCGGATATTCGTCTTCAAGGGGATGACCATCGGTATCATCGGCACGACACTGGGGGAGATTCTGGGGCTGGTCCTCTGCCTTCTGCTCAAGCGGTACAAGTTCATCGAGCTGCCGTCCGATGTCTATTACATCCCGACGCTTCCGGTGCAGCTTGCGCCGTGGGACATGATCCTGATCGCGGCCGCGGCCCTCTTCATCTGTTTTGTGGCCACTCTTTATCCGGCCCGGCAGGCATCCCGGCTCGATCCGGTGGAGGCGCTCCGCTATGGATGATCGAGCGCCGCTGATTCAGATCGAGGATCTGCACAAGGGATATCCCGCGCCCGGCGGCAATGGGGAACGGCTGGAGATCCTCTCGGGTCTCGATCTCGTGCTTGCGCCGGGGGAGACCCTTGCAGTGGTGGGGGCCTCGGGCATCGGGAAATCGACGCTGCTCCACATTCTCGGCGCGCTGGACCGGCCCGATCGGGGCCGGATTCTCTACGAAGGCCGGGATATCTTCAAGATGGACAATGAGGGGCTGGCCCGCTTCCGAAACAGGACCATCGGCTTTGTCTTTCAGTTTCATCATCTCCTGCCGGAGTTTACTGCCCTGGAGAATACCATGATGCCGGGGCTCATCCGGGGGATGGAACAAAAAGAGGCCGAGGCCGGGGCCCAGGCGCTTCTGGACCGGGTGGGGCTGAAGAACCGGCGCTTCCACAGGGTGACGGATCTTTCAGGGGGCGAACAGCAGCGGGTGGCCCTGGCCCGGGCCCTGGTCTTGAAACCCCGGGTGCTGCTGGCGGACGAGCCGACCGGGAACCTGGATCGGAAGAACAGCCGTCAGGTCCATGATCTGCTGCAGGAGTTGAACAGGGAGTTTGAAATGGCGATGGTGGTGGTGACCCATAACATGGAACTGGCCGCATACATGTCCCGGAGCATTACGCTCGTCAACGGGGACGCGGCCCAAGCCGAAAGGTGATCCGGATGAGAGGGTGGAGTGCAGGGGGATTTGGGAGAGGGATGATCCTGATGGCGGTGCTGCTGGTCTGCGGAGTTCTGCCGAAAGTGGGGGCTGCACAAGAGCGGGTTCGGGTGCTGGTCTGGCCATTCGAGATCTTTGCACAGCGGGATCTCGGATATCTGAAGACCCGGATTCCCGAGGTGATCCAAAATCATCTCCGGGAGGAGGGCGCGGTCATCGTTGAACCCGCACAATCCCTGGAAAGTGCGAAAACGCCCTCTCCGGAACGGGTCAGGGAGGTCGGGATCGAAAACCGGGCAGACTATGTGATCCTGGGAAGCCTCACCTGGGTGGGGAAGAAGTTCAGCCTCGATGCCCGGATGATCGACCCCTACGGCACAGAACCGGTGAAGACATTCTATGTGGAGGGAGACAGCATTGAAAATCTTCCTTCCATTGTCCGGGATCTGACCCGGGATTTTGCGCTCCGTCTCTTCAAGCGGGAGCGGGTGGTGGAGGTCAGGATCGAGGGGAATGATCGGATCGAGGACGATGCGATCCGGCGGATCATCGATACCGCGCCCGGCGAGACCTATACGCCCAAATCCCTGTCGGACGACATCAAGGCCATCTACAACATGGGCTACTTCGACGACATCCGGGTCGAGGCCGAGGACCGGCGCGGCGGAAAGTCCGTCATTCTTCATGTCCGGGAGAAGCCGACCATCCGCAACATCATCATCCTCGGCAATCGGATCTTCGATGACGAGGAGATCCAGGAAAATCTCTCCATCGCAACCGGGGCCATTGTCAACGTCTTTGCAATCCAGAACAACATCCAGCGGATCGAGACCTTATATAAGGAGAAGAACTACCACAATGTGGAAGTGACCTACGATCTTCAGTCTCAGGAGAACAACCAGGCCGATCTCGTCTTCACAGTCGGGGAGGGGGAGAAGGTGCGGGTCGAGGAGATCTCCTTCAAAGGGAACGACGCCTATACCGACAAGCGGCTCAAAAAGCTGATGAATACCTCCGAGAGGGGCTTCTGGTCATGGCTCACCTCGGCCGGGGATCTGGACCCGGAGGATCTTGAGCAGGATATCGGCAAGATCGGGGCATTCTACCACAACACAGGCTATATCGATGCCCGGGTGAGCGATCCCATCATCGAATACAAAGCCGAGGATATCTTTATCACCATCAAGGTGGAGGAGGGGCTTAGGTATGAAGTGGGAAAGGTCGAAATCGAAAGCGTCGAAGACGAGCTGATCCGGCCAAAGGCCGAGATGATGAAGGCCGTAGGCATCGACGAGGAGGCATACTACAACCAGGAGAGGGTCCGTAATGATGTGCTGGCCCTGACCGATATCTACGGAAATGTGGGGTATGCCAACGCGAAGATCCTTCCTAAGCGGGAGAAGAGAGAAGAGGGGCAGAGCGTCGATATCACCTATTCGATTGAAAAGGGGGAGCCGGTCTATATCGAAAAGATCCTCATCACCGGCAACACCAAGACCCGGGACAAGGTGATCCGGCGCCAGCTCAAGGTGCTGGAGCAGGATCTCTTCCGCGGCGGCGATCTGAAGCGGAGCATCCGCAATCTCTACCGGCTCGACTATTTCGAAGATGTTCAGGTCAATACCCTTCCGGGCAGCGCGGGGGATCAGAAGGTTTTGAAGATCGATGTGACTGAAAAGCCGACCGGAACCTTCAGCTTCGGCGGCGGCTATTCCAGCGTGGAGAACCTCTTTGCCATGGCCGCGATCAGTCAGAGGAACCTCTTCGGACGGGGTCAGGTTCTGCAGCTCAAGGCCGAGGTGGGGGGAACCACCAGCCGCTATACCCTGAGTTTCACCGAGCCGTGGCTCTTTGATATGCCGCTTTCGGCCGGCTTCGACCTCTACAACTGGGAGCGGGACTACGACACCTATGACAAGGAGAGCCAGGGCGGCGGGGTCCGGTTCGGCTATCCGGTCTTCGACTACACCCGGATCTATCTGGCCTACTCCTATGACATCGGCGAGATCACCAATATCGACTACGAGGATGCATCGAGCCTGGTCAGGCAGATGGAGGGGGAGAATGTCACCAGCAGCATCGCCACAACCCTCCGGTTTGACTCCAGGGACCGGGTCTTCAACCCGACAGAGGGCTCGGACCACAGCATCAGCGTCGAATATGCGGGACTGGGCGGAGATATCGCATTTACAAAATACCTTGGGGAATTGGGGCAGTATGTCCCTCTTTTCTGGGGAACCGTCGGCTTTCTTCACGGCAAGGCCGGGTATGTGGCCGACACCGAAGATGGACTGCTGCCAGACTACGAGCGATTCTACCTCGGGGGCATCAACTCCATGCGCGGCTTTGACTGGCGGGACATCAGCGCGTATGATGAAAACGGGGACAAGATCGGCGGCAACAAGTTCCTCCAGTTCAATCTCGAATACCTGATCCCCCTGATCCGGGAGGCCGGCATTGTGGGGGTTCTCTTCTACGACACCGGCAATGTCTATAACGACGACGATAGTATGGATCTGTCTGACCTGCGGGAGAGTGCAGGGTTCGGATTCCGGTGGTACTCTCCCATGGGGCCCATCCGGATCGAAAACGGCTATATTCTCGATCCCGAAGCGGATGAGAGCAGCAGCGGGAAATGGGAGTTCACCATGGGCGGAGCCTTTTAAATCGATTGCGTCATTTGTTTTTTCATTCTTAATTCCAAATTTTTGTACGGAGGTTCAATGCGAATTACAGCCATAACAATCATCGGCATGCTGCTTTTGACCACGGCCTCTTGGGCCGCAGATTTCAAACTCGGCATCGTCGATTTTCAGCAGATACTGAAGGAATCCAGGGCCGGAAAGGCCGCACAGACCGAGATTGCCCGAAAGGCCAAGGGTATGGAGAGCGATTTCGAGGCCAAAAAGAACGAGATCGAGGCCATGCGGAACCAGCTCGAGAAGGACGCGCTGGTCATGAGCCGGGACCGACGGGAGGAGAAGGAGCGGGAGATCCGGATCAAGATCAATGATGCAAAGACCCTGCAGAAGAAGTATATGGAGGATTTCAAAGAGGCCGAAGCCCAGGTCATCAGAAGAATCCAGAAGGACTTTTTCGACCTGGTGGGCGAGATCGGCAAGCGGGAGGGATATACCCTGATCATCGAAAAGCTCGGGGTACTCTATTCTCAGGATGCCGTGGATATCACCGATAAGCTGATCAGGGAATACGATGCCCGGTACAGAGGAAACTAAAGAAGATTCCGGAGCGATCCGGCTCACCCTCCGGGAGATCGCAGAACATCTGGATGGGGAGATCATCGGGGATTCGGAAGGGGTTTTTACCGGTGCGGCCCCTTTTGAGTCGGCAGATTCCCACCAGATCACCTGGGCGGGGCAGGCCAAATGGATCAAAAGGATCGGAGAGACCGGAGCCGGCGCGGTGATTGTCCCCCCGGACATCCAATCGGACATCCAATCGGAAATCGGGGGGGGCGAAAAGCCCCTGATCCGGGTGGAGAATCCCTATGCCGCGTTTGCCCGGGCCGCAAATCTCTTCTACATGCCCCGGCTCCCGGGATATATGGTGGGAGGCGGAGTCGGATTCCAGTCCGGGTCAAGGATCAGCCGCCTTGCCGTTGTGGGAAGAGATACGAATATCGGGGAGGAGGCCCGGATCGGCCCCTGTGCCGTTATCGGGGACCGGGTGAAGATCGGCCCCAATGCAGTTATCCATCCTCATGTGGTGATCGAAGATGATGTGATCATCGGCCGGGATGCGAAGATCTTTCCCAGCGTCACCATCGGCTGGGGAACCCGCATCGGAGACCGGGTGGCCATCCATGCCGGAACCGTTATCGGCAGTGACGGATTTGGCTATGCCCCGTCTCCGGAAGGGTATATCAAGATCCCTCACATCGGAGTTGTGGAGATCGGAGATGATGTGGAGATCGGCGCATGCAACACCATCGATCGGGCCACTTTTGGCGTCACCCGGATCGGAAGGGGGGTCAAGACCGACAACCTGGTTCAGGTGGCCCACAACGTCTCTATTGGTGAGCATACGGTGCTGGTGGCGCAGGTGGGGATCGCGGGCAGCACAAAGATCGGCAAGAGGGCGATCCTTGCGGGGCAGGCCGGAATTTCGGGCCATCTCACCCTTGGCGACAATGTCACGGTCGGCCCCCAGTGCGGCGTCGGCAAATCGATTCCCGACGGCCAGGTGGTCTCAGGCTCTCCGGAGATCCCTCATCGCAACTGGCTTAGGGTGCAGCGGGTCGTTCCCCAGTTGCCTGAGCTGAAAAAGCGGCTGGAAAAAGTGGAAAAACGGTTGAAAGAGATGGAGGATGGCGATGAGCCAGGAGAACGGAAATCTGAAGAATGAAGATCCGGCACACGCGATGGACGGGCCAACCCAAGATACCGGCGAGATCTCCCTTCCCGATATCAGCCGGATCATGCAGTACCTTCCCCACCGGTATCCATTTCTTCTGGTTGACAGGGTGCTGGAGATCGTTCCCGGAGAGCGGATCAAGGTTTTAAAGAATGTCACCATCAACGAGCCCTTTTTCCAGGGCCACTTCCCCGGACTCCCCATCATGCCCGGGGTGCTCATCGTCGAGGCCATGGGACAGGCCGGCGGAATCCTGGTTATCGATGCCCAGCCCCCGGAGCGGTATGGACAGCCCCTCTATTTCATGGGGCTGGACAAGGTGCGTTTCCGAAGGCCCGTGGTTCCCGGTGACCGACTGATACTGGAACTTCACATCACAAAAGCCCGGGCAAAGGCCGTCAAATTGAGCGGCGTCGCCAGTGTCGACGGGCAGCGAGCGGCCGAGGCCGAACTGATGGCCGCGTTCGGAGAGAGACCCACATGATTCATCCGACAGCCATTGTCGATCCTAAAGCAGAGATCGATGCAAGCGTTGAGATTGGGCCCTACGCCATTATCGGCCGGGATGTCGCGATCGGCCCCAGGACAGTTGTCGGCGCACATGCCATGATCGAGCCCTACACCACGGTCGGCCCTGACTGCAAAATCTTTCCCTTTGCCGCAATCGGCGGTGTTCCCCAGGCCCTGAAGTTCGGCGGGGAGATCACATATGCAAAGATCGGCGCAAAGACCATTATCCGTGAATATGTAACGGTTCACCGGGGCACGGAATTCGGCGGCGGTATCACCGAGATCGGGGAAGAGAACTATCTAATGGCGTACAGCCATGTAGCGCATGACTGCAAGCTCGGCCGGCGGGTGATTCTGGCCAACTGTGCAACCCTTGCAGGCCACATCGAGATCGGTGATTACGTTACTGTCGGGGGGCTTGTGGCCATTCACCAGTTTG
>JAABSZ010000040.1:0-23649 GCA_011390135.1 Desulfobacteraceae bacterium | reverse complement strand
TGGCAGATTTGGTAAGTATCCTTTTTACAATGCCTGATGTAAACTTCCCAGTCCTCTGATCCTGTTTCTGGACTATATCGACTTTCATGCCGATTCTGATGTTGTTTCTGTTTTTGCCATCCATGTTTAATTTTCGGTTGATAAGTGCGGGCTGATGATCCCCATCACAGTCTGATGCGGTATTTTTGTAATTAATATTTTCCGTAATATAATACGACGGTTTTCGACTTTTCGCCAATACGCCTCAAGCGCCGGGGCCATCCGGAGCGCCGCACGACATGCCGGCACATCGACAGGCATCTTGCCCCAGCCTGGCCGGCGCGGGCGCTTTCGACAGGTCTCAGGCCTCCGCGCAGGCGCACCCATCGCACCCACCCCCGCCACGGGAGCGGGGGAAGCGGAAACAGAATGTTTCGGCAAACGCGGCCGCCCCTTCCACATCCAGCAGATACCGCCCCACCATCTCGGCCGCATAAACCTCCGGCAGCGCCGGCTGAAACTTGCTCAGCCGGTAATTGGGCAGCGCCGCAAGAATGCTTTCCCGGTTCTCCCGCGCTTCCCAGAAGGACTTTCGGGCCATGTTGCCGATCAAGCCGGGCAGGGTCTCGGAGACGATGCCGCTGCCCTCGATTTTGATGCGGAAGTTGTCCGCGACCACCTTGGCGTTGAGCTGTATTTCAAGGCCGTAGCGCAGGGTGTGGTTGATCCGGCCCCCGGCAAAAGTCCACCAGAGGGCTCTTTTGGTTTCAATCTGAATATGGGGCCCGGTTCCTCTGAGCAGGGGCCCGAGGTCGTCCCGGATGGCCGCCAACTGCGCCTGCGCGGGTTCATCGATATAGGGGATAGGATCATCGCCGGTGATGATCCTTTTGATCTTCCGGCAGATCTCATACCCTACGATCTGGGGGGCGAATCCGCCCCAGCTCGGCTCTTTTCCCCGGGGCGCGGGCTTTACCCGGACCGCGCGGTCCGCATGGTTGACGTGGATCACTGTCCAGGCCCGGCCGCTCAGGAGAAAGGAACTCATCTCCTCCACCAGCTTGTCCACGAAATCCTGCTCCAGGGTGCCGAGGAGATACCCGGCTTCGGTCTTGATGGTGTAAAGCTGGGGGCTGGTGAAGACGGAGTAGAGTTCCAGAAAATTTTTTGAACCGTAGATTCTTTCGGCCTCATCGCCCAGGGAGAGGAGGCCGGCCGAGGCGTACAAATATTCTTTGTCGATGAGGTGGGCCACCAGGGCTTCGAACTCCTGGACCGCGATGCCGGAGAAATCGGGCACGGCCGAGAGGATCTCCCAGCAGCGCTCTTTGCTGATCGCGCCGAACTGGAGGGTCAGCGCGAACAATTGATGGACCAGCACGGGCCAGCAGCGGGTGCTTTCCGGAACCGGCTCCACCCAGTTTTCCCTCGCCAGCTCGACGATCGCGATGGCCTGAAGGAGCGTCTCCGGGTCCTCGCAGAAAAAGGTGGTGTTGGCCCGCTGTCCCTCCCGGCGCCCGGTGCGGCCCAGCCGCTGAAGAAACGCGGAGACCGTGGAGGGGGCGTTGGCCTGAAGCACCCGGTCCAGATCCCCAACGTCTATGCCCAGCTCCAGTGTGGATGTGCAGACGATGGCCATGTTGGTCCCTCCCTGGAAGCGCTCTTCGGCAGCGGCCCGCTCTTCGGGGGAGACCGAGCTGTGGTGGACGAATACATCGGTTCCCCGGTTGCGCATCCGGTCCGCGATGCTTTCGGTCAAAGAGCGGCTCTGGCAGAAGAAGAGGCTCTTTTTGCCCAGAGCCAGTCCGCTGGCCCGCCGGGCCATTGATGGGATCGATTCATGGAGGTGGATGCGAATATCTTTGGGCGTCGGCCTCTTCGGGGGATCGATGACCGTCCCGATCCGGTTTGAACTGCCCTGCATCCATCGGAGGATATGGGCCGGATTGCCCACGGTGGCGCTGAGGCCGGCCCGCTGAACATCGTGGGTCGCGTGGCGGCAGATGCGTTCGAGGACCGACATGAGATGGGCCCCCCGATCCAGGCCGGCAAAGGCGTGGATCTCGTCGATCACCACATATCTCAGCTCCTTGAAGAGTCGGGGATGGGCCACTCTTGCGGAAAGGAGCATCACCTCCAGGGATTCCGGGGTGGTCATGAGAACTTCGGCCGGATCGCGCTTGAATTCCTCTTTTCGGGAAGGTTTGATATCGCCGTGCCACAAAAAGCGGCGCAGACCCACCATCTCCGTATATTCCCCCAGCCGGTCACGCTGATTGTTGAGCAGCGCCTTGAGGGGGGCGATGTAGAGCATCCGGAGCCCCTGGACCGGCTCGGCCATCATCAGGGCCAGCAGGGGAAAGATCGCGGCCTCGGTTTTGCCCCCGGCCGTGGGGGCCAGGATCAGCGCGTTCTTTCCGTCGAGCAGGGCCTCCGAGGCCATCTCCTGCACGGGCCGCAGACGGGTCCACCCGAGGCGGGATACGATGGCCTCCTGGAGCCGGGGCGGGTATCGGGAAAAGGTGCTCATGTCAGATCAGAATTCCACGGGCTCATATCCCTGCTCATCCTCCGGCTCCTCGTCATAGGCGTTCTGGCCGGCCATGACGCGGTTTTCCGCGTCGCTCGGCTCCCGGGGCTCAAAGCCCTCAACCGTCATCGGGTCAAAATCGGCATGTTCTGCCGCCAGATCCATGATATCCACCAGGTGGCGGAGAAACTGCCGGGGGATCACCCCCACATCCCCGGCAAAGCCCTGGGTCACTTTGTCGATGAGCTGATCGATATAGGTCAGGGCGATCTTTTTGTTGAACAGCGCCCGATCCCCGGCCGGATAGAGTTCCCGCAGCTTCAGGGCCACCTCCTTGAGCCGTTCCCGGCGAAACGGGTTGAGCGCGAGCTGGGGCTGGCGCAGGCTGACATAGTCGCCGTGGGACATGAAGCGAATCCGGTCATGGAGAGGGGCAAGCCCCGCGACCCCCCGCTTCGCGTCAAAGAATTCCGGAGTGCCGGTGAAGATCCAGAGCAGCCCCGGATAGCTGTTTGCCGCATCGCAGATCTGGCGGATACCGTTGAGGCTTCTTCCCCGGACATCCCGGCGCATCCGCAGGATGGTTTCGGTTTCGTCGATGAGGATCGCCAGCCCCCTGTATCCGGCCGCCTTGACGATCTCCAGGATGCCCCGCAGATAATCCATCGCGTCCCGGCTGCTGATGTCGCCCTTGATACCGGCCGTTTTCTTGGCCCCGGACGCGACGTTTTCGCTGGCCGACAGCCAGGAGATCAAAGACGCGGCATCGGAAAGGTTCCCCTCCTGCTTGAGCGCGAAGATCGTCCGAAGCACCCGGCCCATGTCCTCGGGGGCGCTGCCCCGGGTAAAGGAGGCGAGATTCTCCTCCATCCGGTTCTGCACTTTTTCGTCAAAGTCCGGAGCGTCCTCGACCGCGCCGGCCGATATCAGCTCATCCTCCACCCGGGCGATCCACCGGTCCAGGATGTCTCCAAGGGCGCTTCTGGGGCATGCGGCCGTGCCCAGTTCCTGAACCACCTTTCGATAGACATCGTCGAATTTATGGAAATGCAGATCATTGTCCGACACCACCACGAAGCTGGTGGCGAATCCCCGGCTCTGGGCATCCAGAAGGGCCAGCCGGGACATGAAGGTCTTTCCGCAGCCGTATCCGCCCCGGAGAAACTTGAACGCGCCTTCCCCCTCTTCGATGAGCTTCAGTTGCCGATGGATTTCCGCGCGTTCCTTTTCGATGCCCACGGCAAAGGCGTCCAGCCCCCGTTCCGGCACCACGCCGCAGCGGAGGCGCTCAAAGATGTGTTCGATGTCCCGTTCGCTGATTCCCATATATCCTCTCTATGTTTTCACATACCGTTTGCCGGTCGGCGTTGTTTCGATTCTGACGGAAAAAGGCGCTTTGGCCGCATGTTCCTCGAACGCGGCCGCGAAACGGCGAACCTTTCGGGGAGAGCCGAGGATGCCGTTGAGTTCGGCTTCGGTGATGGCCCCGTGGTCCCCCAGGTGGGTGAAGATCCTTTGGATGGCCGGGTCTTCGAAATTCTCCTGCCAGTCCCGGCCATCTTGGGCCTGGGATTCATCTGGGCTTTGGCTCCCTTCGGCCCCGATTCTGCCCCATACATTGAAATAGCCGTCCACAACCACCGGCGAAACCGTCTCGCCGCTGTCCACCGGGAAGACCTCGATTCTCGCCCGCTCGTCTCTGGGGCCTTTGAGGTCGAACAGGATCTCGACCGCGGTCCCGTCGGTCTTCAGCCGAAATGCCTGGTTCTCCATCGAAGCGCCGATCACCTCCTTCAGGGTCACTTCGATATCCTCCCGTTCCGGCGTTCGGAGGGCCAGGGTCGCGGCGCCCGCGCCCGTCAGCTTCAACTGGGACTGCGAGGCATCGGCAAGTAAGATCTGAATCCGGCTGTTGCCGAGCACTTCCGGCAGGGACGCGGCTGTAATCTCATACCGGGTGTCGCCGGTATGCGCCGAAGTCCGATGGGATACCGTCAATACCGGAATCACCCGCTCCTGCAGGCTGTTTCCGCCGTGGACAAAGCTCTCCCCCCGGCCCGGCGTGGCAAAGAGTGCGGTGTCTCTTCGAAAGAGCAGATACCCCTCCTGTCCCTCATAGTTCAGCGCTGTTAAAGAGACCGGGATCATGCCCGCCTCGGCCCGGGGCTCCCGCGCCAGGATATACCGGGCATCGGGGGTGGTTTTGCTGCCGTAGGGGATCTGCGGGACCGTATGATCGTTGAGCAGAAAACCGTGATCCGCCGTAAAGATAAATGTCTGAATCCCGATGGCTCGAAGCTGGTTCCACGCGGCGCGGATCTGGCGCAGCAGCACTTCGAAGCTTGCGGTTCCCACATTCGCCCCCCCGGCCGCGTCGATCTCCCGGCCGTGGACAACAATGAGTCTTGCCCCCGCGCAGCTTTTTTTGATGCCCTCAAGAGAGCGTTGGCAGATATCGGTCAGCTCCATCCCCCGGGTCTGTTTCCGGCCCGAAGCCACATTGTCGAGGCTCCGATCTCCCATTGCCCGGGTCCGGTCTTCGGGTCTTCGGACCGTGTATTCTCCGGTTTTAAAGCCGTTGAACCCGTTGTCGCCGGAGAGCGTCAGCCTTCCCCGGTCCGCAGTCGGGGCCAGTGCGTTCATCCCCACAGCGGTGATGGTGGGCAGCTCCGCATAGCGGCCTTTTAGAAGGACCTGCGCCCCCTTTTCAATCATTCCATGGGCCAGTTCCGCGGCCATCTCAAAGCGGAAGGCATCCAGCAGGAAACAGGCCACCCGCTGATCATTTTTGAGCAGGGGATGGATGATCCGGTGAAAGATCTCCCGCTGCTGCAGGTCGGGGGGCGGAAGAAATCCCTCCTGTTCGCAGAGGGAAGCGAAATCTTCCGCAAGGGCATCGGCCCATTCGCGATAGCGGGTTCGGAGTCGGCCAAAGGCTTCGTGAAGCTGGGTGAAGTGCGGCATTTTGGAGTCGAGCAGTTTCATCTGCTGCTGTTCGAACCGCCGGTGCGCGTTGTCGATCTTCCACCCCTGGGTCGTGTAGTATTCCAGAACCTCCTGAAAGTCCCCGGCCCCTTTCAGGGGGCGGCCCGATTGTTCGATCCGATTTCCCAGAACAGCGGCATCCGCAATCAGTGTCCAGGTCATCCGGCGCACCGGGTCCCGGTTGAGCCAGAAGGATCGGGTCTCCACCCGATGGCTGGTCCAGTTGATGACCTTTTCCCACTCGCCCTCCAGCAGGGAGTTGACCGCGCTGTATAAAATGCGCTCCTGCTCCCGGTTGAAGGTATCGATCCGGCCCAGGGCTTCGGGGGGATGCGCGTCGATCTCCTGGTGCAGCAGGGATTCCGCGGTCATGGCATGGGCCGCATATGCTTCGGGGTAGCGGTTTCGGAGATGGTCCAGGAGGCTTCGGCAGCTTTTCTTCAGGGGATCTGAGATGCCGGCGAGCGGTTTTAATGCCTCCAGATGGGGCGGAACCGTCAGATCATGGACGTACTCCACGCACATCAGCCATGCGGCAATGGCTTCCCGGAGGTTCGGAAAGGAGAGGGGTTCCTCTCCCATGAAGAATCGGAGAAAGGGCGGATTCATGCCGGTGTGGCGGTGGAGATGGTCGGAAAGGATCTTCACCGCGTTCGGGTCGGTAAAGCGATTCCGGAACTCCTGATTTTCTCCGATCAGGCCGTCGATGATCCATTCAAGGGAGAGGTTTTCCAGATAAAGGGCGGTCTCCTCCTTCAAGCGGCCGGTCTTTTCCGAAAGCCATGATTCGGCGTCGAAAAGGTCAGTTGGATTTGTTCTGATGAATGCGTCGATCTCATCCGGGGGGACTTTGCCTGTGGCGACTTCCCGCACCAGGGTTTCCAGGGAGCGGCGGTGACGATATCCGGCCCGGTACATCTCCAGCATCGGGGTCCGGCGGATCGAATCTTCGGTGTGGCCCGGCATGTGGATGAGCAGCGGATCAGGATCGATGCCGTTCTCATACGTCTCCATCAAGAGCATCATCTCCAGAAAGCTGCCCCGGAAAGGGATCACCGGAAAAGGAAAGTCCCCGGTTTTGCTTCGTTCGGCAAGGGCGTCCGCATAAGCGGCATAGGAAGCGCTTTTATCGAGCCATACCACGATGCCATATTGCCGGATCTTCTGTTTGAGTTCCTCCTCCAGTCTGGCGGCGATGGGGCCCGTGGGGTTCATTCTTCCCCCCCATCTGCAAATAGCGGATCTGCCTCCCAGCCGTTTTCCGCTGCATTGTCCTCTTCTTCATCCGCATCGGCTCCGGCTTCTCTTTCGGCTTTTGCGCGGTTTCGTTCCCGGCGTCTGCATTCTGTCGCGATCAGTTCTTCGGCCCTTGCCCGGTTGTTTTCCTCAAAATCGGCCGATAGATCGTCGGAATCCTCCTCGTCGATGGTGAACCAGGGTTCGATCTCATCCTGAAGCCGCAGTTCCCACTGGTATGCCTTTGCCGGGTGGTATTTCCAGAAGCAGCCGTGGGCCACGGCAAGGGAGGGGTCGTTTTGACATTTCTCATCGACCCGCGCGGGGAAGTATCGGGCCGCGAGGCGGGACCAGTCATAATCCTTTCGGCCATTGGCGTTGCAGAGTTCGGACCACCATTTTTTCGGGTCCTTCCACTGGGGCTCCAGGAGGGGCCAGAGGGCCGCGCTGTTGATCATCACGCCGTCGTCGAGGTCCATTTTGTATGGGGCGTCTGTTTCTCTTGGGGTGTCCGTATGTTTGGCCGGCGGGGGGCCTTCATCCGCGCATTGGCGGACAAGCGCGATGAATTCCTCGAGTTCGTCATGGAGGGCGCTGACAAGGGCAAACTGATTTTCCGCGTCGGATCGGGCTTTTGCGTCTCCCTGCCTGCGGCTTTCAAGGAGATCCTGAAGGTTGCCGTCCAGCCGGTTCAATTCCGGGATGAGGTGGTCGGCTAGCAGGGTTTGCAGCGTATTGTCAGTCCAGCGGTGAATGCTGATGAACGCGACGAAGTTCTTCTTTTTGGAGGAAAGGGGGAAATAGATGGGGCGCTTTTCGTACATGTCGAGGTGAACGTCTTTGAAGAACTTCTGCATGAGCCAGGTTTTGAGGTCGGATTTCGGGGCGATGGATTTGCCGTGATCTTCCCAGGCGTCTTTGATGGGCTGGGATGCGGGATGGGAGAGGCTGTCGGCATGGTTGTGCGCGGAGAGGTAGAGGATGCCGTTGGGGAGGGCGGTGGTTGGGGCTTTGTCGAGAATGCCTTCGCCGTTTGCGCAGAAGCGGCCGAGGGCGGTGCCTATGGTGAAGGAGATGTGGTTTGTGGGGGGTGGGGCTTCGTAGATGGGGTTGTATTCAGGTAAGGGGGCACCTTGTGGGCGGTCTACGGCTTGTTGAGCCCAGTTTTGGGCGTAGGTCCAGGCGGATGGACAAGGCTTTTTAAATTCTATTGAATTTTCTCGGGCAGCTTCATATTCGGTGAAAGAGTGATCGAGGATAGATAAGATTTCCACTGAAGACGCTATTTGGAATAATGGAAGACGATTTACATCTCCAACTTGAAAGTTAATGGTAGGGTTCAATGATCTTAAAACATTACGGCATTCTTTACTATTCATCAAACAAACAGTATCTGAAATTGAACTCGGAAATACAGAAGCACCAGAAACATCAAAAATGCTTTTATAACGTCTTGTTCTAGCCGAAAAATTAGAGCCGATTGTCGAATAAGATATTCCTTGTTGAAAATAAAATGTTGCACCGCGGCCAAATCGTGCTGTAGAACTGTACGCATAGCAAACACCAAGAAATTTCCAGTCTAAAACATCCCGCAAGGGCTCAAACCATTTTCTATCCTCTGCGCCTTTTATATAGGGGAGCCAGTACTGATTTGGATTAAGATTATGAGGTGCGTCAACTTTTTTTACATACAAGCATTTGTCCGATACCTCCCAGAAATTTCTGACGTATCTAGCATTGTTCCCGGTGGCGAGGCCCTGTCTGACAGGGCATTCCTCTGCAATTTTGGGGGCTTTTCTATAGCGATCAAGAAAATCATTGTCCCACCAATAAAGAAGAGGTTGCCCCGGTACTACATCTCGCAATTTTAAAGTTTCAAATTCAAAACATTCGGAACCATTTATAAGGGCAATTTGATTTCGCCTTATCTGATGGGGATCTACAATAACTTTATCTACAGAAAAAGGTCTCACGGCCAAAGATTTATGCATTTTAATCTTTGTATTCTGAAAAATATTCATTGAGGCATTTATCAACATTGATCCAGAACTAAAAGCTGCTTTTCCAAGATCTCCAATAAGTTGAATGAATACTTTATCAATTAAATATCGCCTTAGATTCTCATATGTCCCAATATACATCCAATTGCTCAACGTAATAGATGCGCTTAATCCGGAGGGCTTCAGCAATTGTAAAGAACGAACCATAAAAGCAGCAAAAAGGTCCTGATTCCCAACAGGATACGAACCTTTCAAATACTCAGCCCCCGCCATCTTCGAAGCCGAATGATAAGGCGGATTCGCAACCACGAGATGATAACCGCCCTGTTTCAGAATTCGTATAAACCTCACCCCGGCCGCCAGTTGCTCCCCTTTCAACCGTAACCCCAAATCCTGACCGGCCGTGCATTTTTCCAAAAACCGATCCAGCTTATCCAGCACGGAAATCTTCGCCTCGTCAAAAGGCAACACGGTCTGCTCCGGCCTGAACCCTTCAAAAAGATGGCCCTGGCTCTGTTTCGCCCGACGGTCCTTTTCCCCTTGCTCATGCGCCCGAATCGCCTCATCCACAGCCTCATCGACTTTAAGCAGTGACCCCAGATAGTCCGCCCCTTTCAGCGCATGGATGATCTTTTCCGTCAAATCCTCGGGAATGCCGGTCGCCTTTCGGACTTCAATTTTTAACTCCCGCACGGCCGGATCATCTTCCGGCAGGGACGCGATGCCGAGATTCGATGCCACCAGGTTCATCTTTTTGGGGGATGCCTCCCGGCAGAACGTCCTGGCTTTCAGCCACAGGGCCGCCGCCGCGATCTGGACGGCCCGGGGATCGATATCGATGCCGTGCAGGTTGTTTTCAAGGATGCTTTCCGCGATCTCCCGATCCGACCACACCTCCCCCCGGTGTTCCGCTTCTTCCCGGTAAAAGGCCGCCAAGATCATGAACGCAATGATCAAAAAATGGCCCGACCCCACCGCCGGATCAAGCAGTTTCAACTCCCGGATGGACGCCGGCGCGGCCTTCACGAACTCTTCGGTCAACTCCTGTTCCACCCAGTATTTCCACCGATCCTCGGCATCAGATTCGATGGGCATCATCTCCTCGGCCGATACATCCCCGGCCTCCCGCTTTTCACGCCATTCTTTCCGACGCGATTCCAAAGCCGCCAGCACGCCCTCCGAACGGGCTTTCGGCTCCCACCCGTTCTTTTGGCAGATCGCCAGCCAAAAATTGTTCAGGCTGTTCTGGAGCAACCATTCCACCATGTACCGGTCGGTGAACAACTGCGTTTTTGACGCGATCTCATGGCGCTCGATTTTCCCCCGGTTTTTAACCTTCTCATCCAGCGCGATCCGCTCCGGATCATTCCAGAACTGATAAACCCACCCCAGCGTTGTGTCGTCGATCCAAACATCTCCGAGGGCTTCATCGTCGAACGCCTCCACCACCCCCCGCAGCGACACCGTCGGGACCGGGAACAACCTCGTGATTCCCACATCCCCGAAAAGCCCCGGCAGATCCAGGGCCAACTCGTCGAACAGCAGCCCCAGCAGGACCGAAAACCCCTCGGTCTCGTCTTTCGTGAGGGCCGGGGCGAAGTCCCGGAACTCCCGATACCCCGGACTGTTCCACCCGCCCGTGACCACCGCCGGCTTGATCAGCCCCACCGCCTCCATGTGGCGGATCACCACGATCCGGTTCAAAAACGTGGCCGCCGCCAGCTTCAGCGCGGACCGGTAATGGCGCTCCCGGATCTCGTCGGCCCCCTTCTTCTTGCCGCCATTGGCCCGCCGGGCCTGCTCATCCAGCCAGTTCTCCAAACGCTCGCGCTTGACCCGGTTTTCTTCCGTGAGGCCCGCTTTTTCCAGGGGAATGGATAGCCGATAGGCGCTGTCTGCGGCGTTGTGAAACTCCGTGAGCAGGCGGTCGCGGAGGTGGTAGATGGTGGTGGAGAGTTTGGATTTGGTGGTTGGGGGCATGGTGGTTGGCATGCGGAGGTGTATAACCTTTCTAAGCAGTTTTTTGGTTTAGGATTTCATCCCCAGGACATGAATGGAATTCTATAGTTCGTAGGCGTGTCCTTCGGTAAAAATTTGCCAATCATCATCATCGCTTGATACTCGTTTTCTAAGCGTGATGCGGCCAAAAGAACTCAGGGTTTTTCTGCTCTTTGTTGATTCCTTCAAGATCTTTTCGACTGCCGGATCATGTTTAACGGTTCTGCTTGAGGACTTGCATGCCATATACAAGGCGGAGCATTTTTGCTTTTTCAACCTTCGAATATCCGAATCATTCGGCAATACGACCTTTCCGTGGGTGAACGGCGTTAAAACGGATATATGTCTTTCGGTCAGCATCTTATCGTAAACGTGATCACAATGAGCATTTTTTGAACCGTGGTGAGAAACTTTGAAAGCATCCGCCTTGCCGGCCGGTTTGTTTCCTGAGTTGGCGATAACAGACCATGCACCGAGGGGATGTGCGGCTTCTTCCAAGTCTGAACCGAGCAAAATACGGATATTGCCGATGGAAACCCATAACGCGATGGCAAATAAATTTGGGTTGATTGTCGATTCAACCTTGATCGCAGTGTTGGCCCGGGGTATGAGCTTTGCGATCTCAATTAGAGCTGTCGTAACGGCATGATCAGAAGGCGATAGGGCAGTTACTTTTGCATCCGACCCATTGTCACTGATTCTATCGGCGTACAGCACCTTGTCGATAGATGCCCATATATGCGGATGTTCTCCGGACTTCTCTTTTCGTTTTACTATGGCATTGAGTATGTGCATTATCTCATCGGCGCTTTTTCCAGCATAACTATAAACGGGGCGCTCATTTACTACGTTTACGAACCTGAAAAAATCCCGTTGATGCATGGCATTCGATAGCGCAAACCTTGCATTTTCACAGGACTTACAGATTTGGCCGACTCCTTTTATGTGATCATCGTGCCAATGAGACACCACCAACATCTCGACGCTTTTCGAAATATCGACGTTTATTGCTTCCAGGTATTCCAGAGGCGCAACTTGTTGGGTCCACGGATTGATACATGAATCCACGATAATCCATTTATTGTCGCCCATATGAAGCAACACGCATTCGCCATACCCATTCCCGAACAGCGTTAATTCAAATTCGTTTGACAGAGGCGGACGGAATGATCCCATTCAAGTTATCCTAGTTTTGCGAACATTTCATCTGCCACTTTGTACCCCCGTTGTATATCTTCTTCAGTCCATTTAGGCATTCTTCTAAAAATCAAGATCGCTTGTCGCTTTCGGGTACCGCCAGAACTAACATGATACCCCATTGTCCACGAAAAAATGGCGCCAACCTCGATCATTTTCTTTTCATCGATATTGGTTAATTCATCAAAATCGATTTCCACTCTTTCGTCCGGAACTTCATTGGCGACATCTTTTATCCTTGCAACAAAACTTGATTCAAATACAGATTCTACAATCCCCTCCCATTTTTTAAGTGAAACGAAGTGCCCTTTTCGCCACTCCTTAAAATGTGGAAAATTGATGATGGGTTGCCTGCTGGACCTGTTTATTTCAAAATTCATTGAGGTTTTTTCGATTTTCTCACTATCGGCATCATTACTGTCACTGTATGCATCAATGTAATGAACCAACCAGTCTCGATTTTCCGTTTCAATTCTTTTGATATGGGGATCGGCTTCAGACGACTCTCTTCGGGTGCGTTCATCAAGCGGCATCGTGCCTTTGGGAAAATCTGTAAATAGTGGACTATATGTTTGGGCGGCTGATGATGAACTCATGATCGACTCCTTTATTCGACGATGGAAAGAATCGTTTTTACTACTTCTTGGGACTTTTTATAGGAAAACGTATATTGGTTTTCCAGAATATGTGCCGTTTGCTCCGCGCCAATGACTTCTTTGGGTTCGCCTATTTCATAATGATCATTCAAATGGATTTGAATCCCCGGAATCACTCTTCTTGAATTGTCGCAGCGAGCCATAAATTTACCCGCATATTCGTCTTCACGCGGGCTAGTGATTTCTATCCTTTCCATTCCGGGATTCTTGAAGACTCTCGACCAGTATTCTTTCGGCGCAAGAGTGTGCCCTATCTTGTGCCATGTTTCCTCATCTTTGAATTTGAAATGATAATGGTGGTTTATGCCAAGGACATATATTGGCGTGTGTCGTAATATTCTGAAAAGTTGAGATGCAAAATCGACGATCCGGTCAAAATAGGGGTGTTGCTCACTAAAGATCGTAAGCCGCTGTTGCGTAGCTTCAAATCGCATCCAGTCCATGGCAAAAATGGAGAGATCATTGTTGTTGATCTCTATATTCGAGTCAGCGGCTTCCGTATCGGTGAACAACTCCACGGACTTCATCCAATAGGGATGAAATATTTTCGGGTTGAATGCACCAATCATGACCAATCCGAGCGCCCTTATTTCAGGTGTCATTTTTACATCCCTTCAAGTTAAAAAAATTCGGTTGCATACAAAAAGACCGCGTGGAAATCCTCTTTTCCAAATTCTGTGCATTATTCTACACCAACCGCACCCGAATGTCATCCTTCCCCTCCAACCGCGCCGCCAAACGCTCCCGCAGCTCCTTCAACGCCGCATCCGCCTCATCCATCGCCCCGAACTCCCTCCCGTTCAGATTGTGCCGCACCTTGACCACCTGCTGCTTCGTAATTCTCGCCAGCAGATCATCCAGGCGCCCGTTTGCCTCCTCCTCGGCCTCCCGGAGCCGGGCCGCCACCGAATCCCACAGGGACTCCAGGGTCGGCTGCACCGCCTCCGGCGTGGTGTCGCACAGCGCCTCCGTGATGGGCCGCAGCACATGGTGGCTCCCATCCCCGTCCAGCCTCTCGAACCCGGCCCGCCGCTTGGTCCGGTCCCGGATCTCCTGGGCATTGGCCTCTTGCCGCCCAATCAGGTCCAGCCGCACCTCCTGGTACCGCTCCTTGATGGCCTCGATCTCCGCCGCCACGTCCCCGATCTCCCGCCACGGCCGGTCCCCGGACAACTGCTTCCGAACTGCCGATATCGCCGCCTCCACGCCATCGGTCTTGCCCACCGCTTCGAGCTGGGCCGCATGGTGTTCCAGCACATCCATGGCCCGGACCACCGCGTTCAGGTTCTCGTCTGTCAGCTCCGCCAACTGGATGCCCAGTTGCTCAGTGCCGTCCCGCAGCACGTCCAGATGCTTTTTCAGGGCCAGAACCGTCGGCTCCACATGGCGGGACCGCTTGCATTCCTCCAGCGCCTTTCTCAGGTTCCGGATCTGCTCGGGCAGCTCAGGCCGCTCCGGGAGCCGGTTCCATTTTCCCTCAAGCTCCTGTATCCGGTTCACCTGCTGGGGAAAATGGTGGAAGACGGCGTCGGCGATGGCATCGTTTTCCCGATCGATATCCACATTGAGGCAGGCATTGAAAAACTTGCAGATCGCGATCCGGTCCCGGGCGCTGATCCCCTGATCGGCCGGGGGAAGGATATCGGCTCTTTTGAATTCCCGATCCTTCTGGAACATATCCTTGGCGCCCGGATCACGAATCGAGGTGATCTCAGCCCCGGCTTCGGGTCGGACCCGGACCTTGGCACCGCGCAGAAGACCCGCGAGACAGGCCTTGACCACATCCGGCGGATGACCGTATGGCGGTTTCCCGAACGCGGTCAGCAGGTCACGCCCCGAAACCCCGCTGTTTTCCCGGATATACTCCTGAATCCGGGCCGGAACCTCCCCTGAGCAGGTGGCAATATATTTTCCCGCATCCAGATCGAGAATGCCCAGCCCTCCGGACATGAATTTCGTGGAAGGGCCAGACAGGTTCGGCTCCAGAAGCTGATTCAGCTCCCCGGGGGTGACGGCCATATCCATATAACGGCTGTACAGCTCCGGCAGAATCGCCTCGGCAACCCCCAAAAGCGCTGTGGAAAAGGTAACGCCGTGGGGCTGTTTTTCGATGCGCCGCCCCCGAAAGTAGATCTCGCCGGCCATATACGATTCAGCCACCGCGCTCGCGGCCTTTTTTTCAAGATCCTCGCACCGGCCCTGCTCCTCGTAATAGAGGCGCTGCTTGTTCGGCGGCAGCGAAGATGCATGGGAACTGTATCGGTTCAGAATCTTGCGGGATTTTACCAGTTCCCGGATACGGGTCTCCGCATCGGTTTTTCCATTGACCCAAATGATCCGATCCCGGAGGTTCTGGGAGTTGCTCTCCCCTGTCCAAAACAAAGGGCTTCGATCTTCTTTCGTGTTCAGGTATCGGAAATCGACCATGGCAACAGCCGCATCCAAAGGCGACTGAAGCCGCTGTTCATTCTGGGTATCTTTGGCATCACAGAAAAATGCGGCCCACGGAAACCCTTTCTTCTTGTATTTGGGACGCTCCAGCGCGCCGACCAGCTCTTTCAGTTTTTCGGCCACCACCTTGTGAGTTTCTGCCCCTGTGACGCTTCTGGCTTCTCTTTCCCGCTGCCACTCCTGGCCGGCCGAACTCTGGATCTTGTATCCCTGTTTTTCGGAATAGGAGAGAAGACCTTCATCGCAAAGCATATTGAGGATTTTCTGGACACCCGGCTCCTGGTTGCCCATGCCCAACCGACTGTAGAGGCACTGGCAGATCAATTGGAGGGTGGTCGGCTCCTGCTCCTGGATCAGCTCCAGAAGCGCCACGGCCTTGGCAACGCCGGCCGCCTGCGGATCTTCGATCACAGCACCTTGGGAAAGAATCCGGGCCATTGTGTTCTGCAGATCCGTATCCAGCGCAGTATGCTGGACATCATAGATCCGGTCCAGCGTCACCAGCTCTCCCAGCTCCTTTTCCCCGAGCCGCTGTTCCCGAAACAGCTCGCCCAGCAGTTGCAGCAATCCCCGGATGGCATAATCGTCGCCCTTGCCCCGGGTGGAATGCAGGCGCATCTCCGTGGTGATCTGCATGATCAGATCCACATGCCCCGGCAGCATGGGATAGACCTCCACAAAATCATCTTCCGTGATTGCCTCGCAGCAATACCCGTACAGCTTCAGATCGCTCCGGTACTTCTGAAAAAGCTCCCGAAGGGTCCCCTCCTGATCCGGAGCCTTTTTCAGCAGACGCTTATGCACCACATCCCGGATATTGGTCGGAGAGAGATGCACCCGCAGCCGGGGCGGAAACCGGTCCTTCAATTTCCCCAGAACCGTCTTCTCCTCGGCATCCTCCAGCTTCTGCTGGCCTGTTGCCATCAACCATACCCGCCCCTTCAGCTTCTGCCCCAGATCCGATACCATGGACTGGAGCTTCAGCATTCGGGAGTCGTTCTGATAAATGTGCTGACTGACCTCGTCCACGACGATGAAGAGGGTTTTGCCGGGGGCCCGCAGCTCGAGCATATCGGCAATGATCCGGGTGGTCTCAGCGACCGAGGAACCGGCTCCGGACTGGGAGCCTGCCCGGCTGTCGGCCCAGCTTAAAGGATCGGTATAAAGATCCGGATACATCACATGAAGCACCTGGGAGAATTCATCCTCCGCGAGCTGATGGCTCCTGGCCTCCCGCCAGGGCTTTCCCAGAACCTTTTGAGCGCATTCCAGAAAAGCCTCCCATTTTCTATCCAGCTCCAGCTTCAGCTCATAGTCGGCCACATGGTGGCTGGTGGAGCAGTAGTCGAGACGCTCCTGGATCTTCCGCCTGGCCACGGCGTGGACATCTTCATTCTCCCTGGCCATCGCGCCGATGTCAAAGACCACGGCCATGGAATCGATCCTATCGGCCACGGCCTTCCATGCCGCGCGGAATTCGGGTGCATTGGGAGAATCATCCCTTGCCAGAAGCGCGTCCGAGAGTTCCCTGCGGTCCGGCAGAACCATCCGGTCCAATGCCAGCCCCAGCAGTTTGGCAAAGCTCGATTTTCCCGAGCCGTAAAACCCGGATATCCATGAAGCCGGCAGTTCCACTCCCTCGGGCCGCTTCAATTCCAAAGCGATATTGTTGAGCAGCCGGACGAACTGCTCATGAATTCCGGATTTCATCCGCTTATGGCGAGGGTCGGATTCCGGATAGCCGCCGGTGATAATGTATTCGGAGACCTCATCTTGAACCTTATGGGCATCTGTTTCATGGAAATAGACAACAGGAGGGATATCCCGGGTCACATCCGCTGCAAATATCGTTTTGATTTGCATATGAAATCCTTTCCCTTCTATGGCCGATTCACGAATAAATCCTTGGCCGGTAGTCCCGGTCCGCAGGCAGTTCTCCCATAAAGGTGAGGCCCGTCTCCCCCTGCCGTTCCCCCGGGTAGAGCAGCACCACCGGTATGTTTCGGGTTTTGCCGTCGAGGAAGCGCAGCAGCGCGGAGTATCGAAAATAGGGATAGAGGGCCCCAGCCCGGCCGATAAGGATCAGTGCCTTATCCATTTCGTCCGGATGCTCTTCAACAAAGGCGTCGATGCGCCGAACCATAACACTTGCAATTCCATCGGGCTCTTCGATATAAGAGACCATCCGCTCCTTGAGGTATTGAAGACCTCTTTGTGCATCCTTTGCATGCAGGCGTCTCTCCCGGCCGATAAAGCTGTCGAGGACGCCGGGTTCCTCTGATTTCAACATATCCATGAAAAGGCGGTGCAGCGACAGGAAGAGGAGATTCCATCCCATGCCGCTGAGTTCGTCGATCAGCCGGCGGATATATCCCCGCAGTTCAAACTCCTTTCCCGGATCATAGGGAAGGATCGCAAACCCGTAGTTGCGCATGGTGCTGATCCTGGGGCCGCCCTCAAAGAGCAGATCTTTGCGCAGGTCATGGATCGCGGCCTCCAGTTGAGATTTCTGAAAGAGCGGATCGATCATGATTCATCTCCCCGATTCGAAAAGCGGTTTTCTTGGGCCCAGGATCTGAGATCCGCATACTGCCATTCAAAGCTGGTAAGCTCCCCCATTCGGTTGAACCGGATCTCCTTCAGCCGGAGCAGCCGTTTCTCCAGAAATCCGTCGGAAAGTCCCACAGAGAGGAGATAGGAATTGGAGAGCAGGGTTCCGTTGAACCGGGTCTGCCGCAGGAGATAGAGAAGATAGGTCAGGCTGGTGTCGGAGACCGGCGGATAGAAGAGCGCTCTCTGCTGCTTTTCCGGTGTGCAGAGACCGGCCTCGGCAGCCGAAGTCATAAGGCTTTGTGCGATCTTCTTCCGGGTGGCCACGGCCCACCGATCTCCCACCCGATCCTGCAGCCACCGCATCACCACATTCCTGTCAATGCTGGGCCAAGAGTGGAGGCGTCGCTCTGTCAGAAAGGTTCCGGTAAAATCCCGGTAAATAGGGTCGGAAAGCTGCATGTGCCAGTGGCAGAGATTCCGGCGGTCAAAAAGTTCTTGGGGCCGCCGGCATCGAAGCACCTCCAGGGCTTGGGGAAAGGCATTGTACCGGTTTTTGAAATCCGCGAGGATGGTCCTGACCCGGGGCATGCTTTTGTCACCGAACCAGCGGTTCTCGAACGCGATGGGGGCCAACCGGTTCTGCGGAATCCCGGGGTCGAAGTTTTCCCAGTAGATCCTGCTCTCTTCGACAGCCAGAGACATCTTCAGCAGGTTCGTATGATCCCGGCTCACCTCTTCAGCCATCATCGGAAATGGCATCCTCGGCAATCCGGTAGAAGGGCGCGGGGTAATCCTTTCCCAGCGGCAGAAGTGCGGCCCCAAGGTGCTTTGCCTTCAACGCCGGAGATTTCGGCAGGGGCCCCTTCAGCTCCCGGCCCCCCGGCACGACTTTATACGGGATCTTCTGCCCCGGCAGGCAAAGGACCTCCTCGAAGTCATCCTTTACAAATGCCCCTTTCAGATCCACCGGCATCGGCAATACCTTCATCGGATCATTCCCGCGCGGCTTGTGCAGGGCCAGCCGGTTCCGTAGGGCTTCATCGATTTCAAACCCCCAGAAAAAAAGCGTGCGCACCGCATCGGGTTTGGCCATGGAAAGCCTTGCCCCTGTATCGGCACGAATGGCCGCAATCCGGGCCGCCTCCAGAGAAGCCCATTGGCCTGTCCTCGGGAGAAGGCGGCAGAAGAGATCCCCGCCACCCTCCGGGTCGATCAGATCCGTCTTCCACCAGTCGAGCCGCCGGGGCTCCGAAAGACCTTCCCCGGCCCATGAGATTGCGAGCTGAAGGGCCAGAACAGCATCGAGTTCATCGGTTGTGATTATCATAAAGCGTATCCGGAGCAGCCATCTGACAAAAGTAGTGGCAGCCAAGGGAAATACGCGGAACAATGGCCGGGCATTGTCGGCTGTTTATACGTCCGATATTTTGATAGTGGCAAGCTCATTCTCGACCTCATCATCGCCCCCTTAAAAGCTGTGGATAAGGAATCAGTCTCACTATCTACACCAGCAACCATCTGTTGTCAATTGTTTCATGATCATCCGGTGGATGAATCAAGATTACCATGGGAGCAGCAGTCGGCTGATCATCATTCCTGAAAAGGAGGTGATGAGAAAGAGAATTCCCGCTCTTTTAAAAGGAAAGATAAGAATGGCGGAAGATTTCAACGCGCCGATGGATGATTTGAAAGAATATATGGAATGAAGATCCTGCTCGATACAAATGTGCTGTTATGGTTCATTTCCGATATTTGACGCCGAAAGGATATGGGAACCTGGGAGGAAATCCTGGATGAATATGGATATCGGCGAATTGTGCGGATTCAATCAGAAGAACAGGGTGGCGGGGAATCAATATCCGTTCGGCTCGGCCCCCGGCCGCCAGAGCCAGATGCTCTCTGCACCCATGGGATGAACCGCCCAGGGATCATCACTCTCTCCCTCCCATCCAAAGGGATCGACAACCCGGCGGGTTCCGTCGGCCATTCTCCGGTATACGCTGAAATGGAGGTGGGGTCCGCTGCTGCATCCGGTGCTGCCGGAAAGGCCGATCTGCTCACCCTCCTTTACCCGATCGCCCACCGCGACATCGATGCGGCTCAAGTGGATATAGACCGTCTCCAGCACCCCCAGAACAGTATCGTGCCGGAGGCTGACGATCAGGGCGCTCACCATGCCCCTGGCGCCGCATTTAAATGGAGGCTCCGCGTCGGCAAAGATTACTTCTCCGTCCGCGACCGCAAGAAGCGGTGTCCCCTCCGGTGTAAGCCAGTCATACCCGTTGTGGCATCGACTGTCGCCCCAGCCCGCCTTTTCCATCTCCCCCTCCCAGGTCAACACATGAGGCTGGGCTTCTTCTTTGCAGGATTCGTTGAAATATCCAAGGGGCAGATCATGGTCAAATGACCAGGAGTTGGAATACTCTCCGGCAAAGGGACGGCTGAAGACTCCGGCATCGGAAGCATTCTCATCGCTCCCCCCGCCGCTGCAGCCCATAAGGATGATCGCGGGAAGGGTTGTCAGCAGCAATATTTTTCGTAAAAAGCACATTCTACCATTTCCGAATACACTTCACCCCATCCCGCAGCTCGGCCGTAATCTTCTCCATATGGCGCAGGGATGCCGGCTCCCGCTCCAGATCATCCATCGTTAAAGCAATGCCCACAGATCATAAAAGCCTTTCCTACGCTATTCCATAGATTCGCTCTTCTCGAAATTGTGATGGGGCTTGATATCCAGAATCGGGGTCCGGTCGAACATATCGATTCCCCTGACCTCGATCCGGTTTCCTGAAATCCCTGTCACCGTCACCACGGAAAGGCCGATCGGGTTGGGTCTTCTCGGGGAGCAGATGCTGAAGACGCCCATTGCCGTATCACGGTGGGGCGGGGTCTGGGTCAGCAGACTTTCGGTGAAGGGCTCGCTCTTGTGGAAATGGAACAGCACCACGATCTGCTGTCCGATTTGGATATCTTTGAGGCCCGAAAGGAATTTCGGGTCGATCTCCAAAGTACCTTCGACATCTGAAAGGCTCCAGTGCCGGGGCAGCTCCGTGGCGCTGGTGCGGACCGTTCCGATGGGATGGAGGGAAATGCTCATGGGATATGTTCTTTTGCTTTGTCTGGTGTTACACGCCAATAACTGTGCGCAGAAGAAGACCGGCGCTGCCGGGGCAAATCCCGGGCAACACCAGTCCTTTATATCAGACTTGTCTCACAAAGGCAAACAAAGAAGAGAATAAGAGAAGTGCCCCCGGCAAGAATCGAACTTGCGGCGCATGGATTAGGAATCCATTGCTCTATCCACTGAGCTACGGGGGCGTGGGGCGGGACAAAGAGCTTTTTTATTCCACAAAAAGCTTCTGACCGGGGTAGATCTTGCTGCGGGTGGTCAGGTGATTCACCTTGAGAAACCGTTCCAGTTCCATATTGTGTCGTCTGGCGATGTCAAAGGGGATATCGCCATTCTTGACATAGTAGGGCCGAAGACTCGCCTTCTTCCCCTTATCCGTCGGAACCTTCAGCTCCTGACCGATCCGCAGGCGCGTGCCGGACAGGTTGTTGGCCTGCTGAATCCGCTTGGTGCTTGTACCATATCTTCTGGCAATAATCCAGAGGGAATCTCCGCTTTTTACCTTGTGCTTCACATAGGTTGCCCGGCTCTTGGAACCGCTGCTCCGGCCCGTTGAGGAAGCGGCTGTTCCGGGGATCTTCAGGGTCTTGCCGGCCACGATGAAATGGCGGCTGGAGAGATTGTTGGTCCGCAGGAGGTCCCGAACGGTAATCCCGTATCGGCTGGCGATGACGGAGAGGGTTTCGCCGTTGCGCACCCTGTGATAGGCAGCCTTTGCCTGATTCGGTTTCGGGGGGGCTGCAGGCCGCCCAGGCTTCAGGGTATCGAGCTTTGCCAGAAGGGTCTCTTTGGCGCTGGGGGGAACCTTGAGGGCATAGGGCTCTCCGGGCAACTGCCGGTAACGGAGTTCCGGATTGAGTTCCACCAGAATCTCTTCGGTGGTTCCGATGGCGCCTGCGATCTCGCTGAGGTGGAGACTCTTGTCCACTGTCACCTTTTCGTACTGGAGGGAGGGGCAGGTCTCGATCTTCTGGATGCCGTACTTTTCCGGATTGTCGAGGATGTGCAGGGTCGCCAGAAACCGGGGAACATACTGGGCCGTCTCTTTGGGCAGCTTCTCGTAGAGATCCCAGAAATTGTCCAGATAATTGATCTTCTGGCTCCGGATCACCTTGAGAACCCGGCCCTCGCCGCAGTTGTACGCGGCCAGCACGGTGGTCCAGTCCCCGAAGATCTGGTGCAGCTCTTTGAGGTATTCGATCGCGGCCTTTGTCGATTTTTCCGGGTCCAGACGCTCATCCACATATCTGGTCCGGTTCAGGCCGAACTTGTAGCCGGTGGAGGGGATGAACTGCCAGAGCCCGAGGGCCCTTGCACTGGAGAGGGCATTGACATGAAACCCGCTTTCGATCATGGGGAGCCAGGAGAGACTTTCCGGAAGGCCGGCCTTTTTCAGCTCGGCCACGATCATGGGCCGATATTTTCCGGAGCGCATGTAGGCTTCCACAAAGAATTTGCCCCGGGAGAGCCTCTTGATCTCGGCCTCCACATGCCGGTTCATCACCAGGGGGATGGCATCATGGTTGCCGCTGACAACCGTGTTCCGAGAGGCATAGATCTCCAGGATTCGCTTGGAGATCATGAAACGGAGATTGTCGATCTGCTGCATCAGCTTGGGGCGGTTGCAGGTATCTACCTTCAATATAAGGGCATATGCCTGATCCAGCGAGTCGATGGCCTTTTCGACCTCCCCCTGCTGCCAGAATTCCTGGGAGATGCGGCAAAATTCCAGGGCCTCGTCCAGCGTGAAGTGGGGGGAATTCTCATCTGCCGGAAGGGCCGTCCCTTCCGCATCCATGATGGGCGTATCTTCAGGAACCGCTGTTATCATCATCTCTGGCTCGCAGATCTCTTCGGCATCTTCGGGATTGGACATCACGGTTGTGTCGAACATCTCTTCCGGATCATTGATCTCGGATTCGATTGCATCGATTGTCTCTTCGTATTCCGCGGCTAATCGTGAAATATCCGCTGCTTTCGGAGGAGCATCCTGCTCGGTTTGCGTCGGGATGTTTTGGAACATCTGAAGACATCCGGCGCCTGAAAATATCATGATGATAAGGATGAGAAAGGAGGGAAGGATTTTTTGAATATACTTTTGAATATACATTGGTGATCGAATCCCCAATTTTTAAAGGTCATAGCCGATAGAGCTGTCTTGCGCCTTGTCCTGCCAGAGCCAGAGGATCGGCAGGACTTTTTGAAACGGCGCCAAACGAGCCGGCACCTTAAATTATACACCTGTATCGATACACAAAGAACACGCTATTTGTCAAGACTTTCTATGATAACATTTCCATTGGTAATACCATATTATATAGAGGGCTATGAATATTTTCCCCTCTTTGTATCGGTATTCGGTCAGAGAAATCAATGGGAGAATGGCGTTAAATCCGGGTAGGGAATGGAGAAGAGGGGAGGGATGCTCCCCAAAGAGCCACTGTTTCCGATTCGATTGAAATCCGGGAATCCGAAAATAGATGAAATAGGACAATAAAAAAAGAAAAAAGAAGATATCGAGGCATTAAAACGAATAGTGGATCAAAATGGCCTAAAATGGAACTTGAAAAAAATGTTCGATCAGCGTAAAAGTATGAATTCTATGACGGCAGCCGTCGTCATAGAGCCGAGAGATCGGTTGCCAGCGTAGCTCAGTTGGTAGAGCTACTGATTTGTAATCAGTGGGTCAGGGGTTCGAGTCCCTTCGCTGGCTCCGGATCAGGCAAAAAAAATTTGGTGGGGTTCCCGAGTGGTCAAAGGGAACAGACTGTAAATCTGTCGGCGAAGCCTTCGGAGGTTCAAATCCTCCCCCCACCACCATCCTCATATAGAGTAAGGCGTATGTAGGAGATTCCGTTGCCGGTTGGATTCCGATCTGGTCTGTTCGACCGGGTTGATTGGATCGGGTTGATTGGACCGGGTTGATTGGAC
>JAABSZ010000039.1:0-23948 GCA_011390135.1 Desulfobacteraceae bacterium | reverse complement strand
CTCTCCCGGGGATCTGGAAACCCTTCGAAACGATATCATCGAAAGCCAGGACCCGAACCGGCCAACAATCGTGGTCTGCCACGGGAACGGATGCCTGGCCGGCGGCGGCGCGAAGGTCGCGGCAGCCTTCCGGCAGGGGCTTTCCGATGCGGGGATCAACGCCAAACTGATGCCGGGCGTCAAGACCACCGGCTGCCAGGGGCTCTGCTCCCGGGGCCCCCTGGTGACGATCCAGCCCCACGGCTTCTGCTATCAGAGGGTTCAGCCCAAAGATGCTGCCGAGATCATCGAAAAGAGCGTTATGGCAACAGAGCCGGTGGAGCGGCTCATGCACAGGGATACCAAGACCGGAGAGGTCTTCCACACCGAAGAAGAGATCCCCTTCTACCGGCTTCAGGAGCGGCGGGTGATCCAAAAGATCGGCAAGATCGACCCCACCGACATCACCGACGCGATCGCGACCGGTACATATTCGTCCCTTGCCAAGGTTCTTTCCACCATGACGCCCCAAGAGGTGGTTGTAGAGATGGAAAAATCGGGCCTCCGGGGCCGGGGCGGCGCAGGATTTCCCACGGGCCGGAAGTGGCGCTCTGCGCTCCAGGCCATCGAGAAGAAGGGCCGTCCGGTCTATGTGGTTGTCAACGGCGACGAAGGGGACCCGGGCGCATTCATGGACGGCGCGATCATGGAGGGGGACCCCCATGCTGTCCTGGAAGGGCTCATCATCGGCGCATACGCGCTGGGCGCTGAAAAGGGGTATCTCTATGTAAGAGCCGAATACCCGATGGCGATCAAGCATCTGGAGATGGCCATGGCACAGGCCCGATCCTACGGCCTGATGGGCGAAAACATCTTGAATTCCGGCTTCAGCTTTGATGCGAGAATCAACCGGGGCGCCGGCGCATTTGTCTGCGGCGAATCGACCGCACTCTTCACCTCCATCGAAGGCAAGGCCGGCAACCCCCGGCCCAAATACGTCCGCTCCGTGGAAGAGGGGCTCTGGGGCCGCCCCACGGTGCTCAACAATGTGGAGACCTGGGCCAACATCCCCCTGATCATGTCCATGGGCGGCGAGGAATACGCGAAGATCGGGGTTCCCCATTCCACAGGAACCAAGGTCTTCTGCCTGGTGGGAAAGGTGGAGAACGTGGGTCTGGTGGAGGTTCCCATGGGAACCCCCATGACCCGGATCGTCGAAGATATCGGCGGCGGGGTCGGGGGCGGCAAGCCCTTCAAGGCGGTCCAGACCGGGGGCCCCTCGGGCGGCTGCATCCCCTACAGCCTCAAAGATACCCCTGTCGATTTCGACTCCCTTACAAAGGTCGGCTCCATGATGGGCTCGGGCGCGATGATCGTCATGGACGACACCGACTGCGTTGTGGATGTGGGCCGCTACTTTCTCAAGTTTCTGGAGGAGGAGTCCTGCGGAAAGTGCATCCCCTGCCGCCTGGGCCTGACCCGGATGCGGGAGATACTGGACAACTTCTCACAAGGCAAGGGGAGCGCTGCCGACATCGAGGATCTGACGAGCCTCTCCAATGCATTGAAGGACGGCGCACTCTGCGCACTCGGCAGCAGCGCACCCAACCCGGTATTGACCACGATCCGGTATTTCAAAGATGAGTATCTGGCACATGTGGAAGATCATAAATGTCCGGCCGGGGTCTGCAAGAGCCTGATCACCTTCGCGATAGACCCGGAGAAATGTAACGGATGCATGTCCTGTGCCCGGAACTGCCCGGTCGAGTGCATCACCGGAAAGAAGAAGGAGCCCCATGCCATTGACGCGTCTCAGTGTCTGCGCTGCGGCATCTGTCTGGAAACCTGCAAGTTCGACGCGATTTTCGTGAGCTGATCCATCGAGCCAAACCGAGAAAAAAAGGAAAAAGATCATGGAAAAAATAACCTTTCAGATCAACGACCGCGAGGTAGAGGCCAGGCCCGGATGGACCGTTCTGGAGACCGCAAGGGAATACGGGATCGAGATCCCCACCCTCTGCTTTCACGAGGCGGTCCTCCCCAGCGGCGCGTGCCGGCTCTGCATGGTGGAAATCAAAGACGGGGACTGGTCCAAGCTGGTAGCCTCCTGCATCTATCCGGCAGCAAAGGGCATCAACGTCTATACCGAGACCGAACGGGTGAGCAACGTCCGCCGATGGATCTTCGAGATGCTCCTCGCGCAGGTTCCGGCAAGCCCGGAGATCGCGGATCTGGCGGCCCGCTACGGTGTGACCAGAACCCGCTTCCCTGTAAAAGATCCTGAGGAGATGTGCATGCTCTGCGGCCTGTGTCAGCGGGTCTGCGAGGAGGTGGTGGGATTGTCGGCCATCTCGACCGTGGACCGGGGGGTTCACAAGAGAGTGGGCGCGCCCTTTCTCAGGCCCACGGATGTCTGTGTCGCGTGCGGCTGCTGTGTGAACATCTGCCCCACCGGCGCGATGCGGGCCCTCTTCGATTCGGTTCGGGGAGAGACCAAAACCACTTTGACCCAGTTGACCGCTTAAACGGCCCAAGGTCTTTTGAAAGGAGAATATCATGAACATGAACAGCTCAAGAATCGGAGTATTTGTCTGCCGCTGCGGAGAAAAGATCGAGCCGCTGGTGGATCTTGAAAGTCTTGGGTCACAGATCAGCGGGATTCCGAATGTGGTGACCTGCCGCACCCTCAACTATCCCTGCACCCGGCCCGGCATGGAGGAGATCATCTCCGAAGTCGCGAAAAACCGGCTGGACCGGCTGGTGATCGCGGGTTGCGAGGGCCGCCTCATGCTGAAGAAATTCGAGACCGAACTGGAAAAGATGGGGCTGCTGAAAGGTCAGATCGACATGGTCAACGTCCGTGGTCACGTGGCAGCAGTCTCGGATCTTCCCCCTCAGGAGAAGGCCCAAAAGGCGGCAAAGCTGATCCGGGCATCGGCCGCCGAGCTTTCGGCACTCATCCCCACGCCTCAGGCCATCTCAAACCTCACCGGCCCCGTGATGATCGTCGGGGGCGGGATATCGGCCTACATGGCGGCAAAGGAGCTGGATCAAAACGGTATCGACTTCATGCTGTCGGCCCCGACCCATGATCCGAACGAGGTGATCCGCAGGCTCCATCTGGCCTATCCCGGAGAGCGGGAATCCCATGACCGGGTCAAGAAGCTGGCCGTGGAAGTGGTGCAAAGTCCCCACGGAACCCTGCTGCCCCCGGGAGAGCTGACGGGGCTGTCGGGCGTCACCGGCGACTATGCACTCACCTTCCGGGACAAGGAGACCGGAGAATCCCGCACCTACCGGGCAGGGCTGGTCATCGCCTGCATCGATGCGGAGCTGCATCCTTCGGGCCCATCCTTCGGCCATGACGGCGAGACCGTTCTGCAGCAGTCCGATCTGGAGGAGTATATCTGGACCCGGGGCGCGCCCAGGGGAAGGGTTCTCTTCTGGGTAAGCGACTACGAGACGGGGCAGGAGGAGTTTGCAAAGCTTTCGGCAAAGGGCGCATGGAATATGGCCCGCCACATCCGGAGCTGCTCCCCTCAAAGCCACGCCATGATCCTCTATGATCAGCGGATGGAGATCCCCCTGAACGCGGGAGAGCGGGCTTTGAACCGGGCACTGGGCATCGAATGGATTCCCTGCGACAAGGCGGTTCGGCCCACGGTTCAGGACCGGCAGATCACCTTCTGCGGCACCAACGACCATTTGGAGCACGATATCGAATGGGATCTTCTGGTTATATCGCCGGAGCGGGCCCTGGGCGGGGAAGGACTCAGGACCGCGGAGGTGCTGGGGCTGGTTCACAAGCACGACCGGTTCCTCACAGGCCACCATGCAAGAGTCCGTCCCGAGATGGTCGGAAAGGAGGAGAGCTACCTCGCGGGCAGCGGCCGGTATCCTTGTGATCTTGACGAGGCACTGGCACAGGGCAGAAGAGCCTCGCTCAAGAGCATCGACATGCTCAAGAAAGCCGAAAACCACGAACTCCATGTGCCCCGGGTGGTCTGCGTAGTGGACCCGGACAAGTGCATCGGCTGCGGCCAGTGCCAGGAACTCTGCGACTGCGGCGGGATCGGCGTGGAGATCGGCCCCGGCGGGGGGCTGCCCCGGATGGTGGACCCATTGGTCTGCACCGGCGGCGGGACCTGCGCGGCAGCATGTCCCTATCACGCGCTGACCCTGCAGAACAACAGCAATGATCAGCGGGAGGCCAGAATTGCGGCGCTGTCGAGCCACCTGGGGCCCGATGAGGTGGTGGCATTCGCCTGTGCCTGGGGAGGGCTGCCGGCAGCGGATATCGCGGGAAAGATGGGGATGAAGTACGATCCCAAGGTGCATATCTTAGGGATTCCCTGCGTGGGACAGCTCGACCCGAGCGTCATGGCCAGGGCATTTCTGGAGGGCGCGCCGGGCCTCCTTCTGGTCGGATGCCTGCCCGAGGAGTGCCACCACTCCTTTGGCGTGGATCATTCCTGGAGCCGGGTCAGTCTTATCAAGAAGCTGCTCTCCCTTTCCGGGTTCGACAAAAGGCGGATCGCGCTGGCCCACGCGGATCTGAACAGGCCAGAGGCATTTATCCGGACTGTGGAGAGCTTCTCCCACGCGATCAAAACCCTGGGGCCCATCGAGCGGACTCCGAACAACCTGAGCAAGCTCAAGACGCTCTACAACATGGCAAGGGACAACAGCCGGGTGCGCCACCTGCTCTCTGCCGGGCTGCGCAGGCCCTGGGAGGATGTCTACCGCGGGGATCAGCGCCACGCGCTGGAATACGACCGGGATTTCACCGCAGTTCTGGTGGAAGAGTATATGCAGCAGCGACTCATCGATGTGATGCAGAACGAGCGGCGCCCCCTGCGGATCAACGAGCTGGCAACGGCCCTTCACGAGGATGAGCGGCGGGTGGCCTCATGCCTGATGGGGATGGTCTCGGACGGGATGCTCCACTTCAGCCACAAGGAGCGGGAGGCCTATTACGCGCTGAACAACTGATTTAAACCGTTTAAAAAACTCGCCTCTTCAAGGCGGAGTCGGCTGAACGGCCGGCCCCGCCTTTTCTCTGCGGCAGATCTGCTGCAGAGGCTAATATCCTGCAGGAGAGAATCTTCACTCTTGACCTCATATATAATTATGGTATATCTTCTATGTCGATATGGTATTTGAATTCGATGAACAGAAGAGCCGGATCAACAGGAAAAAGCATGGGATCGATTTCATCGAAGCGCAATCATTGTGGAATGATCCTTTTCGAATTGAAATTCCGGCAAAAACCGTTGATGAAAAGCGTTTTCTGGTGATCGGAAAAATTGATGGCAGACACTGGTCGTCGATTATAACATACAGGAACCAAAACGTCAGAATCATTTCGGTTCGTCGTTGCCGGAAAGAGGAAATCAGAATTTATGAAAGCGGATGACTTCGACAAAAAGTTTGATTCCGGAGAGGATATCGAGGCGTTTCTCGATATTTCAAAGGCCAGAAGGCCCGGTCTGGAGCAGAAAAGAGTCAATGTGGACTTTCCCATGTGGATGATTCATCGGCTGGATAGGGAATCAAAACGATTGGGCTTGCCCCGGCAATCCATCATCAAGATCTGGATCGCCGAAAGATTGAAAGAGATTTCCGAATCCCCCATGATTTGAACTGTGAGATCTTTCCCTCTCCGATTTCCGACAATCAGGTTCAAAAATCCATGCACTCTTTTTCCTCTTCCTCAATCAGCCTGACGCTCTTTATGTAAGATCTTCCCTGTCTCCAATCCCGCGTTGTTTTCTTGACAGATCCCAACAGATTCGTTTAAAAGATTAGACTTGGATAACCTTGTAATTTTTATCAAGGAGGTTTGTATTGAGACACCGATGGTTCATAGCAGCGTTAATCTCCATTTCCTGTATGGCTTTTGCAGGGAATCTCCATGCACAGGATCTGCGTCAGAAGCTTTCCGCGGAGAGTACCCTGGAGGGGGTGCTCCAGCGGGGAATTCTTCGGGTGGGAATGTCCACCTTTGTCCCCTGGGCCATGAAGGACAAGACCGGGGAGCTGATCGGCTTCGAGATCGATGTGGCCCGGCGCCTGGCAGAAGAGATGGAGGTGAAGGTCGAGTTCGTGCCCACTAAATGGGCCGGGATCATCCCCGCACTGTTGACCGGAAAATTCGACGTGATCATCGGCGGCATGGGCATCCGGCCCAACCGGAACCTCAAGGTCAATTTCTCCATTCCCTATGATCACACCGGCATGTCGATGACAGCGCACAGGGAGAAGGCAAAGGGTTTCGATTCTCTGGAGGATTTCAACACCACCGATGTGGTCATCGCAGTCCGCCTCGGCTCCACCGCGGCCACCGCGGCCCAAAGATACATGCCCCGAGCCAATCTCCGGATGTTCGACGATGAATCCCAGGCATATCAGGAGCTGATCAACGGCAAGGCCCATGCGGTGATCGGCAATGCTCCCACCCCGGCCTTCTATGCCCTTAAATACCCGGACAAGCTCTTTCTTCCCCTGGCCGAGAACTTCACGCAGGAGCCGATCGGATTTGCCATCCGCAAGGGGGATTTCGATACCCTCAATTTCCTGAACAACTGGATTCGGGTGGTGACGGCCGAAGGCTGGCTCAAAGAGCGGAAAGCTTACTGGTTCGAGACCCGGGACTGGGAAAACCGGATTCAATAGCTTAAACCGCGTGAATCCCCGCCACTTCCATATCTCCCCCCTCGATCTCGTCATCGGTCTCCTCCTCTGTGCCGGCGGGATCTATATTGGGTTCGTCATCCATGAGGGCATCGACTACGACTGGAACTGGGGTGTAATCCCCCAGTACCTTTTCCGGTATGATACGGAGCTGGGGGAATGGGTTCCCAATCTGCTGATGGAGGGCTTCTTCACCACCATCCGCCTCAGCTTCTGGGGAACCTTGCTGGCTCTGCTCATCGGCGTCTTCATGGGCTTTCTGCGGGTAAGCGGCCGCCTTTTCCGAAGGCTTCTGGGCGGCGCATATGTGGAATTCATCCGGAACATCCCGCCGCTGGTGCTCATCTTCATCTTCTACTATTTCATCAGCAGCCAGATCATGCCCCTCTTCGACCCGGACGCCTTCATTCGGGAACTCTCTCCGGGGACCCAGAAGGTCATCGCGTTTTTCTTCGCGCCGGCCCAGCGGTTTTCCGCGTTTCTTTCAGCGCTGGTCACCCTTGCCCTTTTCGAAGGAGCCTACATCACCGAAATCGTCCGCTCCGGGATTCAGTCGGTGGAAAAGGGGCAGTGGGAGTCATCTGCCGCGCTGGGGCTCTCCTGGCATCAACAGATGCGCCATGTGATCGGCCCCCAGGCGGGCCGGATCATCCTGCCGCCCCTGGCCGGACAGTTCATCTCGACCATCAAGGACTCGGCCATCGTATCGGTCATCTCCATCCAGGAACTGACCTTTCAGGGGATGGAACTGATGGCCGCAACCTATCTCACCTTCGAGGTCTGGATCACGGTAACGGCTCTCTATCTGGTGCTGACTCTCTCCTGCTCCCTTGCGGTCTCCCGGCTGGAAACCGTCATGGCCCATAGGGCCGCGGCCAGAAGAGGCGCCTGAAATGATCAGATCCCGACTTTTCAGGATTCTGCTTTTGATCGGAATGGTAACGATCCTCAGCAACTGCAGCGTTCTTCCGCCCCGGGAAACGAGCAGCATCGTCCTTCCGGCCGGACGGCCCTGCCCCCCCCTTTACGGGCCCGATGCCCAATTCTATCGCCATTATTCACGGAAATGGGGCATCTGCCTCGACGGCACCGAAAATCCACAGCTCATCACCACAGTGGATCGATGGCTCGGAACCCGATACAAATACGGCGGCTGCTCCCGACGGGGGGTGGACTGTTCCTGCCTGGTCAAATCGATCTATCGGGAGGTTTACGGTATCGAACTGAAACGGACATCTGCGGATATCTTTCATCAGGATCTCACCCCCATCAACACACGGAGGCTGCGGGAGGGGGATATCCTCTCCTTCAAAACCCGGGGCAACCGGATCTCCCATATCGGCATCTATCTCAAAGACGGCAAGTTCGTTCACGCCAGCCAATCAAAAGGCGTTATGATCAACGACATCCATGAGCCCTATTACCGAAAGCGATTCTACGGCGCGGGGCGCTATCTGTAAGGTTTGCAACCAGGAGGAAAAGATAATAGATGATATCCAAATCCTTTCACCGGTATCTGTCGATTTTTTTGACGCTCGGCCTCTGCGCCTGCACAGGGGCCTCATCTCTCAATCTGTCCGATTCCGCGCGCTCCTTCGGGGCCGCTGCAGAGAACAAGCCTCTCTTCACTCGGCCCGACATTCCCCGGTATTCCTTTCCGAAAAATCGGATCCATCTCGATGAAAACATCGAATTCTCAACGGAAAAAAGCCCCTCTGTGATCCTGACGCCGATGAACGCCATGGGTCCCGAGATCGAGGAGACGCCCCAGGAGTTCATGAAACGGCTGCAGGACCGGTTTGATTTCAAGGAGATCCGGGCAAGGGCGACCCCGGTGCTCCAGAGCCTCACCTTTCAGGTCAAATACTCCTCCCGCCTCGGCCTCCCCCTGGAGGGGCATGAAAACCGCTCTTTGATCCTTGCGGTCGATGAGTGGCTCGGAACCCCCTATAAGTGGGGCGGCTGCACCAAAAACGGCGTGGACTGCTCCTGTTTTGTGCGGGATGTCTATCGGAAGGTCTACGGCATCGAGCTGAAGCGCACCTCCAGGGCCATGTATTATGAGGATCTTATTCCCATCGGAAAGAGAAGCCTGCAGGAGGGGGACATCCTCTTCTTCAAGACCCGGGGCAACCGGATCTCCCATGTGGGGATCTTTCTGAAAGATGACAAATTCGCCCATGCCAGCCTGAGCGACGGCGTGACCATCAGCGATCTCAATCATCCCTATTACCAGAAACGCTTCTGCGCCGGTGGCCGGGTGGAGGGAATCCGGGTTAGCATGAAGGGCAGTATCTCCCGCTGATCTTCCATGTCCTTTAAAAGAGCTTTTCGGAAGAGATCCAAAATGGAGTTCTCCCCCTGGATTATTATGGGCGCGGCCGGGATTCTGATGGTCGTTGTGCTGGTTCTGGCCCTGGGGAACATCCATAGGGAAAAGCGGTATATGTCTCAGTTTTTGAGCGAAAAGGGCGCTGCCCTGATCCGGGCCGTCGAGGCCGGCGCGAGAACCGGCATGATGGGGATGATGTGGGGAGATCGTCAGGTGCAGCGCCTGATCGAGGAGACGGCCGACTACCCCCATATCCATTTTCTGGCCGTCACCGACCGAACCGGCAGATTCATCGCCCACAGCGACCGGACAAAGATCGGCGCTCTCTTTTCGGAATCGATTTCCGCCCAAGCCCTCTCACCCGGAACCCGGGAGCAATGGTTTCTGACCGACCCGGATGACCGGCCCCAGACATTTGTGGTCTATCGAACCTTCCGGCCCATGACCCGGCGCGGCGGCCATCACATGGCCAGGGATCGGGGCCGGAGAATGCCCCAAATGCAGAACGATCCCTTCTTTTCGGAGCCGGACCAAGCCGCAGACCGGATCATCTTTGTGGGCCTCGATATCGCCCCGTTCGAGGATGCCCGAAAGGTGGACATGCGAAACACTATCGTCCTCTCGGCCGTTCTGCTGCTGCTGGGCTTTGCCGGTTTTCTCTCCCTATTCTGGGCTGAAGGATACCGCAGAACCCGGCAGATGCTGCAGGATACCAGCGCATTTGCCCGGGAGGTTGTGGAGAGCCTTCCTGTGGGGCTGATCGCGACGGACCGGGCCGGAAAGATCGCGTTCTTCAATCCTGCAGCAGAAAAGATCACGGCTCTTTTGCCGGAAAAAATGATCGGAAAGACCCCCGAGGCTGTGATGTCGATCCCCTGGTGCGGCCTGATGCCCCTTCTGGAAAAGAGTGAACCGGTGCTGGAAAGGGAGATGGAGTGCCGATTTGCCGGTGGTAAGAGCATTCCCCTCAGCGTCAGCGCCAGCCGGATCGTCAATGAGGAGGGGGATCTTGTCGGCAATATCCTGATCTTACGGGATCTGGGGGAGGTTCGGCGGCTTCAGGAGGAGATCCGCAGAAAAGAGAAGCTTGCCGCCATCGGAGGGCTTGCGGCCGGTGTGGCCCATGAGATCCGGAACCCGTTGAGTTCCATCAAGGGGCTTGCGGCCTATTTCGGCAGCAAATTTCAGGAGGGCTCCGATGACCGGGAGGCCGCGGAAGTGATGGGGCGGGAGGCTGACAGGCTCAACCGGGCCGTGAGCGAACTCCTGGAGTTTGCCCGCCCATCGGAGCTTCATCTCCGGCCAACCGATATCAAAGAGGTCGCAGCCCATGCCCTTCGCCTCATCCGTCAGGATGCCGAGGCCAAGGGGATAGAGATCCAACTGGAATCCTCTTCTGAAAAGCTTCCCCAGGCCATGATCGATCCGGATCGGATCTCCCAGTGCCTCCTCAATCTCTACCTCAATGCGGTGGAAGAGATGGTCGAGGGAGGAATTATGAAGGTCGAAGCCGCTTCTGCAGAGGAGAAGAACCGGGTCATCCTTCAGATCTCCGATACGGGCCCGGGGATTGCCAAAGATGACCTGAAGAAGATCTTCGATCCCTACTTCACCACCAAACCCTCGGGAACAGGGCTGGGGCTTGCCATTGTCCACAAGATCGTCGAGTCACACCGGGGTAGCATTCAGGTGGAGAGCGAAGCCGGAACCGGGACCCGATTTATCCTTTCCCTGCCGATTCATCCGGAAGGACCAGCCGGGCTATGAACAAAAAGCATCCAAAGATTCTGGTGGTGGATGACGATCCGGGCCACCGCACCACATTGAAGACCCTGCTCAAAAGCTGGGGATATGAAATCGAGACCGCAGCAGATGGTGCAGAGGCTGTTTCTCTGGTGAAGGAGAAGCCATTTGACCTGATCCTGATGGATGTCAGGATGGCAAAGATGGGAGGGATCGAGGCCATTGGACATATCCGGGAGTACAATCCCGCGATTCCTATTCTGATCATGACCGCCTACTCTTCGGTGGAATCGGCCGTTGAGGCAATTAAATCCGGGGCATATGATTATCTGACCAAGCCCCTCGATTTCGAGGTACTCGGTCTCACCCTGGAGCGGGCTCTGGAGCATGCCGGGCTCAGAGAGGAGAACAGATCCCTAAAAGACCAGCTCCGGGGAGAGGTAAAGCTTCAGAACATCATCGGCAAGAGCCCGGCCATGAAAGCGCTCATCGATATGGTCGGGGCCGTTGCCCCTTCCGAGGCCACGGTGCTCATCACCGGCGAGAGCGGAACCGGAAAAGAGCTGATCGCCCGGTGCGTCCACGCGAACAGCGGCCGCAGCGACAAACCCCTGGTGACGGTCAACTGTGCGGCCCTTGCGGAATCGATTCTGGAGTCGGAACTCTTCGGCCATGAAAAGGGCGCGTTTACGGGCGCGGACCGGCGCCGGGAGGGCCGTTTTATGCAGGCGGACCGGGGTACAATCTTCCTGGATGAGATCGCTGAGATGTCGCCCATGATGCAGGCCAAGCTGCTCCGGGTGATTCAGGAGGGGGAGATCCAGCGGGTCGGCAGCGACAAGCCCCTGATCGTGGATGTGCGGATACTGGCCGCGACAAACCGGGAACTGGAGGCTGAAGTGGAGGCCGGGAGGTTTCGGGAGGATCTCTATTATCGCCTCAATGTCGTAACCCTCCAGATTCCGCAGCTTCGAAACCGGCTGGATGATATCCCCCTGCTGGCCCACCATTTCATGGAGATCTACGGAAAAAAGAACCGCAAACCGGTCAAAGGCTTCACCCCCTATGCCCTGGATCTGCTCCTCCGATATCCTTGGCCCGGAAATGTCCGGGAGCTGGAAAATAGCGTGGAGCGGGCCGTGATTCTGCTGCCGGGGGAATATATTTCGGAAAAAGAGCTTCCCCTTTCCATCTCCCGAATCGATGCGGCAGAAAATGATGTCCGGAAGGGAACTGCCCCCCCTGCGGAGAGCGCCGGCCGCGGCTCATTGGAAGCGATCGAAAAAGAGGCGATTCTAGCAGCATTGAATACGGCTGAAGGGAACAAGAGCCAAGCCGCGAGGACTTTGGGCATCAGCCGGAAAACCCTGCACAACAAACTCAGGAATTACGGAATCGGATAAAACCGGAACTGGATTACCAGAACTTACAGATCGATGAATGATAGGCCGATCTTCAATTGACAATTCCTTTCAAATGGTGTATATGTCTGTCTTTGAAAAATGAGAACTGAATCGACATTCAGGCCATGGGCTTTTGGCGGCTGCACATAAAAAATACTGCTGCCCCATGCTCATGGCCTGAACCGTCTCAATCAACAAAAATGGAAGAAATCATATATGTCAAGAATCAATCGGTATATCTTCAGCATCACCTTTATGTTGCTCGCTTTTCCCTCCTCCTGCGGCCTATTTCACTTTGAAAATAATCTGCTGGCCTATTCGCCCCCGGCCAAACCGGTCCGAAAACCGGTTATCCCGCTTCCGACCGCACTCGATACCCAGGATACCACCGTGATTCGAAAGGCGGTTCAGCCGGGAGACAGTATCTCAAAAATTCTGAAGAGCTATGGGACTCCCTACTCCCGCATCCATGAGGTGATCGGCAAATCCCAGGGGATCTTCGATGTCCGGCGGATTCGTCCCGGAAAGCTCTATTACATTGTCAAAGATGCCAAAAAGAAAAAGGATTTTCCGGTCCGGTTTTTCGTATATGAGCGGTCGTTGCAGGAGAGCGTTGTCTTTGACATGGAGGAGCCGGTAAAGGTCTATATCTCCCGGAAACCGATTGAAACGAGAACCCGAACCGCAGAAGGGCGGATAGAATCCTCACTCTGGCAGGCATTCGATGATCAGGGGCTGCCGGAAGCGCTGGTCTCCCGCATCACCGGGATCTTTGCCTGGGAGATCGATTTTCGGCTCCTCAATACCGGAGATGAGTTCGGCATAATCTATGAGGAGGAGCATATCAATGGTAATCCGGTCGGCATAGGAGCGGTGAAAGCCGTTCGGCTCACCTGTACGGGTAAGGATTATTACGCCTTTGCCTTCCGCAAGAATGACAAAGAATCGATCGCCTATTACAATGATAAAGGACAGAATCTCCAGAAAGCATACTTAAAGGCACCGCTCAAATACACCCGGGTCAGCTCCGGATTCTCCCGCAGCCGGCTGCATCCGATTCTCAATGTCTACAGACCCCATCTCGCCATCGATTATGCAGCCCCTGAGGGGACCCCGGTGATGAGCGTCGGCTCCGGCCGGGTAGCCAGGATCGCGTACAGCCGTTCCGCGGGAAAATACATAGAAATTCACCATGGTTCCAAATACCGATCCCGGTATATCCATCTTTCCGGATATGCCGATGGAATCAAAGTCGGGATGAAGGTCGAGGGGGGAGATTGTATCGGCTATGTGGGCAGCACGGGCCTTGCCACGGGGCCGCATCTCGATTTTCGGTTCTGGGAGGAGGGACGAGCGGTCGATTATTCCGATATGGAGCTGCCGAATGGAGATCCGATAGGCTGGAGATCCCTTCCCCGATTCAATCGCTATATCACGGGTCTGAAGCGGCAGCTCGATGAAGGCGGCCCATCTTTTGCTGCACAAGTTTCTCTTTCTTCAGAAGGTAAGGACCGCGCGGAAATCATCAACTAATCCGTTCCAAAAAGATCTTTTCAGCGCAGACAGCCCTCCTCTTCAGCATCGGGACAGGGCATAGGCTTTGAAAGGATTCCGGAAAAGGGCAGCGGAGCAATTTCCCGTCCTTGTACAATGAAACGGCTGATATCCTCTTCGCCAGTGCGAGCGGTGCAGGGATCTGTAAGCCATTTCGCGGCATCGAGAAAATTGGCCGGAAGCACCGTCAGGCTGCCGGTCATATCCACTTCCGGAGATTCAATATTCACCACGCCATCGATGCCGAGGTGCGAGGAGGCGTCGACCGCACTGTCGGGCGATGAGAGGAAATAGTCGCTGCTGATCCGGATGTTGCCGCCGGTTCCCTCCCATGCCCTGGCGATGATCCGGCTCCGGTTCAGGATAACGAATTCCGGCTTTTGAATGATGATATCGCCGCCGTTGCCCTCGCCGTACTGGACGCTGGTGGTGATCCGGCCGTCCAGGAGATAGAGCCGGTCATCGACTGCGATCTCCATCGCGCCGCCCCCGGCCTTCTCCGCGGAGGTGGATATCTGGCCGTTTTCCATAAGTGTCATGTTGCCGGCGCTGATCCGGATCTCTCCTGCATCCCCGGCTGGAGCTTCCTTTTTTTCAGAAGAGGAATATATCCCGCTGATGAAGGTATCCGGGGTTTCCGGATTTCCCTCCTCGAATTCCTGCTGGCTTTCCAGGGGTGGAGCCGACGGAGTGCTGCTGCCGGATATCCGGATGTTTTCCGATGCCCGGACTTCGATGCTGCCGCTTTTGCCGGGGCCCAGGGTGCTGCTGGTGATCCGGCCGCCGTCCGACAGGGTCAGGTCACGCGTCTCCAGTTGAATACTCCCCCCTTTTCCGGCCGACTCCCCCTCCCCTTCGGACCTTGCAAAGATGCCGCTGGAGAAGCCGTCCCGGTTCTGGCCGTGGGGGTTGCCGCCGGTCAGAACCATCTCATCTGCGGTAATCTTTATCAATCCGCCGTCCCCGGTTCCCCGGGTGCTGGCCGTGACCCCTGCCCCGCCGGAGAAGCGGAGTGACTGGGTTTGAATCTCGATGTTGCCGGCCTCTTTGGCATACTCCTCGGTGCTGAGCGCGGAGGTGTAGATCCGGCTGGCAAAGCCGTCGCGGTCCGTTCCTGAAAAATCGACGGAGCGGGCGCTGATCCACACATCACCGCCCCGGCCACCGCCGTCCGAGGTGTTGCCGATCCATCCGCCGTCGGCAAAGATCAGCGTTCCGGTTTGGATGGCCACATCTCCCCCGCGTCCGGCATCTTCATCGGAACCGTCGGCTCTTGCGATGATCCCGCTACCCTGCCCGTCTTCATCATAACCGGTAAACCGAACCGAATCCGCTGCACGAATAGTCACATCACCGCCCCGGCCAGTGCCGAAGGTGGAGCTGTCTATGAGTGCGCCGTCCGCCAATGAAAGGGCGCCGGTCTCGATGGCCACATTCCCGGCATCCCTGGAATAGCTGGTCTCTGCACTGACGAGGATGCGGGAGCCGCGGCCGTCGCCGTCGTTTCCGGAAAGCCGGGTCCAACCCGGTGCGGTGATGGTAACTGCCCCGCCCCCTCCACCGCCGTAGGATGCGCTTTCGATGACCGAGCCGTCCCCCAGAGTGAAATCCCTTGTTTGAATGGCGATGTTTCCGGCATCCCCGGCCTCATCATATTCCTCCCCTTCGGCACGGGTGTAGATACCGCTGCCCTGGCCGTATTCATCGGTTCCCGAGAATCGAACAGATGAAGCCGTCTCCACGGTCACATCTCCGCCCCGGCCTCCGCCGTAGGAGGAGGAGCCGATCTGTGCGCCGTCTGTCAGTTCAAGCTGATCCCCTTCCAGGTGGATCATCCCGGCATCGCCTGCATCCGCGTCCCAACCTTCGGTGCTGGCCAGTACACTGCTGCCGCCGCCTGCAATTGCGATCTTCAGCCCCTTGAGCCGGATAGAGCCCGCGTCTCCGCCGCCCCAGGTTGCGCTGGTGATGACCCCTCCCTCCTCAACCGTTATATCCTGCGCCTCCAGACGGATCTCTCCTGAATCTCCGCTCTCATAATCCTCACCCAGAGAACTTGAGGAGAGGCCGCTGGAACGCATCTCCCCGGAAGGGGCATCGGGATTTTCGCCGGAGATGAGAATCGAATCCGCTGCGGTCAGGGTTACGCTTCCTCCCCTGCCGGGCCCACGGGTGCTGGCGGTGACGCCGCCGCCGTCGGTAAAGGAGATAGATCCGGCATTGATTTCGATATTTCCCGCATCCCCGGCATCTTCATCCTCACCGAGCGCGGAGGTGTAGATCCGGCCCGCATAGCCGTTTGCATCCGTGCCCGAAAACCGGACCGCGCCGGCTCCCCGGATCGTCACATTTCCGCCGCTTCCGGGGCCGTCTGAGGTGTTGCCGATCCAGCCGCCGTCGGTCAGGGTCAGATCCCCGGTTTCGATAAGGATATCTCCGCCGTCTCCGGCATCTTCATCGGGCCCGTCGGCCCGGGCGATCATCCCGCTCCCCTGTCCGCTCCCGTCGAAACCGGAAAGGGAGACCATGCTGTTGGCCCGGATGGTGATATCTCCGCCCCTGCCGGGGCCGAAGGTGGAGGTGTCGATGAGTGCGCCGTCGGCCATCTGCAGTTCATCGGCCTCGATCTGGATTGCGCCCGCATCCTTGGCGTAATCGGTCTCCGCGCTCGTACTGATCCGGCTTCCGCCTCCCCGCTCCGATGTGCCGGAAAGACTTGCGACGGTCATGGCCTTCAGGGTGATATCTCCACCACCCCCGCCGCCAAAGGAAGCAGCCTCCAGTACCGCGCCGTCATCGAGTTGGATTCGATCGGACTCGATATGAATATCCCCGGCATCTCCGGCCTCTTCATACTCCTCTCCGGAAGCCCCGGTTCGAATCCCCGCGGTGCCGCCGAAGGCATCACTGCCCGAAAAAGATATCCCCTCTGACGCGTGGATGGATACGGACGCTGCATCTCCGTTTCCGTAGCTCTCGGCATAGATGCTCCCGCCGTTTGTAAAATCCGCGCTTCTGGCCTGAATATCCACCTTGCCGCCGTCCGTCTCGCCTTCGGTCTCGGCCCATAGGGCGCCGCCATCCACAACCAGCTCTCCGCCCCGGATGTAGATCGATCCCGCCCCTTCGCCGCTCACATCGATCCGGCCCCCCACAAGGTCGATCCGCTCTCCTGCGGAAAGCTTCACTTCTCCCTCGCCGGCCTGCAGTCCCCCCCGGATCTCGATGCGGCCGGCTTCGATGCCGATCTTTTCTCCTGTCGGAACCGATAACTCGCCGTCAACCCTTACCAAAGCCGAAGCCGAAGCCGACCCCTCACCCAGAAAGCCGAAATCGGCCGGGGGAGCAGTCGAAAGGAATTCCCCCTGAACCGGTTCGGCATAGAACCGATCCGTCTCCCCCATATTCAGATGATCTGCGGTGGAGGCGTAAAATGATCCCGTAAGATCAAGCCCTGCATTGGGGCCGAAAACCATGCCGGCCGGGTTGAGCAGGTAAAGATTCGCACCCGGAACCGTGGATCGGAGAATGCCGTCTATCGAGGAGACGGCTCCGCCCGTGACCCGTCCGATGATGTTGGAAACCGAACCAGGGCCGCTGAAGGTCGCACTTCCGCCGGTCTCCACAGAGAACCTGCCGAAGCTGTGGAAGAGATTGGCCCCGGCCTGCCGTCCCATCTCGGCAGATATCTCGTAATCGGGCCCCGGCAATGTCCCGGCCTGTCCCATAGAGCCGTCCAGCGTTACCTGTCCATGAAGGATCGGGGAGAAAATGAACTGCGGTATGAAAGCGATTGCAAAAAGGAGAAGCCGAATCATCCGATGCACCCTTATTGTCATATTGTCATGCCGATTTGATTTTATATCTTTGACTTGCGCTTCATTCCCCTCTGAAGTTCTTGTTCTGCCAGTTCAGAATGGAAATGTTTGCGGCCTTGAACTTCCCGTCCTCCTGGCGGATGAGATCGAACTCCAGGATGGTCTCGCTGGCCTTGAGGTTTGCAAAGGTGTCGTTGTCGATGGAGGGCTCGAACTCGTTGATGTGGCAGAAGACATCGGTCTGGATGTCATGGATGCCCAGACCGGTCCGAAGCGAGATGAAGCCGAATCCCCGCTCTTCATAAAGGGCATACATCACCCCCCGGGTCCGTTCCCGATCCCGCTCTCCGTAGGGGACGGGAATGAGGCCCGGAACGAGAAAGCCGGAGAAGAAATAGTCAACCTCCCGCTTCAGATCGTGGCTGGTGTTGGCAAAGGAGACGAGATCCACCCGCTTTCCCCGGTTCTGCAGGGCACGCACCAGGCGCAGGAAATCCCCGTCGCCGCTGCCGAGGAGGATATAGTCGAGGTTGTCCGACTGCACCATTGCATCCACAGCGAGATCCAGATCCGCGTTGGCCTTTAAAATAATGTCTCCGGACTCATCCCGATACCGTTTGACGATCTTGAGCACCAGATGGAACCCGTTCCGCCGGATCGCGTTCCGGTACTCCTCGTTTCGACGCCTGAAATCATAGTCGCTCGCCTCCCGCTCCAGATCCCGGGCCAGATACGCGTTGGCCCGAAGCACCGTTGCATTCTGCGCCATCACCAGATCGGTGAGCACATTGTAGCGCATTCCCCAGCCGCCATTGCGGCTTAAATTCTCGATGTCCATAAAAATCCCGGCTTTCAGCATTCTCTTCCTTTCAAGAGCCTCATCCTCTTTCCCCTCTTTTATCAGACTACTTTTATCAGACTACTATTATCCGGCTACTATTATCCGGCTACCTTATTTACCTTATTCCTATTCCCCTATGTTGCACAAGAAAAAATCTGCCGACAAAAAGGTTTTTCCGCCGGACCTTGATCCCGGGCCCATTCGATCTATATTTTATCCAAGCGCCTTAATTTTATCAAAGCATCTATATTTTATCAAAAGCACCTTAAAAATGTTTGCTCGAAAATCTATCCCAACCGCACCGCATGCCCATAAGGAGGAACTTTCATGTATGAGAAAATCAGAGCCCTGGACGGCAATTTTGCAGGGTACCGGATCACCGGAACCCTGTCGAAGAAGGAGATGAAGAGCATCTCCGAGGATATCGAAAAAGGAATCGGGGCCAGAGGAAAGGTTCGACTGCTGATCGTGGTGGAGCCCTACCCGGATATCACCATCGGCGCGGATGCCCTCTATGAAAACCTCAAGTTCGTCATGCCCTATACCGACAGGATCGAGAAGCTGGCCCTGATCAGCCAGGATGTGTCCGAGAAGACCTACATGGCCATCTTCGGCCTCTTCTCCGGCATCGAGATCGAGCATTTCGACCGGAGCCGGTATGAAGAAGCCCTCCAGTGGATCGGGAAATAGAAAAAGCCCTTACAGGGCTTGATGGCGCTTCTGATCCATCCTTTTAAATGTCTCGGTAAAGGCCCCCTCTTCTTCAGAGCCGGGGCCTCATCAAACCCATGGAAATCCCCTCCCGAATGCCTGCCCGGTTCTTCTGCCATCCTTTTCCCTTTTATCCTCTCCGTTTCATCCTCTCCCTCTTATCCTTTCCCTTTCATCCTCTCCTCTGCTGCAGGAGTGCATCCTATAAAACATGAACGATTTTTATCTTTCATGCAAGAGGATTTCGGAAAAAACTTGATTTTCCGCCCATATCCATTTAACACTACAGGTGTCGGTCAATGATCCGGGACCGGTATAGAATCCAATTAAAGGAGGTAATGCGATGCTCGTTCACACGGTACTTTTTTGGCTGAGGGAAGACCTGACAGAAGAGGAGTTCAAAGAATTCCGCAGGGGGCTGGAGCCCCTGAGAAGCATCGTCTACACCAAGGCGGCCTATGTGGGCACGCCGGCCAGGACAGAGGAGAGGCCCACCATCGACAACACCTACAGCGTGGCGATTACGCTGATTTTCGAAAACATCGCAGACCATGACAGCTATCAGATTCATCCGATGCACAAGGCATTTTTGAATCGTTTCAAAACCTACTGGACAAAGGTGCTCATCTACGACTTCGATTAGACGAACATCCCATCCGGTCAAGAATCAGAAAACCTTCCAACCGAAAAGGTGGTAAAGACATTTTATGGCATCCGCACCCTCAAATTTCATCCGAAACATCATCCAGCGGGATCAGAAGTATTACAAACATTTCGGCCGGGTGGCCACCCGGTTTCCGCCGGAGCCAAATGGCTATCTCCATCTGGGACATGCCAAATCGATCTGCTTGAACTTCGGCCTGGCCGCGGAGTTCCGCGGGACCTGCAATCTCCGGTATGACGACACCAACCCGGCCAGGGAGGAGGTGGAGTATGTCGAGTCGATCAAGGCCGATGTCCGCTGGCTCGGCTTTGACTGGGAGGAGAGAGAGTACTATGCCTCCGACTATTTCGAGCAGCTCTACGAATTTGCGGTTCAACTGATCCAGGAGGGAAAAGCCTATGTGGACTCCCTGAGCGCGGAGGAGATCCGTGAGCACCGGGGAACCCTGACCGAGCCGGGGAAGGAGAGCCCCTACCGGAACCGGTCCGTGGAGGAGAATCTCGACCTCTTCCGAAGGATGCGCGACGGCGAGTTCGAAGACGGTGCGCATGTACTCAGGGCAAAGATCGACATGGCATCGGGAAACATGAACCTCCGGGACCCGACGATCTACCGCATCCGGAAGGTGGTGCATCATCGAACCGGAGACCAGTGGTGCATCTATCCGATGTACGACTACACCCACTGCATCTCCGATTCCCTCGAGGGGATCACCCACTCCCTCTGCACACTGGAGTTCGAGGATCACCGGCCCCTCTACGACTGGGTGCTGGATGAACTCGCGGTCTATCATCCGAGGCAGATCGAGTTCGCACGGCTCAACCTGAGCTTTACCGTGCTGAGCAAGCGGAAGCTGATCCGTCTGGTGGATGAAGGCCATGTGAGCGGCTGGGATGATCCCCGGATGCCGACGCTTCAAGGGGTGCGCCGCAGGGGATATCCGGCCGGAGCCATCAGGACCTTCTGCGACCGGATCGGCGTGGCCAAAAGAGACAGCGTTGTCGATTTCGCGCTCCTGGAACACTGCGTCCGGGAGGATCTCAACAGAACCGCCCCGCGGGTCATGGGGGTGCTGCGGCCGTTGAAGGTGGTCATAGAAAACTATCCCGAAGGGGAGAGCGAAGAGCTGGAAGCGATCAACAACCCCGAGGATGAATCCATGGGAACCCGGAAGATCCCCTTTTCAAGGGAGCTTTACATCGAACGGGACGACTTCATGGAGAATCCGCCCAAAAAATTCTTCCGGCTCGCGCCGGGCCGGGAGGTGCGGCTGCGGTATGCCTACTTCATCACCTGCAAGGATGTGATCCGGGATGAAAGCGGCCAAATCACCGAGATTCGCTGCACCTATGATCCGGCCACCCGGGGCGGGGACGCGCCCGACGGCCGCAAGGTCAAGGCGACGCTCCACTGGGTTTCGGCCCCCCATGCCGCGGATGCCGAGGTGCGCCTCTACGACCGACTCTTCAACACCGAAAGCCCCGGGGCCGGAAAGGGGGATTTCATCGAGCATATCAACTCCGATTCCCTGGAAATCCTGACCGGCTGCAAGCTGGAGCCATCCCTTGCCGATGCTGTGCCAGAGGATCGGTACCAGTTCGAGCGGCTCGGATACTTCTGCGCGGATCTGCGGGACTGCCGGCCGGACCGGCTCGTCTTCAACCGGACCGTGCCGCTGCGAGACCCGTGGGCCAAGATCGCCAGGAAGAATAAGTAACGGCAGATCCGTTTTACCCAAAATCAAGTATAAAGCGGCGGAAAGAATCGAAAAGGATTCCTTCCGCCGCTTCTTGTTTTCGGAATTGATTGCCCGATTTTACTCCGCGCTTTTCTCCTCGGCCTCGGCCAACAGCCGGTCCACGATCTCAGAGAAATAGGCCAGGGGCCTTGCCCCGCTCGTCTTGATACCATTGATCAGAAAGGAGGGGGTTCCCTTGAAGCCGAGGGCTTCGGCATCGGCAATGTCGAGGGCCACCTGGGCTTCGATCTCCTCCGAGATCAAGTCCCGGTTGAATCGTTCCATGTCCAGCTTCAGATCCTTTGCAATCTCCACCAACTGATCCTGGCCCAGCTTAGGCGAAGCGTCAAAGAGGCGGTCGTGATACTCCCAGAATTTTCCCTGGTTCCCGGCCGCAAGCGCAGCCTTTGCCGCGGGCATGGCATTCTCGTGCATCTCCAGGGGTTTGTTCTTGAAGACCAACCGGATATTCTCCGGATACTTCTTCAGCAACTCCTCCATTGTCCGGGAGGCCCGGACGCAGTAGGGGCACTCGAAATCGGTATATTCGACGATCGTAATGACCGCATCCTCCTCTTTGAGCGGGCCCTTTACCGGATTGTGGCTCCGGATCTCGTCCTCGGCCCGAGGGCCTTTCAGACTGCTTTCCAGGTCCTGATCCTGTTTTTTCTGCCTGAGTTCCACCACATACGCGTTGATGGTCTCATACAGCAGCTCGGGATTTTCCCGGATGACCTCTTTGATCAGCTCCCGAAGCTTCTCCTCATCCAGGGTCAGGGTGACATCTTCTGCCGTAACCGTCATGGCCGGCATCAATAGAAACAGGGTCAGCAAAAGGGTGTAAAGAATTCTTTTCATACTGATCTCCACTTTAAATGTTTTAATTTTTTACGAATAACCCAAAAACTTTTGTTTCGGCTCAGTCTCGCTCGATATCTCCGGTGGAGTCGATATGAAAACCCTCATATTCGTAATCCTCCACATAAAAGGTTCCGGATACATCGGTCGGATCCTGTCCATTATCTCTGTAGATGGCCAGATAATAGGGGCCGTCGGGCACATCCTCGAATTCACTGCAGGTATCGGCCAGATAATACCATTTTTCAAGGGTGAACTGGCCCATGATCTCATGATTGTCCGCATCAAAGAGTTTTACCCGATACTCCTTATTGTCCCCGTTGCAGACCGTAATCAGATTCCCCTCATCCTCGTCATTTTCACATCCGACGGTCATAAAGGCTAGGGAGAAGATGCAGAGCAGGATCAGAAACCGGGTCGCGAAACTTTTTCTGGATTTCAAAACCTTTTCCTCCTTTTGCAGATCATTCTTGGTCCGGAGACATCCCTATTCTTTCGATTCCGAACCCGATTTTGAGCCCGATTTTGAGCCCGATTTTGGATCGGGCCAGCAGTGGACAAAGATTTTTGCCGCTATTCTGGCTGCTGTAAACTCCGACACCTGAGAATCCGGAATTTTGGAAAGCTCCGTGACATCTGCCGCAACAACCCTTCGCCGCTTTCCAACGGCCTTGATCAGTGAGACAACCTGCCGATAGGTGAGCCCTCCCGGCTCCGGGGTTCCGGTTCCCGGAATCACCGAAGGGTCCAGGCCGTCGAGATCGACCGAGAGATAGACATTCTCCGGAAGCCTCTCCACTGCCCCTTCGATCCAACTCTCATCCGTCAAGGAGATCTGGTGCGCCCAGAAGGGTTCGATCCCTTTTCTCCGGATCACCTCGATCTCCTCCTGTGCCACGGCCCGGGTTCCCACCGGAACTACAGGAAGCCCCAGATCTTCTATCACGCGGCGCATGACGCAGGCATGGTTGAAGCGGCTGCCGTTCCACTCCTCCCGAAGATCCAGGTGCGCGTCGACCTGCAGCACTCCAAGATTTTCAAAGGCATCTGCCGCGGCCATGATGGGACCGATGGAGATGGAATGATCTCCGCCCAGGCAGAGCAGCCGCTTTCTTTGAGAAAGGATATCGGCTGCAATCCTTTTCATCTCCATTACTGCGCTTTCCGGCTCTCCGTCCGGATAACAGGGAGAGGCCGTATGGATCTTCAAGTCGGCCCAGCATATCAGGGTCTCCTCGTCCAGAGCTTCGAGCTGGGTCGATGCATTGAGCAGATGAAAGGGGCCGTCAGATGCCCCGAGCCCATAGGAGAGCGCCTTCTCATAGGGCAGCGGCAGCACCACGATATCGGCCTGGGCCAATTCCCATTCCCGCACCTCTTGGCCGCCGAACCGGACAAATGACCGGACAATGGATCGGTTTATCTCCATTATTTCACGAAGACCGCAGCCGCCAGCACCGTGGTCCAGAGGTTCCCCTCGGCCCCCAGCGCGGCCTGGCTGATGTGCTGGGATTCGACGATCTTCCCCGACATCTGATAGACCTGACGCCTTTCGTCATAATCCTTGTCCGGGTCGAACTCGATTCCCAAAGTATTGGCCAGCATGGACGCGGC